>DATGZA010000015.1:0-71955 GCA_035297365.1 Nitrososphaeraceae archaeon
GCAAAAGAGATGATTGGTTTATTTCTCCAAATTCAGTTAATTTTGTTAAAATGTCTATTATTAAATAAATTCTGTCTCTCTGCAATAATCAATAAACCTGCTTTGTATGGATATTTAAAATAAGATATCTCTTAAGTCTTACTCTATTTCAGTCAACCCACCAGATGTGTTAGGCTTTTTTTTCTTAATATACACGGTTGACGGATTAGAGGAATTCAAGATAAAAGCAATTTTTTGTTGTTATAATGATGTATGAATTATCCACGTGTTTTAAATTAAGCTCATTCTGCATCACATGTATCTTCTAATCTTTTTATACTTCATAGGCCAGCATTTTTAAAACTTTTGACAGAAACAAATTAACATTCATTATGAAGACATACTAAACATAGGGTATGAGATCATAATCAATAATTATTTGTTGCTAAGTATGCGATACATATACTGTGTTCTTCATATTCTTTATCAAAAAAAGTTCGAATTTGCTTTGATCCAAAGAATCAATGGGGTCGGCCGGATTTGAACCGGCGAACTCCAGCGCCCAAGGCTGGCATCATACCAAGCTAGACAACGACCCCTTATTTTACAATTAAATAATGTTTTTTTTAGTATATAATTTTAAGCTTCGGAAGTTTTCTTTTAAACTATTGTAGTTTTAAAATTAGACTAAAGAATCATGCAGTAATGACTTCCACGATATTTTCAATAGGTATTATGGTGTGTTCAGATTGGGCCACTGTCATTCCTTTACCCTCTATTAAAACTGGGTATGCATGAACATTTTTCCTTTTTTTTAGTTTTTCTAGTAAGTCTCTTGCTTTTTTCTCTTCATGAGAATCAAGTAACCACCTCAACGCAAAAGGCAATGATCTAAATCTATTCCATAATTCGTTTAAAAACTCGTCAGTCTCCTTCTCTTTTGTAGGTTTTCTTGACACTATTGCAAAAATATTTGCGATTTTTCCTTCATGTACTATCCCTAATCCATTCTTGACGGTTACAAAGGGTTCTATTGCATATATGTGATTAGTTTCTAATCGAAAAGAACCAAATGTATCGATATTGGGAATTGATTTTCCAGCATGAATTGTGTATTGTTCTAATGAATGGCCACTCAAGTTCTTTATAGGTATAAATCCACCTTTTATGATGCTACTTTCGATTACCTTTCCAATATCAGACGATTTAACACCAGTTTTGGCTATTTTTAACGCCTCATTTAATGCGATTTCTGAGGATCTTACCAAAGACTCAAATTCTGGATTGTAACAAACAGTTACAGCAGTATCAGCTATATATCCATCAACATGAACTCCTATATCTATTTTTAAAATGTCACCATCTTTTACCGGAATGGGATCGTTAGGTTCTGCCGTATAATGTGCAGCAATTTCATTTAGACTAACATTGACTGGAAATGCGGGTTCTGCTCCTTTTTTCCTTATTTCTATTTCTATTTCTTCACAGATTTTAAACATAGTTGATCCAATATGGTTTTTTTCCCTAGCATTTTCTCTAACTGCACTCGCTATCTTTCCAGCCTTTCTATAGCATTCTAAAAAATCCATCTAATTGATTTCATATCTGTAATATATAAAATTGTTTTAAATCATACAATTTTATAAAATTCAATAACATGGTATTTAATCTACTATAATTTGAGACTTTGGTATTGTTATATCAAGTTATTTGCTGATTAAATATCAATTACTTTCATTATAACTGAAATCACCGAATAGAATTCTTTTCTTAAAATAAAATCATTCTAGTCTATTTTATCAATTTTGCTCTTTATTTTCATTCAATATTATTAAAGATCAGTATAAGGAAATGTGTTTGTTTGGTGTGAGTGAAAGATAATATTATAACACAAAACAATAATACAATAAAAAATCTTCATTTCACGATAGTAAGATATTATATTATATTACGATATATTTGTCATTTATATAAATTAGACAAAAACGGATAAATGAAACTATCTGGTCCTCGATCTTTTTATTACTTTAAAATAATATTTAGCTATATAATTTCGATGGTTTCAACATTTCGTGATCCAAATAATCCTGAATATTAACTATCTTTGATTAATAACTTCAAAGAAGTCATCAAACCTTCTAATTCCAAATTCAATTTAAATTGAGTAATTAACAACTAATTTTCTCGTGATTCATTACATTAACTATAACATTAAGATTATTCTAATTAATATTATTTTTATATTTCAGCATGTCAATAGGATAATTAGTATGACAGAAGATCTCAAAGGTACCAAAGAAAGAAAGTTCGCTATCGCGACTTTATTGATGCCTGATGGAAAAAATTATGAAATTCCCCTAGTTAGAAAGACTTTTAGTACTGGTAGAGAAGGATATTACGCACAGATCCCTTCATTTGTATATGCCGATGAGGTTTATGGAGGACAAATACAAGTTTGGAAAAAGGGTGGAACGAAAGACAAGACTTAATTTTAAATACCTTTTTTAGCTATAATTTTATTTTTTGATTAAATAAAAATAAATTTAGTTAAAATATCTTTTTTCTTGTGAAAGTAAAAAATAGCAAGAATTCAGTTAGAATCATCTACGTAATTTTGGATGGAATTGGCGATCTTCCTCATGAATCTCTTGATAATTTGACTCCTCTGGCTGCAGCATATACTCCTAATCTTGATAAGATTGCAAGTAATGGTAGTATGGGGCAAGTAATTACTGTGGGTAAGGGAATAGCTCCTCAATCAGACATAGCAGTATTTAATATGTTAGGATATAATTTTAGGGATACTCCTTATGTCGGGCGAGGTGTTGTAGAATCTATTGGATGTGGCATAGATTTTCAGAAAGGAGATTTAGCATTAAGAGGGAATTTTGCAACAGTTGACACCGGGTTAAAAATTGTAGATAGACGTGCAGGACGTATTATCACGGACGAAGAAGCCAGATCGGTCTGTGAAACACTTAACAAAAAAATTACTTTTCAGGATCCAGATGCTTCCGTTGTTGTTGTTCCTACCATTGCTCATCGAGTTACTATAAGATTTAGGCACAAAAAGACAAAACTTTCTGATCAAATAACTAATACTGATCCTGCGTATGATAAAGTAAATGGTATTGGAATTGCAAAAACAGATATTGAACAGATACATGTTCTGAAATCTGAGCCACAAAATAATGATCCATCCTCAAGAATTTCAGCAGACCTGGTTAATGATTTTACAAACCAAGTTATTTCCTTGACAAAAAACCATCCCATAAATCTTTCTAGAATCCAAAGAAATTTGAATCCTATGAATTGTATTTTAGTCAGAGATGCAGGTAACGAATTGCCAAATTATGTGCCTATAAATAACAAATATGATCTCGATTTTGTATCTATTGTTGACATGCCAGTTGAAATAGGAATATCAAAAATATTAAAAATGGATTCAATTCGTGCAGGGAATGTCAATGACTATATTACAAAAGCAAAGGTCACTGCTGAGAAATTGAACAAGTATAATGTGGTATATGTGCACATAAAAGGACCAGATGAGTTTGGTCATGATGGTGACGCTATTGGAAAACAAAAGAACATAGAAAAAATTGACGAAAATTTCTTTGGAACTTTAATTGCTGATTTGAACGTCGATGATGCCATTATCATGGTTTCGGGAGACCATTCAACTCCTTGTGTTAAAAAGAGCCATAGTGATGACCCTGTTCCCCTCTTGATATCCGGTAACCAAATTCCAAAAGACGGCAGCAAGAGATTCACTGAATTTTTTGCTAAAAAAGGAAATCTAGGTACGCTAATGGGATCAGAAATATTGGATATGGTTATCAAAATGATAAGATAATTTTACTTAAATTTTATTTTTTCTTATTTTAAAATTTATCAATTAAAACTTGCTTCCAATTAAATTATCTTTACATAGCTCGCATACCTGCTCATCTATGTTTGATTCTATCTTGTGATGAACATCGCAAATAATGAAAGAGTATCTCATGAAATTGCAAAGCTCTACGAATTTTGCCATTGTACCTGGAGTATATGCTCTATTTGATACCAAGTCTTGGGCGATATCATCTACCTTTCTCATTATCTCGTGAATAGATGATAATTTATCTATTAGTTCTAAGTCACCTCTTGTTCCCCTTATGTAGTTGCTTATTGCTGCTTGGGTAACTCCTAATACCTTAGCAACAACTTCTTCTTTCATTTTGTATTCAGTGATTAATTTTTTCGCAAGGATAGCTCTAATTGCTGGAATGAGTGACTTTGCTTCAATTTCTGCAGGTAAAAGCATCTAATGGTTAATTATAACACAAATTATATAAATTTTCTTTATCTTAGTATCTTAATATATCAAAAGTCTCTATTTTAGTATGTATTTGCACCTTCAAGAAAATTTTTCAGAAGTCGATTGTATTACCAATCTTTTTTATTCTGTTAATGATGCCACAATGGACTATTTAGCAGGAAGTTTCCCATCTCAATTTGTGAAGCATCCGGTTAATAATCACTTTATTCCTAGCTTGTCGCATATTTGTCATAGGGGTAATTTTTAATCTGAATTTTAGAACCAGTATCTGTATAATACTCTAATTCTATCAAACAATCTCTTATATTTCAATAATAAAGAATTCAATACTTAAGTGTATATTTAAAATACGACCTTTTCATAATTTCACATCTACTAAATCGAATAGGAAATGTTCTTATAATTAGTTACATATAGATATTGCATTATGAAAAATATAAATGTAATATTATACTTTAAAAAATGTTTATATAATTATTGAATGAAAAGACTATATGAAATTAGGTGTAAAACTTCTGATCATTGCTTCTCTCTTATCAATTCTCCATGCTTATTTGTTTGATAAAGCTTATACATATGACCCTTTTTTTGAAGACCCTACAGAAGCAGGTATGTACCTGAAATTGTCAGAATTGATCAAGAGTACCGGTAATAATGTGAATCAAACTATTCAAGCGATTCAATCCGGTGATACTGAAACTGCGTTACATATTTTATCTAATGTAACTGAGAATATTCAAGAGATTTCAAATGGACTTGACGTCTTTGCATCAGTGCCAATTTCATCAGAAGAAACGACAGATGACTAAACATATTTTTTAAAAAACATCATTAGATCATTAGCCTGCTGTTTTTGTTGTTGAAATTTTCAATTTAATAACGTTAATAATAATTCAGTGACCAAAAAACTAATCTTGTCTAGTTGGCTAATGCTATAAATTAATATCAAAAACATTAGTGAAAATCTATGATGATAAAAGAGGAGGCAAATCGGCAAAGGATTGTCTTGAAAGAATACACAAAATCACATTTAGGGTAATAACTGAATATAACCCTACTGACAGGCTGAATTAGGAACAAAGAGAGATATTCTTGCAGATAAAGATGGTATTTCACTGTATGGGTTTATAACATTAGTCAATTATTATTATATTACTAGTGCAATTTATACATTTGAAAATATGGTTATCATGAAATCACCACGATCAACTACACAAGACCGAAAGAAAAAGGGGAATCTATTTGTTCATATAGCAGATCAATCGAAGTATGTAGAATATTAAACTATCATGAGAAAGAAGAGACAAAGGTATCAGAGAAGACAACATGCAGCAAGTGGATTGGCTATGGAAGTAAGAAATTCATGCATAAGAGATTCAGGATGTTATTTACAGGCTATAAAAAGAAAAAAGAACCCCATGTTTATGTGATACATTAGTAAGCAATATGATTGTCTATTGGATGATAATTTTGAATTTAGCTCTAATATTTAAGATTTTCATGACCTGTTAAAAAATAAAAATCTTGTATGAATTATGGACAGTCCTTGCTACCATCTGGTAAAGTCATACAATCTTCTTCAATGTTGACATCTTCAGCATCTAAAAGCGTGTTATTTGGATTGCTAATTGCAGTATTGTTCTCTATGATTTGTGTATTCTCGTCTCCAGCAATTTTATCGAAATCTTGTATCGTTTCTCCCTGAGCGTAAGCATTATTTCCGGTGTATAGGTAACCCTGCAATCCTAAGGAAAAAATTCCTGCGAACATAAAGAAAATTTTTGTATTTTCCATCTTATTTTGTAATGTAAAAGATTATTATGAAAATTTATCTTTCTATTTACGAATAAAAAATAATCGCTATTTTATTTTTTTTTAAAAATTATTACTTGCTAAACCGAATTGACTCTATCCATTCACTCTAACAACTTACAGACACAACTTATCATTTAGGGAATACAATGAATTGTCCACTCATAGTTGGTTCATGATATTCGCAGTAGAATCTATAAATTCCAGGTTGATCTGCATTAATAGTTACATTTCCATTTTTGCCCGGTGCCAAGTCTATATTGATATCATATGGTGCATTTATAGTAAATGAGTGTCGATCGGCATTTGGCGCTTCCTGATTGTACATAAATATCTTGACTTCGTCCCCCTCATTGACCTCTAATGTTGTTTGAGAGAAAACATCTGGTGGAAATTCTGTCACGTTAAATGCAGGCAGTTCAGAATTAAATAAGAAAAAAAAAGGTTTCTCTGTTTGCGAAGTTTCTTCAGTTTTTTCTTTGGTTTCATTACCTGTGGTTTGTGCCACTCCTTGTGATGTTGATAAATTGGTTAAAATCGCTAGAATTAATAATGTGATCATTGGAATTAAGCGATTATTAAGTTTATACATTATTTTTAAATGACCAAAGATATATTTAATATTTACTGAAATTTGATTCTATTACGTATAAAAGAATAAAAATAATTTTTGAAAACCAAAATAATATTATCATCACATATTTAGTTATAGACCCTTTTTCATTTAATAAAAGTACTTATTTGCAGTGAGTTAATATGACAGGGACGCCAATGAAAAGAGGGTTAAAGTTCAATATTACAAAGGTCCTCATACAGACATAAATAAATTATATAATTCTATAAAAGGGGGAATTCAGGAGCAAGCAAATTTACAAATTGTTACGGAGTTCATAGAAGACTTAAATAATGTACCGCTAATAAGTATCGCAACAGTAAAGAGATCTCTTAAAGTAATAGCTGGTTTACCAAATGATATTCATTTTTTAATAACAGGAAAACCAGCTGAATATGTAATGAAGGTTGGTTCGAATGGTCGATTTTTTAGCTTATTGTTTACTGGATCCATTGATTTTTTGGCTGGGACCCGTATATTTGGCAAGAAGAGTAACTGTGGGTGGTACTCTGGCATATTAATTTGAAAAACATATCTGGAAAAAGATGCTTGAAGAAGTCAAAAAAAGTAAAGTATCCCCAACGATGGATAACATAGAGCATTATAACTAGTAATTATTACTCATATCTTGCAAATTTTTCATTTCATTCTTTGTGATATCCAATAAGAATTCGTTTAATAAATTATTCCAGTTGATCTATGTTTGCTTATAAAATGACTGCTGGTCTTCTGGATGATTTGGTGTAAATTTGGAAAACTTAACAAATTGGTCGAATAATAAAATTTATCTATGACAGTAAAACATTCTATTATTGTTTGAAGTTTTCAAAAAAAGATACAAAAATATGTAAATTTGAATTAGATTACTAGAGTAATTCGGAAAAAGAACATCGAAAATTAGCTAAATACATACCAAACTCACAATTTATTATGCCTGATACAGTGTCTGAATTTTCAGACTCTTTTATAGCCCTATCGAATTCAATTGAAATCTTATCATCTATTTGTTGTTTACTTGCAAATGGGTTGGATAATGTAGTATTGTTTGAGTGATCAGCGCCATTTTGAATTTTTACATATCCTATTGTAGGTGACTTATTAAAATCATCTATTATTGTATTTTTTATTAAATTTGTCTCTTTGATTATATTACTATTGCTTCCTGTAACTGTGAAATTAGTGTCAAAATCAATTATACTTGAATAGCTTGAAATAGATTGTATATTCCTCATATTCATCATCACACTTACCGTCGATTTTTCATTTCCTAATTCTTCATCTTGTGCAAAAATGAGGTTATGGAAATTTAGGGGAGAGAATGAGGCAAGAAACAAAATTAGAGCTCCAATTGTTAATACTATTATTTTCATGAATTTACTACTACAATTCATTATAAAACTTTGTCGACTTTCTAAACATTGATCTTTAAAATAAAAATTATAAAAGGTTGATACTTTAATGAAATAATTGAATCATTTGATCTATTTTCTTTTGATTAGCATATTTTTTGTGTTTTATACCTCTGATATCTATGCAATTTCTCCAACATTCAGTAGAACGATAATTCAGGATAAAACTAGTGATGTAACAGTATTAGATGAAAATTTAACAGATGATAGTGAACTTTCAAGAATTAAATCATTGGTTAACATAGAAACTGCTTCAATCTCAAGTAACGGAACTCATTTAGAAATAAAAATATTTTCTGAAGATTTACCTTCAGAAGTGTTTCAATTTTTAAAGAACAATAACTCGAATGAAGTTTTCATTAACGTTTTGATAAATTCGGATGATGATGTTGATACGGGGTTTTTAGGATATGATTATAGATACTTAATAAATCACAATAATTCAAAAACGATAGAAAATAACAATTTAGATTTTAAATCAAATACAACAGGTACAGCCAAATCACTACATTACTACGGTTTAGTATCCAATCAAGATTTTCAAAATAGTTCACTTCCTCTGGAGTTTGAATTCACAGAATCATTTGATTACTTTAATTGGACAATTGCTGGGTATGAAATAATTGACTATAATTACGAACCATTATTTTTTAGTTCAGTCGCTGATTACAAATATTTGTCCTTTATTCCTGACGGAATTAAGGTCGTAATTGATTTAAAACAAATGAATTATCCAAATAGTTATTCTATATTACTTCAATTAGGGGCAAAATCGAAGTATTACAAGCTAATGGATACCATTGGACAGCTTCATTTTCCTGCTCCAAGCCTGTCAATTGGCAATAAAGCCATAAATGTATACCCTGGAAAACATTCTGATATTTTAATTTTCAACAGTACGTCCAATAACGATCTCTTTGTAGATGTAAATATATCTAATAAAACTTATCCGAAGGAAATTAATATAAACTTCCCTCAGGGAAGCAAACTAAATTTATTTGGCGGATCGGGGTCAATACCAGTTGATTTTAATATAGCTCCAAAAATCGACTTTAAAAATTATATTGTACCATTAAATTTATCTTATAGTATAGTCGACTCACAAAGTCTTGATTATAATCAAACTAGTCCATTAACTCAAGTACATAATTATTCAAAAATTCTTTATTTGGGTTTGAATGTTCAAAAATCTTCCCCATTCCTATTTTCGTTGCCTGAAATTCCCGCTAGTTATATGGCTGTTATTTTAACAGCTCTCTTTACTATATTTATTCCATCTATATCGCGTCAGGTTAATGATTACAATAAAAAGCGTATCGCTAGCAGCCATCTTAGAAAAATTTATAAAAATTATGATGAAAATAATATCCCTAAATCGATACATAATGTTAAGAATGCTATAGAGATTATTAAACATGAATTTATTAGAGGAAGAATAACTAAAGATCAATATACTATACTAATTGAAAAATTTTATGATATGCTAAAAGAGCTAACTGACAGAAATAAGGATAAATCGAACCAAAGTAAATAGGTTTGAAAAATATAACAACCTACGGTTATTCTTGATTACTTAAACCATATCTTTCTTGGTTAGTGATTTTTTTTAATAAACAGATATTTATATTACTGCTTGTGCCTGTTCTCTTTTTATTGTTGTTATTTAACACAGCTAGTTAAACATATTTTTCAAATGTTTTAACATCTAAAAATATTATAAAAAAAATTTTATCATCTTATTGAAGAATTAAATAATAATCAAAAATATGATTAATCTGGAGCAAAACCATGGTAATATGGTATTTGTCGGAATTCATCTTTTGGAATGGTCTCAACAAGTGAGATCAGATAGCCATCAGGATCCTCTATTATGACATTTTTTGAATCTGGTCCTTGCGTTGCTTTACTATGAATTTTAGCATTTTTCTGAATGAGATTATTGTGAATTTCATCAAAATTATTAATCAGAAAAGTTATCATTATGTTTCCATTGTGGGGGACCTGAGTGTTTTTGTTTTCTTCTGAATTTTTATTTTCTAACACAAAGTTGATACTGTCTGATCCTTTATACGAAAATTCTATTCTATTGTCATTTATTTGATTTACATTTATTCCCAAGACATTCTTGTAAAATTCTAAAGATTTTTTAATATCAGAAACCAATATTGAGATGCCTTTTATTTTGTAAGACATATCGATTCTTATCACTAACTTATATATAACTTAATGTTATTCTAGTAAGTTTTAAATAATAAAAATCTTTTAATCAAATTAAATTTTCTAAATACATGTAATTTGAATCTTTTAAATGAAAATCCTACACGATAAACTTTTATATGTTGTTCTAAATTTTGTAATTTATTTTTTCTAATTTTATTTTTTTGTATTATTATATCATATAGTTGAAATTTTTTCGGAGTATTCTAAAAAATTCCCCTTGCTTTTATAGTATAAATTTTATAAAAATTCAATTGATATTTGAAATTTATTCACATTTTAATATATTTTTTCTATTCTATCTAAAAATGCATAAATATGGTTGAAGTTCTTTTCAACAATTGTGGTTGTCAACAACTTTTTAGTAATCTTTAATATCTTGAAAAGCGGGGAGATAATATAATCATGAGGATAAAATTTGGTTTTACTCAAGGACTCAATGTAGCGAGACTTGGCTTAGATGAAACACAAATTATTACTGCGTGCCAGATGGCTGATAGACTAGATTATGATTCCATATGGGCAATGGATCACACTAACGTTCCTCAATGGAAAAATGCAGTCGTAAATGACGCTTGGTTATTGCTAGCAGCTATAGGTGCATTAACAAATAAAGTTGAATTAGGTACATGCGTCACAGATGCAATTAGAAGACATCCGTCTTCAATAGCTTTGGCAACCATAACCCTCGATAGAATAACTAATGGCAGAGGAATGCTTGGTATTGGTGCAGGTGAAGCTCAGAATGTTGTTGATTTTGGGATTGAATTTAATAAACCTGTTACCAAATTAAAGGAACAACTAGAACTTATTGATAAGCTCTTTCAATCCGATCCAGATAATAGAGTGGATTATGAAGGTAAATATTATAGACTAATTAATGCCTGTTTGCAAGCTAGGAGTATTCGAAAACCAAGACCTCCTATCTATATTGCTGCAGGCGCACCAAAGACACTTGAATTATGTGCCAAATATGGTGATGGTTGGATTCCAATAGGTTATACTCCTGAATTATTTAAAGCTCATGCAGATGTAATACGTGAACATGCAAAAACTTCTGGTAGAGATTTGATTGATTTCCAATTTGCAAACGATGTCGATATTTATTTTACAGACGATGGAGAAGAAGCATGGAATAAAATGAAAAATGCTGTGAAAGTAAGTCTATACAAACCCGAATTATTGAAAGTTCATAATATTCAGCAGGATTCTGAATTTGATTTTAGAAGATACTTTACTGAATATACGATGGATAAACCAGAACTTATGGAACAAATGAAAAAGGCTGCATTATCCATCCCAGACAGTGTAGCGAGAACTGCTATAGGAGTGGGTAAACCTGATGATGTAATTGAAATGCTAGAGCGTTTTATTAATTCTGGAGTGAATCATTTCATTATTAGGTTCTGGGGAGATGGATATTTCAAAAATATTGAGATGTTTGGTAAAAAAGTAATCCCATACTTTAGAGAACAGGAAAAGAAATAAAATAAGGTTACACTTTTTTAATAATTTTCATTTTTTTTATCTGATATTAGTGTCTATTCAAGATCTATTTTATTAAAAAGTATAAAATAAATTTTTTATTTTAAAAATGAATCCAATGATCGATCTTTCTTTTCTATCATTTTTGGTCTCAAATGTTTATTTTCCTTTATCTTTTTATTTGTTCTGAAACTATCTTCTCTATATCCCTTCCTAATGGGTTCGGCATTATATCCTAAATTTATTAAAGATCTAGCGAATTCATCTGCAAAACCATGAAAAGTAAATATTTTTTTTGGATTGCCCTTTTCAACTACATGTAACAGATCCTTGTAATCACAATGGTCACTTAAAGGCATGGCATAATCAAGATCCATCATATATTTATAACTTGGATTACATGCCCATCCGCTAAAACCTATGGTGATAGCCTTATATTTTTCTTTAATATTTTTGAGTAATTTTGTTCTTCCGTTCATTAAAGATGATAGCATTATCCACGGTTTTTTTGACAAAGAATTATTTTTTTCTGCTTTGCCATATGTTATAACATCTCTTAAAGGTATATTCATTTCTCTATATACGGAATTTATTGTCTCTATAGAATCGAATACATAAAAAGGATCCCAATGACTGAAAAAATCCATTAATAGTTGAGCCTTTCCAAGCGGGTATCCCATAATGATAACTGGAATTCCCTTTTCATATGCATTTGAGATAATATTGTTTGTTCGATGTATTATATCCTTTGGGTTAGGGAAAATATACTCAGCTTTTCCAAATGTAGACTCTATTATTAATATGTCGACTTTTGGAATCTTCTTTGATGGGTTCATAAATCCTCTTTTTCTTATAGATATGTCTCCAGTGTAATATACATCGTTATAGGCAAGTAACCCTCTTGATCCTAATATGTGACCAGTGTCTATTAATTCAAAATCTTTTTTATCATAAATCGGATTAGTAATATCATATCCTCTTGCATTTGCAATCATTTCTGTCTCTTGAGAAACTAAAGTTTCAATATTTTTTTTATTTTTTGGCTTCCTATAAACGTGATCTGAATGAGCATGGGAAACAAATACAAAATCATGATTATTGATTTTTGTTGGATCTAGCAATATTTTTGAGTTACTATTTTCAATTGAGACACCTTCACTGGTAAACTTCACGCCAGAAACCATACTATGGATTTTTAAATCTAATATTTTAATTATTGTTTTTTCATTCATGGCATGATATAAACATCTATTTATTTTCGATGAAAATTGATTCACTGTTCAAATATTATCCTAATATGTAAAAAAATTGAAGAATTTTTATGTACTTTAAGTAAGACATATTAGAATGAAATTTTGTAAAAGCAAAATATGAACTGCAAACGTCAAACGATCTGCTGATTTGATACTGATAATATAGTCGTAAAATCCATTAGTGAATATGGTATTCGAATAAATAATTATATTTACAAAGTAATAGGATACATACAATTGTAGTTAGATATTTTATATTTATATTTTCAATCTCTGAGTTTCAAATCTTACAGCTTTTAAAAATATTAGAAATAACGGGTCTCAATTTTAGTGGAAGGGTTGAATTTTAAGGAATATATAATTAGAAAATTAGGACAGATTTGTTGTTTTTTATATTTTTATTTCACGTTTTCTCATTAAATTTGAATTAATATTAGTACAAGCACCACGAAAAGAAAACATCGATTAAAATTTTATATTGTATTTACTAAATTTTCATTTGTTATTTTCTCTACCTTAAAGGATTCGCTAAAAAGATTACGTTAGTGTTACAATGAAACACTCTTTCCCCAGTAGTTACGGTTTAAAAATTCTTTAAGCGGTAAAGATTACTTGACTAATAGTACTGAAAATCACCATATGATTTTGTCCTAACCTGTCCTATTCTATATAGTTTACGATATCTATATAGATTATATGTAAAGAGTATATTAAAACGAGAATGGTTATATCATACCAATGAAATACCAAGAAACGTTTAACGCTGACATAAAGCAGATAAAACCAATTTCACAATCGATACTAGGCTTGCAGATAATACATTGCGATAACTGCAAAAAGGAATTAGCTTCGTACGATGTGTATACTTCCAGTAATATCGAGGGCATTCTGTTTCTAAAAAGATCTTGTGAAAACTGTCTTCCAAAACAATTCTAATTTTTAGTTCTCAATTATTGCCAAATTATATTTAATTTCCATTAATAGTTTTTATGATTACCATTACAAGTGCAGAGACTGCTGCACTAGCTGGAATAGTAATTAACCAAGCATAGACTATTTTTCTCCCAATACCCCATCTTACAGCAGAAAGTCTTCTTGTAGAACCGACACCCATTATGGCACCCGATATCGCATGCGTAGTACTCACGGGAATTCCCAGCCATGCCATTGTGGTTAGTATTGCTCCTCCTCCAGTTTCAGCACAGAATCCTTGGAATGGTTTTAGGTCGGTGATTCTGAAAGCCATAGTCTTTACTATTCTCCAGCCACCTAGAAACGTCCCCAAGGCAATAGCTGTGGCAGATACTAAAATAACCCATGTTGGGACAACAAATGATTTAGCATCTATAAGTCCACCAGCAATTAGTAATGCTGTAATAATTCCCATTGTTTTTTGACCATCATTTGCACCATGCGTAAGCGAAAAGAATACAGAAGAAAAGATCTGCAATTTTCCAAATACCTTATTGATTTTATAGGGTCGATATTTCCTTAAGAAATACATTATAACTATCGCAAAAGATAAAGCAATTATGAATCCCAACATAGGTGAAACTGCCATAAAAGTAAGAACTTTTTCTATTCCGCCAAAGACAAGTGCTTGGATACCACCAGCCACTAGTGCAGACCCAACTAAACCTCCTATTAATGCATGACTGCTAGATGATGGCAAACCAAAGTACCAGGTTAACAAATCCCATACAATAGCTCCTATAAGACCTGCAATAATTACTTCAAACGTTGAAAATTCTGGTTGTATTATTCCCTTTCCGACCGTAGCTGCAATTGCTGTACCGAATACAAAAGGACCTGCAAAGTTGGCTAGAGCAGCCATAGAAACTGCTTGAATTGGTTTAAGAACACGTGTACCTACAACTGTTGCAATCGCATTTGCAGAATCGTGAAATCCATTTACAAAATCAAAGAATAAAGCTGTTAATATGCCACATATTAAAATTATTCCGCTATCGACTAGCATTATTCAGCAACCACCATTTTTAATCAAATCGAGCTATCCGTATTTCAAAGAGATATCCTCTACGATATCTGCAACATCCTGACATTTATCAAGAGATTCTTCAAGGTTATCATACACTTCTTTAAGTTTGATTATCTCTATTGGATCATTCGTTTCAAACAATTCTGCAATCGCCTTTCTATAAATCTTGTCTGCGTCATGTTCATATTTCTTAATGTTTGCACAATGGTTGCGTAATTCTTGATGATCTTTTATTCTTTTTAACATAGTTACTAAAATATATATCTCCTGTGAAGCTGATAAAATGATTTTTCCCAATTCCAACATGTATTGAGTCGGTTTCTTTATCTTAAAAAGAACAAATCTCTCAGAAATTCCATCAACATAATCAAGAACCTCGTCTATAGAGCTGGTAAGTTTCGATATATCTTCTCTATCTATTGGAGTTACAAATGTTTGGGAAATTATGGTAAATAGCCGATGTGAAATTTCATCCCCCTTATGCTCTAATTCTCTTATTTTTTGTTTTTTTTCTTCCAGAGATTTTTCGTAATCGGTTAAAATTTCTACTAAAAGTGTGGTTGACTTAACAAGATTAGAACCTTGACTTTCCAAACTGTCAAGGATCTCCTTATCATTTGTCCGAACCCAGGATAACCATTTATTTGACAATTAAATACGCTCTATAACAACAATATTCATTTATTTCTGTTACGATTAATAAAACTTATTTTTTCATTCTTTAGACCATATAACCTAAATTTTCAATATTTTCAGTCTTAGGAAGACTCTTGATGATTTTTACCGTACATATATTGTGTATAATTTCTACCAATAAATTTCAATCAAATAAGTTTTTACATATATACTACTCAATTTATTTACTATTTTGATTTTATCTATTGAATTCGAAACTTTTAATATATTTTCTAGCAATTATAATCTCAAAATATAATGATAAATCTCGCAATCATTATTTCTGGCAGGGGCAGTAACATGAAAGCCATCCTTTCCTCTATATCTAGTGGCAATATAAAGAATGTGAACCCGACTGTAGTTATCTCAAACAGGGAAGATGCTATTGGACTAGAGATCGCAAAAAATAATTTTAATATTCCTACAGAAATTGTTCTAGGTAATCGGAAGAAGGGATGGGATTATGATAAAGAGATAGTGTCAAAATTAAGGTCATATAACGTTCTTCCATCAAATGGATTGATTTGCCTTGCAGGATATATGAAAATTATTAGTACGGAATTTGTAAATGAATATAAATTTAGAATAATGAATATTCATCCAGCGTTACTACCGTCATTTAGAGGATTACACGCACAGAAACAGGCACTGGATTATGGTGTTAAAGTGTCCGGATGTACTGTTCATTTTGTTGATGATGGTGTTGATACGGGACCAATTATTCTTCAACAAGCAGTTAATATTTACACAACTGATACTGAAGACGATATTTCAAATAGGATATTAGAGTTGGAACATAAATTGTATCCTCAAGCAGTAAAGTTATTTGCAGAAAACAAATTAAAGGTAGAAGGTAGAAAAGTAATTATTCTATAATTGAAAAGGCATTTTAAGTATGTCAAAATTATATATGCCATAATAAAATGACAAGTACTATCGGTTCATACAGTAGAATAAAACTTCATATTTTTCTTCCAAGCAATAGAAAGATTTGGACAATAGTTAGTAAAAACAATGAATATTGGTTGGATGTGGATTTAGATTATTGTACTTGTAAATACTATTTCTTTAAAACTCTCTCTGGCAAGGAAAGGTGTATCCATTTAAAATCATTAGCTGAGGCATTAAGATTAGAAGATTATGACATGGTAGAATTTCAAGATGATGAATATGTTGGTTTTCTTACATCCCTTCTCAAAGATGTCCTATGTTGGAACTATGCACTAAGCAGATAATTTAATAAAAAAATTTTACTTAAATTTTTTTAATGTCTCACTGAATTAAGGTCGAACAACACCAATTAAAAAAAATGTTTATTTTGACCAGGTAAGAAGATAGTATCTCATTTTGAAGAGCATTTACAATATCTTTTGATCAATCACTTTGTATTTCTCTTTTGTTAAGTCAGACTGAAAATTGATTTTTTTGTTATGATTTTCAATTTTCCTCGCTTTCTGGAGGTCTTTTGAGGATTAGTTTATGAAAAACGCAAGGATAATGAAAATTAAATCTACTGTAAAATCAGTATTTTTAAAAATATAATTTTCTACTTTTTACTTCTTACTTTCATTCTTATAAGTCAACTACCAACTAATTTTTTGTAGTTAATGACAATCGAACGTTTTTTACTTGTACAAATATTTTTTAATCGTTAAGCTGATTTTTCATTAAATATCTTTTTTTGTGTATCCTGAAATTAAACTTTCATCATTTCAATTTTAATGGAAAAATTATGAAAATGATTATGTAACAAATATTATGTGCGATCTATTTATGAATTATAATTGAACAAAAACGTATTGATCGTTGGTTCTGGAGGGAGAGAACATGCATTGGGATGGAAACTTTCCAAGAGCAAATCAGTACAAAATGTTTTTTTCTCTCCTGGCAACGGAGGGACGTCAAAAAACCTAGAATTCAAAATTACTGATTTTGAAAAAATTAGATCGTATGCATTACAGAATGATTGTATGATTGTAGTTGGTCCAGAAGAACCTTTAACAAAGGGAATAGTTAATGAGTTGTCCAACAGTGTTAAGATATTTGGTCCAACAAAAGAGGCAGCACAGCTAGAATCAAGTAAGTCATTCGCAAAACTCTTCATGAAAAATAATAATATTCCCACTACAGATTTTTCAATCTTTACAGATCCAGAAAACGCAATAGAATACATACGTAACACTGAAAAACAATTAGTCATCAAAGCTGATGGACTAGCTGCTGGAAAAGGTGTGATCGTTTGCGATTCTCAAAGCGAGGCTATAGATGCTATCAATAGAATCATGATCAAGAAAGAATTTGGAGATTCCGGGGATAAAGTAGTGATTGAAGAAAGGATCTATGGAAACGAAGTTTCTTTCATTGGCATTTCTGATGGAAAAAAAATTATTCCTGTTGCTACCAGTCAAGATCATAAGAGGATATATGATAATGATAAAGGCCCTAACACCGGAGGAATGGGTAGTTTTTCTCCTTCACCACTAGTTGACGACGTTCTTTTTAATGATATCATGAAAAATATTATGGAAAAGACAATTGATTCAATGCAAAATCATAACAATCCATTCAAGGGATTTCTTTATGCCGGTGTGATGATAGAAAGGGAAACATCTAAACCTTATGTTCTTGAATTTAACGCAAGAATGGGTGACCCCGAATGCCAGCCTATAATGATGCGCATGAAATCAGATTTATATGAATATCTTGATGCTTCAATAGATGAAAATTTGGATCTATTACCTGACATTGAGTGGTCAGAAAAGCCTGCTATATGCGTAGTTATGGCAGAGAAAGGATATCCGATAAAGAACGAAAAAGGGAATGTAATTTATGGTTTGGATAGTAAATTTGATGATAATGTTATGGTATTTCATGCTGGAACTATTTTAAGGGATAATGAGGTTCTCACCAATGGTGGCAGGATTTTAGGTGTTACTGCATTAGGCGAGAATTTCAATGCAGCCAGAATGAATGCCTATTCAGCAGTAAAAATGATTCATTGGGGGCACAAATATCAGTACTATAGAAATGATATTGGAAAAAGATTCTCATAAAAATTTATTTTTTTTTCTATAGATTTTACAATAATAATTATTCTTGTTCGTTATAATGCAATCAACTTTTTGATCTAATTCATTTATGGGAATGTACTTGACTATCTGATTTTCAAAAGCTAATCCTACTATATATCCAGTATAATTCTGACCCAGAAATCTATCATAATATCCTTTGCCATATCCAATTCTGTTGCACTCGACATCAAATGCCACCCCTGGTATTATCAAAAGATCGATTTGATCCAATTCGACTGTTGAAGCTATATTTTCCATAATACCGTATTTACCTTGGGTAAATTCAACTTCTTCTAAATATTTTTCAATTATTTGATAAAATTTTATTTCATCATCGTTAATTACTCTTGGAAGACCAACTTTTTTTTTGTTTATTAAGGCGTCCCTTATAATCTCCAAAGTTTGTACTTCTGAACCTACTGGATAATAAACTGCAATTCGATCTGCTTTTTTGTATTCTTGCGATTCTATTAACTTGTTAAATATTATCTTGCTGAATATAACTCGGTCTTTCTCAGATAATTGATTTCTCTTGCTTAATGTTTTTTTTCGAATTTCCTCCTTAGAAGATTGGTCTAACATTTTTTAGTGTACACTGATAAGGTTCTAAAAATTTGATGCAGCTTTTATAGTGTTGTTTAATAACATTGTAATAGTCATGGGACCAACTCCTCCTGGAACTGGTGTTATCCAGGAAGCTTTTGGTGCAACTCTTTTAAAATCTGTGTCACCGATTATCTTTCCATTTTCTCTTGATATTCCGATATCAATTATAACTACATCCTCTTTAACATGTTCTGGTTTTAGAGTAAAAAGTTTTCTATTTCCAACTGCAGTGATTATTATATCCGCCCTTCTCAATTTTTCTTCCAAATTTCTAGTTTTTGAATGACATATTGTTACGGTTGCATCCTTCTCCAATAACAGCAAAAAAAGTGGTTTTCCAACTAGAATACTTCGATTTATAATTACGATATCTTTTCCTTTTAGTTCTATTTTGTAGTAATTAAATAATTCCATAACTCCTAAAGGTGTGCAGGGTATCAAAGATGATTTTTTGTTTAATAGTAATCCTGCATTTTGGTATGTTAATCCATCAACATCTTTTGTAGGTTTAATTTTGTTTATTACCTCGAATTGATCTATATGACTTGGAAGAGGTAACTGTAATAATATTCCATGAACAGATGGATCATTGTTTAATGAATTTATCAATTCGATTAGTTTTTCTTCTTCAATTGCCGATGGCATAGTGTTGTCTTTAGTCTTAATTCCTAATTCAGAACATGCTTTATGTTTATTTCTAATATAAATTGCAGAAGCCTGATCATTCCCCACCAAAATAGTAGCTAAACATGGATCAATTCCTTTTTTCTTCAGAAGTTCGACTTTTTGTATTAATTCAGATTTTAATTTGGTCGAGACTTCAACTCCGCTAATAATCATATAAATTCCATAATAAAATCACTAATTTATTTATAAATAGATATCTTGACAGAATCATTAAATATTTTGTATTTACAGATTATTCTTTAATATTTATAAGATAAATACATACTTTATTATAATCTGTAATGTAATTTCGCCTTTTTTTAGTATCTTCGTATAAATAATAATAAATCAAAATACTACAAGTTATTGAAAGATGTCAAATGAAGATATTTTTTACTTTTATAGAATATCGGGTAAAATAATTAATAGATCAATTATTATTATATTTATGTTGTGACTAAGGCATATCCTATAAATCCTCATGCAGCTCTTATTTTGGAATACATCGATAAAAGGGAAAATAAAAAAAAAATATTCATTGTACTGTCAGATCTTCATTTGGGATTTGAATCCTCTCTAATTCAGAAGGGAATTAACTTTGATTCAAATCAAATAGTAAATGATATTTTAGATGAGATTAACGAAATAAGAAAATCACAAAGAATAGATGGAATCATAATTTTAGGAGACCTCAAGAGCTCCATCACTCATATAACCAAAATTGAATGGGATATCGTTCCTTATTTTTTGGATAAATTATCAAAAGATCTAGATGTCTTCTTAATACCTGGAAACCACGATGGAAATATCCACCTACTCGTTCCAGAATCAGTGATTACATGCAACACTAGTGGACTTATTATTGATGATACTTTGTTAATACACGGTCATACTCTTCCAAATAAAATAAAATCAAATATTAACAAAATAATAATGGGTCATCTTCATCCAATATTTATAGATCCAAAGAGTACCGTTCATGGAAAGAGAGTATGGATATATCTTAAGGTAAAAAAAGAAATTCTTTATGGATTGAAAAAGAGCGGAATTTTGGAAATTATAATTGTTCCAACATTTAACAAATATTTTTATTCTACTGTGGTATCAACTCACAAGTTTAAGAAACCAACATCTTCTCCCTCTCCAATTATTAATTTATTTTTAGAACAAAATGCAATTTTATCTGGAATGCTATTTACTTTGGAAGGTTCTGTTATAGGGGATGTAAAAAATTGAAAAGTTTCATTAATTTTTTTCACTGATTGTGTTTTCCTCTAAGTAATTCTTCAATGGAACTATTGTTGGAGCATTACTTTTCAGCCATTGTAAGGTTTTTACAAACGATATTGCGGCCTCCATAGTTGTCATTACCGGAACACCCATCTCAACCGCTTTCCTCCTTATTTGATATTCATCATTTAACATATCCAAATATTTTTCCACAGTTGCAGTTGCGGGAATATTTATGATAAAATCAATTTTATGATCGTATAGTAATTCGGTGATGTTTGGTTTCCTGTCAGGTTCACTTATTTTATAAACCCTTTGCACTTCCTTAAAACCATTATTTTCCAAAAAATCAGCTGTATGTTCTGTAGCTAAAATATTAAATTCCATTGATGAAATCAAAGACAGAAGAGGAAGCGATTTTTCCTTATTTTTTTGGCCTCCTATTGTGATTAAAGAAGTTCCACGTAACGGCAGCGAATATCCAGCAGCCAGGAAGGCTTTACTTAGAGCATCATAAAAGCTTGTTCCAAAACATGCAACTTCTCCAGTAGAATGCATCTCTACACCTAAAACTATATCAGCACCTTCTAGTTGCATAAACGAGAATTGAGGCACTTTAATACCAAAACCGCTGGTTTTCAACCATAAATCCTTTATCTCTGGTAGAGGTTTACCTAACATCGCTTTTGCGGCAAGATTCATCAGATTTATACCTACGTATTTAGAAACAAAAGGCATTGACCTTGATGCCCTGATATTTGCCTCAATTACAAGTACTTCGTCATTCTTTACAAGAAACTGAATGTTAAATGGTCCGATGACATTTAGAGATTTGACTATTTTATTTGAATAGCCTGTTATTGTATCCATTATATCCCTATTTAATCTCCATGGGGGTATACACATCATCGCATCACCTGAATGTATTCCGGCGTTGTCTATATGTTCTATAATGGATCCAATAATTATTTTGTCTTTCCCGCTTACTCCATCCACTTCTACTTCTGCAGCATCTTGAAAAAACTTACTAATAACTATAGGATGATCTGGGCTGACCTCTGTGGCATTTTCTATAAATATTTCCAACTGTTTGTCATCCCATACTACCTTCATTGCTGCTCCACTTAATACATATGACGGTCGCACTAGCACGGGATATCCTACGTCTTGAGAAAAATTAGTTGCCTCATACAGACTTGTAAATTTTTTCCAAGGAGGTTGTTTAATCTTTAATGAATCAAGTAATTTCCCAAACTTCTCTCTGTCTTCAGCTCTGTCGACATCTTTGCTTTCTGTTCCTATTATTTTTGCTCCATTTTCTGCCAGTTTTAACGTTAGATTATTAGCAGTTTGACCGCCAACACATGTTACTATTCCAGCATCATTTTCTTTTTCATAAATATCCATAACTCTTTCAAAGGTAATTTCCTCAAAGTATAACCGGTCAGAAATATCAAAATCAGTAGAAACTGTTTCGGGATTACAGTTTATTATTGAAACTTCATTTATTCCATTTTCTTTCAAACCTCTAACCATATTGACAGTACCCCAATCAAATTCTACACTACTTCCAATTCTATACGGACCTGCTCCCAGAACTATTGCATTCTTATCTTTCTTTCTAATTTTGATATCATCGGTATCACCGCCGTAGGTAAGATAAAGATAGTTAGTTTGAGCCGGCCATTCAGCAGCCAACGTATCAATCTGTTTGATGACTGGTTGTATTCCAAATTTTTTCCTAAGTTTTCTAACAGTTATTTCATCCAATTTTAAATAAGAAGATAATTGTTTATCCGAGAACCCTGTTTTTTTAGCTTCTTTTATGAGCCTTTCATCAAAATCATTTCCCAAATTTTTCAACCTTCTTTCCATGTCTATTATGTTCTTTATTTTGGCAAGAAACCATGGGTCTATACTGGATAATTCATTTATCTTTTCTATGGTTATACCGCTGTATATTGCTCTGACAACATCAAAAAGGATGCTGTCATCGGGATACAAAAGTGCATGTTCAATATTTTCTAACTCTTCTTCGTTGGGCTCTTTGAATTCATAGTTCTCAACCAGACCTTTCTTTCCAATGTCACACATTCTTATTGCTTTTTGAATTGATTCTTCAAAAGTTCTTCCAATAGCCATTACTTCTCCAACTGATTTCATAGCAGTTCCGAGTCTACGGTTAACATTCTCAAATTTATTAAAATCCCATCTAGGCATCTTTACTACTACATAATCTAAAGATGGTTCAAAAAATGCAGTTGTTTTCTTGGTAACTTTATTTACTAACTCGTTTAGTGAATATCCCAATCCCAATTTTGCAGCCATATACGCTAGCGGATATCCAGTTGCTTTGCTAGCAAGTGCCGATGATCTAGAGAGTCTTGCATTTATCTCTATTGCACAATATTCTTCTTTTTCAGGATCGAGTCCAAACTGAATGTTACACTCACCAATAATACCTACCTCTTTTGTTGCTCTGATCGCTGCAGAACGCAACATGTGATACTCGTAGTTATTAAGAGTCTGAGATGGAGCCACTACAATGTTATCTCCTGTATGAACTCGCATAGCCAAAATATTCTCCATGTTGCAAACAATTATAGAATTTCCTTTATAATCTCGCATTACTTCGTATTCTATTTGTTTCCAGTTACCAACATATTTTTCTATTAAAACTTGACTGGTCATACTGACTGAGAGGCCTCTATGTACTATCTCTTGTAATTCATATTCATTATAGGCCACTCCTCCCCCCTTTCCTCCAAGAGTGTATGCAACCCTGATGATTACAGGATAACCAATTTTTTTTGCAATATGAATTGATTCTTCAACAGAGTATGCTGGAGAACTAGGTAATACAGGAACATTACTTGTCTGCATGGCCTCTTTGAAAAGTTGTCTATCTTCAGTTCTTTCTATTCCGTTAATTGGTGTTCCAAGGACTTTTATTCCGTATTTGTCAAGAATTCCTTTTTTGAATAATGATGTACCACAGTTTAGGGCAGTTTGTCCCCCAAATGATAACATTATAGAATCTGGTCTTTCGATTTCTAAAATATTGGAAACATAATCGGGAGTGATAGGCAAAAGGTATACTTTATCAGAAAACCTTGTATCCGTCTGAATAGTAGCAATATTGGGATTAATTAGAACTGTTTCAATTTCCTCCTCCTTTAGAGCTTTGAGGCATTGTGAACCAGAGTAATCAAATTAGCGGTCATCTTCTAATGACTTTCGCCTGCTTCTCCGATTTTTATTGCCCCACTACCCAACAGAACAACTTTTTTTATATCATTATTTCTTGGAATTATTTTCACCTCTCTCTACTTTTTCATGTATTTTATATAGGTTTAATATGGTAATTTTTATCTCTTATTTAAATTAATAATTTCTTTAAATTTATCAAAAATAAATGTACAATCAAAAGGTCCTGGTGATGCCTCTGGGTGAAATTGTACCGCTATTGCAGGTTTATCTTTATGTATTATGCCCTCTATAGTTTTGTCATCTGGATTATAAAACCATGGCTCGAATCCTGTCTTTTCTAGACTTTTGGCTTCTATTCCATATCCATGGTTTTGACTGGTGATATAGGAATTTTCATTCTTATTATTTATACATGATTTGTTTTGTCCCCTGTGACCATATTTTAATTTGTACGTATCTGCTCCCGCTGATAACGCCAAAATCTGATTGCCAAGACATATGCCAAGTGTTGGAATTGAATTATCTAGGAATTTTTTTGCCGTTTCGATTGTTGCATTGCACATCTTTGGATCTCCAGGACCGTTACTAATTACAACCCCATCTGGATTGTAAGATATCACTCTATCAAACGAAGAATTCCAAGGAAGTTGTACTACTCTATAACCTCTCTTCAGTAATTCTCTGATAATACTATATTTAGTTCCTGTATCTAATAATACAATAATCTTTTCGTTGGAATGCCCATAGGTTCTAATTTCATTGGAACTTACTGTAGACATGAAATTTTTATTGTCATAATCCTCATTTTTAAAAATTTGAGATATGTCTATTTTTTCAAGTGGTTTTTCAGAGACTGATAAAACTCCCATCATTACTCCCTTTTGGCGTATTATTTTTGTCAGTTCTCTTGTATCAACTCCATATATTCCTGGAATTTTTTCTTCATATAACCATTCATCTAGTGTTTTTACACAACTCCAATGACTTGCGATATTTGATAATGAATGAATTATCAATCCTTTGACCTGTATTCTTTCCGACTCGAAAAATTTTGGTAAACCAAATTCGTCTAAAATGTCTTTCTGTGGAACTCCGTAATTGCCAACAAGAGGATAGGTCATGCATAATATTTGACCACTATAAGATGGATCCGTTAAACTCTCAGTATAACCAACCATTCCTGTATTAAAAACGACTTCACCAGAGCTCTGTACGGGATAACCAAATCCTGTTCCAGAAAACGATTTACCATTTTCCAATACTAGTTTCGCATAATATCCAGTGTATTTTTGATAAAGTACGGGAATTTTTTATCGATATTATTTAAAAATATAGAAAATTTAAATTTTCCTATTAGTCTCCAAACGAGGTTCTAGGACTAGGTATTTTTTTAGTCATCTTGTTCGTCATCTTGTTCGTCATCTTGTTCGTTATCTTGTTCGTCATCTTGTTCGTCATCTTGTTCGTCATTTATCAATACTTTTACTGTATCGGTATCTGTTAGACCATCATCATTTGTCACAGTTAGTTGGAATTCCAAAGTTTTATCTTTCACGTCATTTGGGACATCAATTGTATAGACCTGCATATTGCTAGGATCTATTTCGATATCTGAGTCACCAATTAGTTCCCACTTGAATCCCGTTATCGAGTTGTCTTTAGAAAAACTATTGGATGCATCAAGAACTATTTTTTCTTCTTTTGATATAGATTGATCTAATCCTGCATTTGCGATGAGAATTTCATATTCATGGAATTTATTTTTTGAATTGATATATGCAGGTTGTACGTCTGAGGAATTTTGTTCCATTTGACTCGCTTCTGAGATGAGCCTACTGTTTTCGTTTTCAATTACATCTTCTTTAATCTTTTTAAACTCTTGGTTAGATTTTTCATTTTCAACTAATTGATTTTTGTCATTTTTATTGGAATGACTTTCTTTGAAATCATCAGCAAAATCTTTTTTACTATCCCGTTCCTCTTCATCGTTTGTATCTATGTCTGAATCTCTGTCACTGTCCCGTTCCTTTTCATCGCTTCTATCAATGCCTGAAAGGAAGAACAGCAGACGCAGCAAATCTCTCTTACTTTGGATTTCCTCTTGATCACTTTTATATTTGGATTTATCGTCGTACGTATAATCTTCTTTCTTGACGTCCTTTTCATAATCTCCTTTTTCTTCATGATATGCTGGTCCTTTCATGATTACGGTATCATCTTGTCGCTCCCCAGATTGTTTTTCAGCATTCATTTGCTCCTTTGATTTTGATATTATATTTAGATCCGTATTCTCGTCCTTTTGTTCTCGCAATTTTAATGGAAATGTCTTGTCATTATATGAGGCATTATCACTAGCTGATTTTTTGTATGAATGAGAATATACTTCGATCCTTTCTGTGTCTCCATCTTTCTGTGGATTATATCCTTTTGCAAATGCTTGACCCAAAACCAATCCATTTCCAATGACACCTATTAATAACGAGAGAAAAATAATTGAAATCAAGAACTTATTTCCGAAATTAAAAATAATACCTTTATCCATATTTTCAATATATAAGAGTGCTTTTATTTTTTAACACGAATGATTAAAAGCAATATAAAACTATAATTATCAAAATATCAAAAATTAAGAAAGGTAAAAGTATTCCTACTTAATAATTTTGAATTTTATTACATCAAAATTCTATAGGAGCTTATGCGTACATATATCAGTACTATTTTTGCAAGTAGAATATCAGGTATAAAAATTTTAAATGATAAAAAAACAGTTTTGTATATTTCTTATTATAAAAAGTTAATATTATCGAAATTTACGATAATATTTTAGATTGATTAATAATGAAGGAAATTTCTATTGGTATTATTTCTTATAATGAGGAAAAAAATATTACCTCCTTACTAAATTCTATAAAATCACAAAATATTCCTGCTCCATTTCTCTTAAAAGAAATAGTCATATGCGATGACTCTTCTGATGTTACTCCTGATTTGATAAGGGATTTTATAAAGGCAAATTCCAATATGTCTATTCGACTATTCCATTCAGAGACTAGAAGGGGTGCGGCTTCAGGATGGAACGAAATATTTCAGGAATCAAGTGGAGATATTCTAGTTCTTTATGATGCTGATATAAGATTGGAAAAGAACTGTACTTTTAACTTAGTCAAATCCATTTCTGAAAAAGCCATAGGCCTTTGTGCTTCTAATCCACAACCAATCAAACATTCTAATATATACGGCAGAGCAACCAAATTCATTTCTAATTGGCTGCGAAAAATTCGGAGATCGAGTCTGACCAGGTATACTGTAATGGGAAGAGGACTTGCAATACGTAATGACTTAGCAAAAAAAATAATTATCCCTGAACATATTATTGCAATTGATCTTTTTTTACAAAATAAGCTTATTGAATTAGATGAGAGGATATGGTATAATGATGATGCAAAGGTATTTTTCAAGTCCCCATCTACGCTTTACGATTTTTTATCTCAAGTCTTACGAGCTAGATCTGGTCACAGACAAATCTCTGTTTACAAGGGAGACGAACTGTCAACAAGCTTGAATTTAAAAGCAACTATTGGTTGTTTTTTAAAGGATCCGGTAGGTGGATTATCTACCATCTATTGTTACATGTTCATACCTTATTATGAAATGAGATATTCAAAAAAAATTTCGTCGGCCAAATGGCATGTAGCAAAAAGTACCAAGAGATAGATTTTTTCCTAACCCTAAATATTTCAAAATATTACTCATCTCATAATATTTGGGATAAAACAATAATATTTACGCAATAATGATATGGAAATATTTTCCTTATTTTATTTCTTGTAGTTGTTGTTTCTGCAGATAGGGACATTTATGTTTCTTGTTTTTGTGTAACTCCCAGTATTCTCCTCGTATCAGATTCCAGTATATGGGAGTATTGCAGCCGTAGCAGCACGTATTATTCATAATAATATTGGTATTTGAAATATTAAAAGTCGTTTGTTTATTTTTTTAGTATATTTTGTTTATGTTCTGCTATTTCTCAATCATTTTCTATCTTTTTGTCACGTCATCTGTTGCTAGTTTTGCGAATATCAAGTTATCTAAATGTGAAGCCTTTAAGAGTTTAATCTCAGAGTCACAGGATTTTATTACCTGGGAGGAGTTCCCTATAAATCACAGCCCGTTAAAACCCTCTCAGGTCATTATTGTCATTTACTATTTTTTGTAAAACGTCAGTTCTAGAACAACTATTATCTATAATTTGGGCTTTAATACTTTCTCTGCTGTGGAATAAGAGTATCGAGTTTCTATTTATGTTAATATCATAAATTAATCCATTACTCTAACGATATAGCATTATCTCTGAAGATGGATTATTATTTTTTTAAAATCATTTTGTTTGAAAGATTAAATATTGCAATAACAGATGACGCTCCTTTCAACCTTGCTTATGTTAAATTTGTATTCAACAATGTAACAACCAATCATAAATAATTCTGCCTTTCATCACAGTCGTAGTAGCCGCAAGTCTATTGGTCCTAAATCAAGATGTACGGCTACGATTATGGCTATGAGCACTACAAGAGTTATCCATATTCAAAAGGCTCTGATGTAAATATTGTAAATCACAATTTTAAACAGCAACATTAACGTAAATGATATTTAGCCCAGATACCTGAAGTCGGTACTGCCGCAGCAGGACTAAACGAAATAAGAGAAGTTTCAAAGAATGCAAATACACAAAATGGTAACGGATTTGATAAAATTATCTTGGACAGGAACCTGGTAAACATACGTCTCCTTGTTAATTTGAACTAGAAAATAAAATCTTGCTCCAGATGAGTAAGAGCCAGGAACATATGGCAGATGCTTTACAACATATCTAACACTAGCACAACAACAGTATGTACTGTATAATGGAGCAAAGATCGATGTTTGCACAAGTATGCGAATTCCCCCAATAGAACAAATATGACCCCGAAAAATCATGGATAGTATAGAAGAATATAGGAAAAAGGCCAGTATAACTATCGAGCAACAAGACCCCTTGTTCGACTGTCTCGTAGACTCTGGACTAGTAAATTCAATGATGACATGAAATTTTATCTTTTATCTTTTTTATTTCTTTTAATTAATCCTTTACTTTGACAGTATTTCTCGATTATCCTATAAATAGGTTAAAAAGTTCTATTTAATTTAAAATATTCAGGATGAAACAGAAATATTATATAGCAACATGTTTCCACTTTGAGTTATTATGAGTAAACCAATGGATCTTGGGAGTTTAAAAGTTGGATCCTACATTATTATTGATAATGAACCTTGTAGAATCGTTTCATACGATCATAGCAAACCTGGAAAACACGGATCTGCAAAAGCTCGTGTCTCAGCAATAGGTGTTTTTGATGGATCCAAGCATAGCATGGTTTCACCTGTTTCTGCTAATGTGGAAGTTCCACTAATAGATAAAAGAAATGGTCAAATAGTTTCTATAACAGGTTCTTCATTACAAATAATGGATCTCGAAACCTTTGAGGTATTTGAAACTTCTTCAGTCGAGGACGACATAAGAGATAAGATTGTCCAAGGAGGAGAAATTGAATACTGGAAGGTTCTTGATAGAGTAAAGATAGTAAGAGCTAAAAGTTAATTATTTTAATTTATTTTAATTTATTCTTATATGAGAAATGTGTAAAATCATTGGAAACACATAAAAACGGTGAAGTCTTTTCTAATAGTATGAGCGCGAAAAGAACCATGCCTATATGCTTGAAGCCGGATGAATTAGTAATTATTGAGGAATATGCGAAAAGAAATGGACTGACTAATTACAGTCAAGCTATTGAAAAGATAGCATCTAAATCAAATAACTAAGTAATTTTTAATTTAATTTTTTATCTTTTTTGAATAGGTTTAAGATAACTGGTAAATCTATATTTTATCTGGAAATACCAATATGAAACCTGAACCAGAATTTCATCAGGTCTTTGTTTAAAAGGTATAGAAAACAGACGCATACAAAAGGCAGTACATGGTAAGATGAATCATCCAAAGTCTTAGGATTGAAACACTATCTACATTTTGCATTAAAGTCTTGTTTAAGACCAAACCAATATTTCAACTATAGGATCTAAAGTTTTCATGACTATTATCCATGTGTGAAGAGCAGAGAAAGATAAAAATATTGCAATTTAATTCGTGTACTTAATTGCATAAAATTCTTTGTTTTTTCGATGTATAATTATACAATAAAAAATGATAATAATTTACAGTTAAAGAAACTGAATATTATCTTAAATCAACAAAGCATTTTGCGATCTATTACTCCTCAGACCAAATGTTTTTATATTTTTTTACAAGTACTATCCAACAATTGATTTTTTTAGAAAAAGTTTTCAAGAGATATGAGTGTAAAATATGTAAAAAAAAATTTAGAAAAATAGAAGAGTCTATGCAACACCAACAGGTAATTCACGGAACGGGTAGATCCTATACATGCAACAAATGCAATCTGAGTTTTGATGGGATGGAACAAATGAGAGATCATATAAAAAAAACTCATTCCTACAATGTTATGAAAAAGAAATGACACGTCTTACATAAAAATCAAATATATGGAAATCCAGAAGAATAAAATAGTCTAATTTATATATTTCAAATCATATGGCTAAAACATGTTCTAAATGTAAAAAATCTTTTGACGAAAAATTAGTCAATGACCCAGGGGCACAAAAATATTCATCCTGCCCTGAATGTTGGAAAGAGTGGACAACTTATGCGGTTATGGTTATAAATGAAATGAGATTAGATATGTCACTACCAGAACATAGAAAAGCGCTGAAAAAACACGAGAAGATATTCTTTGGTCTAGAACAGGGAGAAGAAATACAAAAGAACCCAGATAATCCGTAATATATACACATCTTCTAGGATTTATCATTTAGTAATTTTTGGTATTTTATGAAATAAATTTATAACAGCAACTATGATTTTTTTATTACCTTTTGTTGCGTCTTATTGACACTTTAATAAGAAATTTTCGTTTTACGGTCACAATTTTGTATTTAAATTTGATTTGGTGTCGTGTCTTTTTCTTGATAAAATGGCTTCTGTTAATTTTAACAGTAAAACCTATAGCTAGAGACGTTCTATCGCTGAATAATATGAAAATTAAATGAAAGAAATAGAACTTCCACTTTTATTGTATTCCACTGTTTTTATGTATATTTTCGTAGTTTAGGTTTTCTTAATACGTAAAGGATAATAGTCTTTAAGGAAGCGAAGAAAAAGTTACGTGTTTGTGTAGAATTGGATATAAAGATGCATCAGTAAAATCTATAAAATAAACGAAAAGAGAGTAACAGCTCTCATTATAGATGACACTATGATTCAAATTGTTAATCAAGATTTGTAGTTATGGTTTTATATAGAACCAATAATCAATTCTGTTCCTGGAATTCACATCTCTGAAGATAAAATATTTGTTTGTGGCAGAAAAAATCATCAAATCTTTGGTTCAAAGATATGGAAAACATACTGATGTTTATGTTGACAATGATACTAAATCAATAAATATTTATTTTAATTTTGACTTTAATACAGATGAGGCTATCTTACCTTAGCAGAACCATAAAATATAGTCATTTTATTTACACTACCATAAAATAGTTCTATTACTGCTTATATAGTTAATAATTGATAAATAAACATCTAGAAAAGTATGGTAAATACAGACGCCAATTCAAAGTATTTAGATTCGGATTCTCCTACCTTGCCAACGAGATACGGACATGAAGCGTCAATCTTTATAAAATCCATTACGAAAAAATTTCCATATCTTATCGCAATTATTATTGTATTAATCTCATTAACTGTTCTAGATTTGTCGGCTGATATGGGATTAAAATTGATTATCGCCGATAAATCTATTGATACGTTGATTATTTCTTTATCTTTAATCATGCTTGTGATTTTAACAATCGTTCTTAGACCTCTATTTAAATTTGAGCGCCTATTGGAAAAATGGGCCGATCTTTTTGAAAAAAATTCATTAACTGCGGAGATTAAAATGATAATTTCTAACAGAAACAAGGATGAAGTTTTATCTTCTGTATCATCAATTCTTGAACCAATAAACGACCCTCTGCAAAATTACCTGGAAACAAGACCTGTTCATGATGAATTCTTCGACGTCAATTTTGGTGGAAATGTATTTAATATCATGGTAGATAATACAACCGTAAAAAACGATAACGAGCTTTCTCGTTCCATGAAGGAATACGGTGCAATAATTATTAATATTTATGATGAGTTGGTTAATACGAAAATCATTAATTCTTTTATTAAGGCGCTAAAGGAGTATTCTTATAAAAATAAAATTGGTCTTGCCTTAATCGTTTCAGAAGAGATTTCTAGAGATGTGTATGATTTAGTTCACTTATCGACTGATGACGTTGCCAAAAAAATTATATTGGTTGAAAAACCTACTATTGTAATTTAACTGCTTCAAATATCTTTCAACTAATCATTTCATTGCTAGTTCTTACAAACAAGAGAAAATCCTTAACCCACTTCAAATATTCAGATATTCCTTTCTGGGTTATTGTATAAAATCTCGCATTTGATGTTTCTATCGAGGATACATAACCATTTTGTTCTAATTTATTTAAAAGCATAGAGATCCTGTCTGGCCGCTGTTGTTTTATTTCTTGAATTTTGGTCATTATGTGGTATTTACTAACCGGAGTATTCTTGGAATTCAGGCATAAATACTCCAATATTGTGAGCATTGTGTATTCAGCGGAGAATCTTTTCGGTTTTCCCAATTAATAAAGCGAAGCAATATTGTTCACACTGACATATATATACATCTATTTCGTCCTAAAGTTGCATAAAAATAAGAGAAACTTTATCTGATATTTAATAAAATAATCGAAAATCTAGATTAGGACGATAGATTGTCATGTTATATGACTTTCTATACTCTCCTCATGTTTGCATATGGGAAAAAAACAATTATATTTACACACTGGGTCACAAATAATTATTGTTCCAAGAATAGAATATTGAAACAAAAATAGCGTGATTCGAAGATATGTACTCAGATATATTTGCATCTGTTTCTATGGTCATTAATGATCTCTTTTCTATAAGGTATTACAGGAATTTATTAATAAAAACAATAATGCAACGCCAAAAATATTATTTCATTTCTCATTAAAATTAGTCATCAATGACATATATTAGCTGATATAAATTCGAAAAGAAGAAGTCTAAAAAAATAGTCTGTACTGATAAGATAACAAGTTATCAATAATACTTGTTGCAGGAATAAATTTTTAAAAATACAGTAATAAAGGGGTCATAATTAGAAAGGATTTTGGATAAATAGGACTAACAGGTATAATAGTGAACTCAGTTTTAGTAATAAAGTTTTAGTAATGGGTAAAATACAAAGTTCAAGTCTTATGTTATTAAGAGGCACATAATAATATGAAAAATATAATAGGAATGCAGAAATAAGATGAAAAAACTCAATCTAAGTTCCTTACGATAGACTTGATATGGTAAAAGTGTTGAATGTGCAATCAAAAGTTTTTGGGAACATAGGATGTTTATATAAACACGGATGGAAATATAAAGACTTTCAAATTTTTAGTGTTAATTTTTGACAGACTAATATATTAGTTGTTTACATGTCTCTTTACAATCAAATTGGTAATCCTACTGCTAATCTAGCTATCTTCAGCCGCTGTGTTCATTTATATCCATCATTGAAAATTATAATTATACTTCTATTTGTTGTCATTTAATATTTGTAAATACCAAAATGATTCACGTCAATATTTCCTACAAAATCTAGTATTTTTGGTTATGAGAATTAGACGGAAATTTGTAAATTTACCTTATTGTAATAAATCTATATTTTTGAAGTATTTTTGAAAAATAATAATTTACGAAAATATATAATAATAAGTTTTGCGAAAATAACAAAGATTGGATCATACGAATAATATATTGATTGTAAGAGTAATTGTTAATTACTATAGCTATCTAAAGAATTTTTTCAGAAAAATAGTTGTTATATTTATGTTTTATATAACAAAATAGTAGAAATAAGTTTCTCTTATCAAAACCATGTAACAAAGTTCTATGTATTCTGAACTTTGTTACTTCAGTGTTATTATAATATCTTAAGAAAATACTAATGTGCTTTCAAAAATACTAGTTTATGTTCTTGCTGGAATAGTAGTATCTACTGCCGTCGTATATTTTTATGTAGCTTCGGGAGAGTACTCGGACTTGATCGATTTTATTGATGCTGGAGTAATGGGTGAAATACAGGAAAAGCAGATTGAGATGACATTGTTCTTGAGTACTGGAATAGGTTATATGGTTACTGTAATTTGGATGCTAAAGAAAAAACTTTCATCAGTATTACCTTATATAGTTCTGACAGCAGGTTCGATCGCCCTGATAGGAATTTATATTGCTTCACGAACTGTGGGAGTTCCTCCAATAGGAATAGAGTATTATATTGGAAAAATGGATATAACATCTAAGATTTTGCAGGTATTGATATCAGGATTGTCTGTATATCTGATTTGTTCTATACAGAGAGGTAAGGAAAGGAAACTGGTAGATATCGAAGCTAAAAAATAGTTTAGAATGTGTCTTGTATCAAGACAATAGTGTAAAAAGATAGAGTTCCAGGATCATTTTTTATCCTCATTTTATTTTATGCCTGTAAGAAATATAACGTCATTAATAATTAATAATTATTTTAATATATTTTTAAATATTAATAACATGGTAACAATAAATTACGAAATAAGAAATGTATATATATCGATTATCTGTACCCTTTTTTTATGTATACAAAAAAGATTTTATCAGGAATAAGTGCAACAGTATTAGCTTTTGCATTTTTGTTATCAGCAAACAGTACTGTACCTTCATTCTCCCAAACCGATAACACAACCAGTTCAGCTGATGTGTCTCAAACGGGCCCATTTTCTGAAGAAATTAAATTATTACAAGATGCGATTGGAGCAATAAATAATGGTGATACAAATCAGGCAAAAAAACTTCTTATTCAAGTTGAGGGCTTGATGGAGGATATGCCAGATAAAACTGCAGAAAAGCGGGTAGAAGCGGCTATTAAAATGGTAAAAGACGGAAACAAAGATGCTGCATTAATGCATACCAATGAAGCAATAAAACTGCTTCAACCTTAGGCAACCTTTCTCACCTTTTATCTTTTTTTAAAAAAATTATATACATTTGATATTTAGCAGTCAGTTAATTTAGAATGTTTATTTTGCAATCTTTAATAAATCAAGTGATGCAATATCAAGGTTTTTAATAATCTCTTTTCGAAAATTAATAGTAAATAATGTTTCTAAGAAGCAAATCCTTAGTATTTCTTTTTCATCTTCCTTCAAATTCTTTATTGCTTTAATTACAGGCGGAATTAATTTAGAAATCAGATCAGATCTTTTGACTATTTCTTCAAGATAGATCTGCATGATATAGGTAATTTTTTTATTATCAAACTTTGAGAGAACTTCAAACCACGTTGTAATTAATTCTTGAAAAGTATTTACATCTACATTTGGTATGGATTCCAATACTAAATTAATTATTTCGATTTGATCATCTTTCTCTAATTTATAAAAATCTCGAAGTTTATTTTTTATTATTGGTTTTCGTAAAAAAACTTGCAGATTAGCTAGAATCTCTATGACATTTTCAGTTGTTTGGGGAGTTGCAGACACTAAAAATAATTAACTGGGTTTGCTAATATATGTAATTCCTTTTAAGCGTTTTTGTTTTCAAAAAGCCGGCATCATAGAAAAAACTTTTATTCAGTCCTGTAAATCATGAAATAAATATAGATGATTTTTACTCTCTTTTATGGGATGTATTGTAGTTGTCGGCGGATTTTTTGGCGACGAAGGTAAAGGAAAGATTGTAGCTTATATTGTAAATAAGGATAATACTAGTCTTGCAGCAAGAGGTGGAGTGGGACCCAACGCTGGTCATACCTTTGTAGTGGGTGACAAAACATTCAAAGTTAGGATGTTACCTAGTGCTGCTCTCAATACAAAGACGAAATTGGCAATTGGTGCAGGGGTTTTAGTTAATCCCGAAGTATTGATTCAAGAAATTACATCATTTGATGTACACAAAAGAACCTTTATTGATGGGAATTGCGGTATAATTTCTAAGGAACATATTCGAAAGGATCTTTCTACAAACCATTTAAAAAATAACATAGGAACGACTGGTACAGGTACTGGACCTGCAAATTCCGACAGAGCTTTACGAATATTAACATTAGCCAAGGATCAGGCTGAATTAAAAGATTATATTTCTGATGTTAGTTCGATGATTCATTACCATTTGGACAAAAAAGAAGATGTTCTTATAGAAGGGACACAAGGAACTTTTCTGTCGCTATTTCACGGTGGCTATCCATTCGTCACATCAAAAGATGTAACTGCATCCTCTATATGTGCAGATGTGGGCATTGGTCCAAAAAATGTAGATGAGGTATTGGTCGTATTCAAATCTTATGTTACCAGAGTAGGTGCAGGTCCATTAGAAAATGAATTGGACAGAGATGAGTCTGTCAAGCGAGGATGGTTGGAATTTGGAAGTGTTACCGGACGGGAACGGAGGTCGTCACCCTTTAATATCGAGATGGCAAAGAAAGCAATTCGTCTCAATGGTGCAACTAGTCTTGCTATAACAAAAATGGATGTTTTATACCCTCAGACTGCGGGAATTACGGAATATTCAAAACTTCCAATCAATGCACGAAATTTTATTGAAAACATCGAGTCAGAACTAGGTCTTAAGGTAGTTCTAATTGGAACCGGTGCGGACGTAAATGCTGTGATAGATAGAAGGTAATAGGATTACAAATTTATTCAATAATTGAGACATACTTCAACTAGCTATTCGTGTTACCTGTAGAAAAAGAATAAAGACCCGGCCAAATTAATATTAAACTTAAAAAATAGCAATACCAATTTTATCTAATACCAATTTATCTTTTAAGGATTGTTTTTTTTACGATTATCATCAAATTATTTCTGATTTCTCTTAAATTATTTAAAAGAGATTCATGATTATCATAATCCAAATTTTGCAAGTGTTGCTTTAATTCTATAACCAACTTTTTATTATCTACAATCTTTCTATTCTTTTTTTTACTAACGATCTTATTAGTGGAATAAGTATCCATTAAATTGTATTTTTTTAATCTGAGCTGAAGTATAGAATATTCAATCCAGCTGTATGCTTTCCATATATTGTTTTCATTCTCATTGAGGGTTTTTTCATGTTCATATATTATTTTATTATTTACGGGATTGTGCGTGTTTGGAGTTTGAATTACATGTTGATAAGTACAAAAACTTTTATTTTTTATATTTTTTGCATTTTTTTTATTTTTTTTTATATTTGGGTTTTTATTATTTTCCATGTTTTTGGAACTTTGTGCAATTTTTTGACCATCATTTAAGTTATCAAGATAAATTTCAAGATATTTGATACTGTTATTGACAATTTCTCTGATCGTACTGTGGATGTCGTCACCATTCAATATAAATATCGTTGATACATCTACAAGCCAACAATATAATGATTATTATTTATTAGATTATAAACTCCAAAAAAAAATATCAGAAGATCATTTGAGGATAATAATAGCATCTCTTTTTGATTTAATCTTAAAAAAGAAATTCACCTTTTATCCTAACATTTAGGCTTTTTCTACTTCTACTGTGCATTTCGTTACAACACCTGCTATAACCCCTAATGCAGCAAGCCAGGGTGCCAACGCAATTGTTGCTACGATACCAGCTGTACCCCAAGTAATTGGAATGGAAACCATTACCTTACCCTTTTCATCTTTTACTATAATTCTCCTAACATTTGCAGCCTGCATCATTTCTTTAACTTTTCCGATAAGATTTTCGCCTGAAACTTGGTAGACATCTTTTTTTATTCCTATTTGTGTTCCGCAATTAAGACAGAATTTTGAGTTTAAAGGAAGTTCAGTACCACAATCATTACAATTTGTCATATCTAGTAGTTGGAACGTCAAGTTTATTTCCTTATCGTATTAGTTACTTTATACTTTTAATAGATAAACTAAAGCTAAAATTCTGACCATTTTCACTTGACAAAGATAGAAATTGATTGTCAAATTATGATTCGTTCTGAATTATGAATTTTAATATTCTATAGCAATAGTGCAATTTAGAAGAGTTCAAAGTAAATCATAAAAAGAGAAAAAATTCTGCGAATGCCTGACCCGGAGTAAATTTCATCTCCATTAGGAAATTTTGCATAAATATTAATTACCTTCATCTTTGAAGATACTTGCTTGGAATTAAAATCACCTTTCTACGTTGAAATATTAAATTTAAATAATTTTGGTAGACTTGTTTGCGCTTTAGAGCGCTCTCCTCTGCCTTCCTTTTCTGTTCATCTTAAGGATGTACATATTTTTTCTGTACAAACCGAATTCATTGGCGGTATTCCTGTAATCTACTTTGTAAAATATCCTGAGAATCAAAGTAGCGTACAGTCACCATCATATCAGTACCTTGCATATAGATGTACAAGTTCAACTGAAACTGTCTTTCCAGTTGAAACTGCCTCAAATCCACTCTACGTTTATTCTCCTATCATTAACATAGAGAAATTACCCTCAGTTATGGAAAAGAGTTCAAGAAAGAGCAAAAAGCTAGCATATACAAAAATAAAATTACGTGACCTGTCAAGCCTTGCAAAAGTTGCCGCGTATAAGACTATTTATGACGAACCGCCATTGCCCGTTTTTGCATTCAGGAATAAAAAGAATGGAAAATACTCGCTTGGCTCATCATTAAATTTTATGGATAATGATAGTTTAACTTATTATTATTACTTGAATATAGATTTTGAACCTGGCAATTTTCTAAAATATTCTAGCCAGAAATCTGAAAAACCAATATTTACAAATAACACAGAAGAACACGGATACATATATCTAAAAGTAGTACATCTAGTGCAAGAACACCCTCTTGTGATTAATGATGAATAATTATTCAGAACCTTATCGATCTCGAATACGTTATTCATCTTTAGAAAAGAAAACTCCGCTTATCCTTGCATTAGATTTTGAGAGTATTGATGATTCATTATTTCAAAGATGCAATATTTTAATTTCAGACTTAGGGGAAAAGTTGTGTGCACTGAAAGTCAATTTTCATTTACTTTTATCTTTATCAAGGAAAGAGATACTAGATTTGAACAAATTTGCACGAGAAAATAATCTTCAGGTAATCGCAGACATAAAACTAAATGATATTGGAAATACTAATAAGATAACGGTTAACAAATTATGCGATTTAGGATTTGACGCAGTAATAATGAATCCATTTATAGGAATTACAGAGACAAAATCTCTCATTGATTATGCTCATTCTTTGAAATTCGGAGTTATATGTCTGTTATTTATGAGTCATCCCGGTGTAATAGAGGGATATGGGTTAAAGATAGTAACCTCAAATCCGCCAGATTCAATATTCCATAAATGTGAAAAACATTCAAACAAAAATGAATTTATGTATATTTATAATTTATTTTATAAATATGGCAAATCCAGCAATACTGATGGGTTTGTTATTGGTGCTACCAGAACCGAAATAATAAAGGAAATATCAACTTTAGACAAAGGAGAAATACCAATTTATTCTCCAGGATTATTAACTCAAGGAGGGAATATAACCAAGACAATCAATTCCGGAGCCGATTTTTTAATCGTGGGCAGATTCATCTTGCACTCTAAAAGTCCCATACAAAAAACTGATTATCTTTTAAAAGAAATTAGAAAAAACAAACGATTTCAATATTGACATGTCACAAACTAAGTACGTAAATTAATTCAGACAAGTTGATAGAATTGATTTCGTCATTTTTAAAAGGTAAAAAATAAAAACAATTTAAAAACGAAAGACGTCTTATTACAGATCGACAAACCTCTTATACAAATAAACTCTTTGGTCAATATCTTTATTTGTTAAGTCTATCATTCTGTTCACCCCATAATCTTCTACAACAAATGAGCCCATGATATTTCCATAAACCGCACCCTCTTTCATGGCACTTTCACTTATCTTTCTATTCTTTGCCAGATAACCTAAAAATCCACCGGCAAAACAATCACCTGCGCCTGTGGGATCGACCACAATTTCGATGGGAAATGCGGGTGACAAAAAAATGATATCATTATAAAACAACATGGAACCATGTTCTCCTTTTTTGATAATTACAAAATCTCTTACCATCTCTTTTATTTTCTTCGCGCATTTTATCAAATTATGCTCTTTTGTGAGCAAACGTGCTTCTTGTGCATCGATTATAATTCCATTTACCCTTTTCATCATTTCCACGACTTCGTCAAATTTATTATGAATCCAATATTCAATAGTATCACATACAACCATTTGCGGGTCACTAAATAAATCAAGCATTTTCATATTTTGAACAGGATCATTGTTGGCAAGGAAAATAAATTTTGAATCAATATATTCTTCTGGAATTACAGGTTGAAAATTTTCGATCACATTCAATTCTGTCTTGTTTGATGTTCTTATGGTCAATGTTTCGTCAAATGACGAATCATAATGGAAAGTCTTTCCATTATTTTTTATCACAACTCCTTTTGTATTGACGTTATTATTCAAAATTTCCCTATATTTCATTGGAAAATCGGAACCGATTATCCCAACGATATTAGTAGACACATACTTCGATGCAGATAGAGATGAATACGTAGCAGCACCTCCCATTATTCTTGTTACGGTTCTTGTACGAGTTCTTGTTGTATCAAGAGCAATTGTCCCAAAAATTGTAAGCATCTTTATTATAGATTTATCTTGGTGTGTGGGGATTATAAAAATTAATTCTTATACCCAACTAAGATAGGTACATATCATGGGTCTTCTAACTCTCAAGTTAGAATGAGGATAATAGTCGGGATCACAGGTAGCTCTGGAGTAATTTATGGAATCAAGATAATGGAATCGTTTCATTCACTTGACATTGAAACACACCTGATATTAAGTGAATGGGGTGCAAATACCATTAAGATAGAGACTGACACAGATCCTAGTAAGGTTAAATCCTTAGCTACTTATTGTTATGATAATAAAAATATGGCCGCTCCAATCTCAAGTGGTTCTTTTAGAACTGATGGAATGGTAATAATTCCTTGCAGCATGAAAACCCTTGCAAGCATTTCAAATGGATTTGATGATACTTTGATTTCCAGAGCTGCAAATGTTTGTATCAAAGAAAATAGAAAATTGATTATAGTGCCAAGAGAAACCCCTCTTTCAAAAATTCACCTGGAAAACATGGTCAAACTTTCAGCATTGGGGGTTACTGTCTTGCCAGCGATGCCAGGATTCTACTTCAGACCTTCTTCATTGGACGATATCATTTTTCATATAGTAGGAAAAGTGTTGGATCAATTTAACATCGAACATAATTTGTTTAAAAGATGGGGCAACAAAAAATCAAATAGTGAAATTGTGTAGTTATAATTTTAACGTTTTAAATGTTTCCATATAATTAGGTAAATAAACAATACAAGACGGCTAATAATTTTATCATATATTAAATGTTTATGAATTCATGTAGCTTATGTAAAATATGCGTTTCAGATTGTATATTCGTGTATCCGTGTATCTCTAATTATACACGTATTATCCTTTCAATTTTCAAAACTCTAATTTATGTTTACCTTAAAACTGGTAAAGTTTTACATAAACTTTTACTCCCATAGTTTCATCTTTTCGATCTTTGCCTTTCTCCTTGTTTCCTGAAGGAAATTATAGACTATTTTGTGAGATCTTCCAGAACATATCATGTTTATAGCCTCTGAGGCAAGTCTTATTTGTTCGGAGGTTCCTATCAAACTAATTGTATGACCATAAATTGAAATATATACTCCCGACAACTCTTCTATGGTTCTTCTCGATTTTCCTCTTTCTCCTATTAATCTACTTTTTATTCTGGATAAGCCATTTTCTGATCTTCCCACAAAGTTTCTGAGATCAATAACCTCAAGTATGTTGTCTTCATTAAATAGATTGAATGCCCTTTCTGGAGAAAAACCCTTTGCTATGGCAGTAATTATTTCCATTGCCTTGTTTATGTCAAGAACGTTTAAATCGTCTCCTTTGGATTTTAGGGTAATATCACCATAATCGCCATCTATTTCTATTTCTACGTTAAACTTTTTTTGAATTTCTTGTTTTGTAGATCCTTTCTTGCCAATTATGGCTCCAATTCTATCCTTCTGAATTCTAATGCTTCGTTGATAACTCATTATTTTTCCCTAGATAAACTAACAAAATATTACTTATAAAATATTCATTTATTTGGATGTATTAAAAATAAATGATTTTTATCAAATTTTCTTTTTCCGGATAATACTTTTACCTAGTAGTTTCCCTGAAATGTGTATATCATTAAAAAAGGTGTATTTGAAATAACCTTGACACTTTCTTTCTTTGCTAATCCTAACTTTAATGTCTTTTTAATTACTCTCTCGCCAATTAAATTCGCTATGGAGCATTTTTTAAGTAAATATTGAATCTCTTCTTCACTCATTAATTCATTAAAAAAATCTCTTGTGATCTCAATATTTACCGATTCATCTTTAATTGTCTTTCCCAACAAATTTTCATCACAAATATTTATCATTAATGATCCTTGGTAACGCATTTTTCTTACGTAATATTGTGGGCTGATATCGGAGCCAGATTTATCATAATGGCTATCATCTTCTTTGGACAATCAATTCCCCTTCTTTATTTGTAGGAAATATTACATCTTGGTTGTATATTAAGAATTCTTTTTGGATTTTCACGTTTGTTTTTATTAAAATGGAAACAAAATACGATTATTAGCAAAATACCTTCATAAAGTAAAAAAATGTTAGGACGAATTTTGATTGCTGTAAATTTAGAATTATATCTTTCCTAATTTCTTTGTAAACTCTTTGTAAGCTTCTAAATATGATCTTTTGTCCCCAATATCAATAAATCCAGATGCTATCGTAAAGGCCTTCACACATTTATTTTTCCTTATTATTTTTTGAACAATTTTGTCCATTCCAATAGTACTTGATTTTGGAATAAACTTTAGAAATTCCTTTTCCATAACATAACATCCAATGTTTATCAATCCTTCTACTTCTGGTTTCTCTCTCCATCCTGTAACTATTTTATTTTTTTTTTGTACTTCAATAAATCCATATTTCAACCTAGTTTTATATTGCATCAACGCCATCGAAAGAAAGGCCTTGGAGTGTTCATGTTCCTTTATCATTTGTTCTAAATTAAAGTCATAAATAGAATCTCCATATAAACAAACAAACCTACCCTTAAGTACTTTTTCAGTTGTCTTTAACTGCCCAGCTGTTGCTAGAGGTCTTTCAGAACGTGCATATGATATTCTTATTCCCAACCTTCCACCGTCCTCAAAATAATCCTCAATAGTTCTATGTAAATAACTAACACAGATGATTATTTCATCAATAATTTTGGTACTTGCAATCCATTCTACGAGATGTTCCAATAATGGTTTATTACCCAGTGGTAACATTGGCTTAGGAATAAAGAAGGTATAGGGTTGCAATCGGGTGCCCAAGCCACCAGCAAGTATTACAGCCTGCATTTTTTAGTAACTTTAGTAAATACTAAATTAATATACTTTTAAGATATTATTTCAATGAGACGCGAGAATTAAAACAAAAGCGAGCACCGAAACATTTAACAAAATTGATTATAATGGTAAATCATAGAAGATATAATTAAAGATATAGAATCAGTTTCTTTCTCAAAAATATAATAATTTTTAAAAATATGATTTATTTCTATCAGAAGTTTTAATTGCAATCAATAATTATTAGTATTGATTAATTATTTTTTTTATATATTTTATAATCTTCTCTGGGTTATCTGCAAATAGAATTATCATGGGCTCCTTCCCAATATCGCCTTTATGAAATATCATCCTTGCATCTTTTTCTTGTAATAAGCAGGACTGTATTCCCCATCGGATTGAAGATCCTTCTTTTCCTTTAATCTGTATCGGTTCTTTCGTTCTATCATACTGAACAATTTTCAAAAAAGATTTACCAATATCTATAATTTTTTCATTAAATCTTAAATTAATTGCAGATCTAATTGAGTTGTTTATCTGCATATATGTCAGGACTGCAGTCGCAACATGTCTTGAAGTACCGAATTCTATACAAGACGAAGCCTTAGCTGCTGTGTCTATTTTCACTATTCTACCTTTGACTCCTGCCACATCTGCTATATTCTCAGCATCAGGTATTGCGTAAACAAAGTTAGTCTGCGTTTCAGGGATCAATACACCCACCTTCTTAATATTCTCGAAATCCCGCACTGCCTTGGATAATTCTACTAAAACATTATATTTCATTGAATCATGATAGTTGGCAAAACCAGCGTCTGCAACTGGCAATCCTTTACCAATTTGTAGAATGCTTTTTTCAAAAATTTGCTGGATAAACTTGTTTGCCAATTTACATGCGTGATGGACTCTATAACCCTTTGCAGTAAAGGCAGCGAGAGCTGCTGAAAAATTACATCCAGATCCATGATTTTCGGGTATGTGTTTTTTTGGATTAGAAAATTTATAAATTATATTTTCATTATCAAGTAATATATCTATAACCTTGTCATTTTTTAATTGACCGCTTTTTATTATTACATTCTTTGCACCCATTTCCTTTATCATTTTTAGTGCTTCGATTAGATTCTGTTCTTTTTCTTTTTGTATTCTCATCTTGGTTATCTCTTCTGCTTCTGCAATATTTGGCGTAATAATAGTTGAAATTGGTAACAGTTTTTTCACAAAATCACTCAATGCTTCTTTCATCAACATTCTTGTATTTGTAGAAGAAATCAAAATGGGGTCTACTATAATCGGAATATCTGGAATATCTTTTAAAATTTTTTGCAAGCGAAAAATGGTCGATCGATTATACACCATCCCCAGCTTTATTGCGTCTGGTTTTGAATCGCTAATTATTGATTTTATCTGCTCTGCTATTAGATAAGAAGGTAAAGGAAAAATTCTTGAAATAGTTTTTGTATTTTGGACGGTTATTGCTGTTATTGCAGTAAATCCATATACTCCAAGTGCAGAAAAGGTCTTCAGGTCTGCCTGTATACCTGCACCTGAAATAGGATCACTTCCCGCAATAGTCAAAACAGATTTCATAATTATATGATACTATTTCCCAGTTAAAATATAATTTTATATTTTATATAAAATTGTATAAAAAACCTCTTTCGTTCGTTATCCCCTTTAATCCTTTTATTCTATACTAGATTTATTTTCTTAATTTTCCATATATTGTAAATAAGATTATGATGATTTTGTTGGCTGGTTTAACAACTAATGAATATATAGAGTAAGTTCAGGAAATAATTAATACGAGAAATATTTTTGAATATTATTATTTCAATATTAGTAATTCTAGTTTTAAGATATGAAATTTAAATGCACAATAAGGGTAATTACAAATAATCTTATTTATTTCTGTGCAACTTCAACCAATACTGTAGCAAGAAAAAAAATGGGTCCATAATTTTTTGAACACTTATTTTTTGGGTTACAATATTTAATTTTTAAATTCATTATATTACCTCGAAGGAAGCAATTTTTAAACTCGATAGGCTTAATTTATTATAGGCTTAATTTATTAATATTATAAAGAGCGCTATCAAACCAAGCGTACCAAATAAGATCATTGTGGCTTTCCACAAACCAATATTAGCATTCTCATTAATATTCCACATACCTCCTTTAAAATTCTCCTGCCTGTATCGTCTTTTCAGATTCTCGTAACTATAGAAATGCTCAAAATCTGCTGAAGGAACCCACTTGAATCCTGAATTATAAACATATTCATTTTTGTTCAGGAATCTTTTATTAAGTAATGAATGATCATATTTTGCCTTCGAATTTTGGTCAGACAGTACTTCGTATGCTTCAATTAGTTGCATGAACTTATGCTTTGAGTCTTCTGAATTCTTGTTCTTGTCTGGATGATATTTTAATGCTAAATTTCTGAAAGCTTTTTTAATCTCATTTTGACTTGCATCCTTACCTAATCCAAGAATTTCATAATAATCTGACACTTGGAAATATATTAATTACACGAGATAATAATTTTTTTCGGTTTTTATTTCAATATCTTTTTCTATTTTATTCATCTATCAAATTCTATATTTTGGACACCATATTAATTGAATCATAATCTATTTATCTTCGTCAGTGATCAAATATGTATATATGAATAGATTTTTAGGAAGGAGAATTTTAAAAAAAATTAACCTAGGAGAAACACCTTCCAAACTAGAAAAAAGTATCAGTAATGAAGATACTGCTATCAATGATGATGATCTAAATAGTGATAATCAAGAGGGTAAAACTTTAGAAAATACAATAAAAAGAAGTGATGAATCTGGGAAAGAAGATTCTGAAATTCCTATTCATAAACCTATCAATAATGTTGTTGATATTCAGAAATTTGACCTTTATAACAAAGGAATTAATCATATGTCGAATGAAAAGCTAGTTGATGCTATCAGATGCTTTGAATTGGCAATAAGAATAGATCCAGAATTTGCCAATGCATGGATAAAAAAAGGATATTCTCATTTTCATATGAATGAATTTACAGTTGCTATTTCCTGTTACGATAAAGCCCTTGATTTGGATATAAATAATTCAGAAGCATGGAATCTGAAGGGTCTAGCTTATTATCGAATGGATAATCTACAAAAAGCTGTTGAATGCTGTGAAAAAGCGTTAGATATCAATCATAACGATGGTATGTCATGGTATAATCTCGCTTGTTATCTTGTATTAGATGGAAGAGTAGATGATGGTATTGAGGCTTTAAAACGCTCTATAGAGATAGATATATCTTATGCAAAGAGGGCGGTACGGGATAAAGATTTTGAAAATGCAAAAGCTGAAGAAGGATTTAGAAGAATTGTTGAGGTTGTGGTCCTAGAAGCAATTCGCCTTGGTTATGATTATTCTGGAAAGATAGTATGGATAACGGGCATGGACAAAGTTGAAGTGGATGATGCTCTACTAAATTTAACTATGAAGGGGTTGGTAATCAGAAACGTAAAGAAAAATCTCTTCAACAAAGAAGAATATTATGAAGTAGCAAAGGAACTTGCCACAAAAGTTGGTACAGTAAAAAGATCCGGTTTTATGGGTAAATCAAGAGAAATAACTCCTCCAATGCAACAACTAAAAGATATTTCCGAGCTACTAAATAGGGCAAGAAATTCGGTTGAAAATGGGGATGTTCATCTTACTATGGAATATTTCGATCAGCTAATCAATCCAACAGTTCATGGAAGTTTGATGATCGAAAAATTCTTTAATGAACATCGTGATCTCAGACTTTACCAAAATAGATTAAAGGACAAAGGACAAGAATATCTCAATTCGCACAAAACTGATTTCATATCCATGATAAACGAGATTGATAGTAAAATCCGTGGACATCATGTATCTGATGATATGTTGAAGAGTACTAACTAACCCTCTTAAAGATTATATAGTTTCAATACCAAAAAGGCTAGAAAATAAGTAAACAATAATGGTTATTCTTTATTATATTTATGATTCTCTTTATTTTGTTTCTCATTAATTTCTGATAAAATAATTTCATGTTGTGCATTAATAATATATAATCTATTTATGGATATATTTTATGCCAAAAATTTTTGCTGACGTCAGCGAGAAAGAAATTAGCCGATCAATTGCTGGAATGTTTATGGAGACTATGAACGAGTATACCGACTCTGAAGTAATTATTATTGGAGCAGGACCTGCGGGTTTGTCGGCAGGAAGAGAACTCGGAAGACTCGGAATAAAAACATTAATCATTGAACAAAATAATTACATCGGCGGGGGATACTGGGTAGGCGGATATATGATGAATCCTGTTACAGTACGAGCACCTGCGCAGAAGATATGGGATGAACTAGGAGTACCATATAGAACTATAAGAGAAGGATTGTATGCGACATGGGGACCCCATGCATGTTCTAAATTAATAGCAGCTACATGTGACGCAGGAGTTAGATTTTTACAGTTGACAAAATTTGATGATCTGATTATAAAGAATAAACGGGTTGGCGGTGTAGTAGTTAATTGGATGCCAGTATCTGCGTTACCAAGAAATATTACCTGTGTCGATCCGATAGCATTTGAGAGTAAGATAGTCATTGATGCTTCTGGTCATGATTCTGTTGCAGTAAAAAGATTAATGGAACGAGGTTATGTGAAGTGGAAAGGAATGGATCCAATGTGGGTAGATACAAGCGAAGATGCAGTTGTTAATTATACTGGGGAAGTTTTTCCTGGATTGATTGCAACGGGCATGTCTGTGACTGAAACACACGGATTGCCAAGAATGGGGCCAACCTTTGGATCCATGTTACTGTCTGGTAAAAAGGCAGCAGAAATTGCAGCAAACAAATTAAAAGAATTACCTCAAATCCAGAATTAGGTCTGTAAGAGAACCATTTTTTATTACCTTTTTTACAAGTTACTATAAAGAATGAATGATTTCCATACTAATATTTTTATTCATAACGAATCGAAGTGGACAAAAATAAATATTGATGAAATTCTGCTTTCTTTAAAGAAAATATTAAGTATATCCTTTGAAAAACTAAAATTTAAAGATGATTTTTTTTTAATACCTCTTCGAATACTTACACAAGATGAAATAAACAATATTGAAAACCAATCAATTATTCAAGATGTGAAAAATGAATTGAATATATACAATATATTAAATATCGATAACAACAAACCAGAAACGAGTCACCATAAAAAAGATCCAGGGATTGCTCAACCCAATAGTATTGAAATTGACAAGGAAAATTTTCAAAATGATAGCAAGAAACCAATGATGTATGATGGTTTTATTTTACAAAAAATGTATCAAGAAATTCTCAATAATAAAAGCTTGGAATTGGATCTTTCAAATTTGTTTATCGTTATAACTGATAAGTTGATATGTACTTTTGAAGAAACAGACTGGAGATATCATGCAAGGTATATTATATTAGGAAATCCAACAATTATATCCACATCAGGAATATTAGAAGGACCCGCTAAACCTAAGGACTATTATTTAAAGTTGGTACAATTTTCTCTGGATCCTGAAATAGCTAAAAAAGTTGACGAGCAATATAAAGGAAGATTTATAGAATATAACGATCGGATGATAAATGAAATAATCGAAAGTCTAGTGATACAATCCCTTTATTTTTTCAAAGTAGGTGAGGCTTTTTGTGAAGATACTAATTGTAGACTTTTTAATTCTCATTGGCAAGAAGATCTAATAAGATTGAGCAAAAGCAAAACTCTTTGTAAAAAACACACATACATCTTAAGAGATTATAGCATCTAGATAAAAATAATCGATTTAGGGAGATTTTATCAAATTTTTTTCAATTTTTAAATTCATTATTATTTATATTTGAATTTAGAGTATTTTTTTATTCTACACGAACAAATTATTAATCAGTCTATTTTCTTAATAATAACAATGCAAAAAGACGGGAGTGATGATACCAATAACAACACTTTCAAATATTCTCATTCTGGCGATAATCCAAACTATTTTGATGTTATTGTTATAGGGTCTGGGCCAGCAGGATATACTGCAAGTACCTATACATCCAGAGCTAAACTTAATACTTTGATTATTACAGGTTCGCTTCCAGGGGGTCAACTAATGACTACTAGCGAAGTTGAAAATTACCCGGGTTTTCCAAATGGAATCTTTGGTCCCGAATTGATGATGAATATGAGACAACAAGCTGAAAGGTTTGGATCCAATGTCATTGACGATGAAGTCATTGAAGTCAATTTCCAAGACAGACCGTTTTTGGTCAAAACCCATTCAAATGAATATCTTTCTAGATCTGTTCTTATTTGTACAGGTGCGGCGCCAAGAAAACTAGGTGTAGATGGCGAAGAAAAATTTGCAGGTAGGGGAATATCATATTGTGCTACCTGTGATGGACCATTTTTTAAAGGAGAGGATATAGTTGTCGCGGGAGGAGGAGATACCGCATTGGAGGAGGCGACATTTTTGACTAAGTTTGGTAAATCCGTCAAAGTCATACATAGGAGAGACAGTCTTCGTGCAAGTAAGATCCTTCAGGAAAAGGCATTTGAAAATCCTAAAATTGATTTCATTTGGAATAGTAATGTTAAAAAAATCACAGGAGAAAAAAAAATATCAAAAGTACTGATAGAGGATTTGAAAACGTCTGAAGAAACTGAACTAAATATTGGTGGCTTATTCATTGCTATTGGTCATGAACCCAACACCAAAATTTTTAGAGGTCAGGTTGACATGGATGAACATGGTTATATTAAGTTGAAAGAAAATACGAAAACTAGTGTCGACGGTGTCTTTGCTGCCGGCGACGTCCATGATTATCGTTATAGGCAGGCAGTTACTGCAGCAGGGTACGGATGCATGGCTGCTTTGGATGTCGAGAAATGGTTAAATGAAAAATAGTAATATATATTTTACAATGGAACAACGTTTTGGTACCATGGTATATGAAAAATTTGGAGTAAATAACGATTAAATAATGATTAATAATATAGATCTGGCAGATAACCTGCATATTTTAGGTTTCTAGCATATTCTTCTTCTGAGAATATATTTTGTTGTAAATACAAACTTTTGAACTTTCTTCCATCGTCGGCAAAAATACCTACTATCACTCCCTTTTCCGTCTTGTTTCTTTGTTTTATCATTGCAGCCATTACCGATCCCGAAGATGGACCAACTAGAAGCTTTTCTTTATATGCTAATTCTTTTACCCTGTTAAAAGATTCATCGTTTGTTGCAGTAAACCATTCATTTACCACACTTTCTCGCTTTTTGAAGAGTTCAGGCATTGCTGATTCTTCAAAATTTCTTAAGCCCTGTAACAAATGATTCTTTTGTGCTTGAACAGCGATGACTTTTATATTTGGATTCATCTCTTTTAAATAAACTCCTGTTCCAGTAATAGTTCCACCAGTACCGCATCCAGTCAAAAAATGTGTTACCGATCCATTTGTTTGCTTCCATATCTCAGGTCCAGTACTTTCATAATGCGCTAGATAATTTGCATCATTCTCGTATTGATTTGGCATATAGTAAATATCAGGTCTAGGAGTTGATATAGCTCTTGCTAATGCAATACTTTGATCAGTTCCTGCTCCTACTCTAGGGCACAAATCATCAGATGTTTCGTGAACTGTTGCACCTAAATTTCTTAAAATTTTTTTAGTTTCGTCGCTCACTTTGTCGGGTATGACAATTTCTACCTTATATCCCATTGACGAAGCGATTCCAGTTAAAGCGATTCCAGTATTTCCTGATGATGGTTCTATTATGATACTCTTGTTTTTTCGTAATTTTCCATTTTTTTCAGCATCCTTTATCATCCAATAAGCCGCTCTATCTTTTACAGAGCCAAAAGGATTGTACCACTCTAATTTTGCAAAAAGTCTAACATCTTTTACCGAAAAATTAGGTAACTCTATCAAAGGCGTATTACCTATTCTTTGAATTATTTCCGTTTCTGTAGTAGAAGATATAGTCATTTTGTTATTTAGCCTTCTTAATTACAAACTCTAGATCTTGTTCTTTCTTATCAATAGAAAGTAATTCATGACCATTTCTGTTTACCCATCGAGAAATGTCTTCTTCCGATTGAGGATCATCAGCAACGACCTTCAATTTTTCTCCGATGGATATTTTTTCCATTTCTATCTTTGTCCTAAATACTGGTTCAGGACAATAAAGACCCCTTACATCGATAATTTTTTTAAATTCCATATTATCAATCAACTGGTAATCACAAATAAAACACCTAAATGTAATATAAAATGTTTATGACTTTAAGGAAGTGCAATACTAAAAAGAATAGTTCTACCATATCAAAGGTAGTTCATACAAATAATAAAGATTTAATACATTTAAAAAACATTGTTAGAATTCTTTTTCACTGAAAATTTTTCTGATGAGATAAAAAAGATAAATTCTTAATAGGTGGAATTCATTTTTTATCTTCTAAATATATCTAGTTTTTCCCTTCTATTCAAATCCTTAATATTAGATTTTCTTGTAATAGTGAAATTAAAACCTCGTATAATCACAGCAGGAATATTGTTAGATTTTCCCATCACTAGTTCAGAAGCCCCAGCAATTTCGTCAGCAATAGCAATTTCTGTTACTTTCAGGACCTTTCCATACATATCCTTCTTACCAATATAACTCTTGATAGGTTTGACTCCAGATACACCTATTGCTACATTAGTTTGACCATTCCTGAAGGGTCTACCAAATGTATCTGAAATAATGACAGCTATGTCCTTTCCAGTTTTTCCCTTGATTTCTTCTCTGATCTGGTTTGCTGTTTGATCTGGGTTTCTTGGTAAAAGTAAAACTCTATTTTGATATTTACTCACGTTACTCTGATCTATTCCAGCATTGGCACAAATGAATCCTTGGTTTGTTTCAACTATCATAGTTTTATTAAAAATTTTTATTATCTTCCTTGATTCTTGTAAAATAAGTTCTATTAGCCTGGGATCTTTATCTAAACTTTTTCTAATTTCAAGTGCCTTTTTGGATGGTATGACACGTGCCAATTCCACGAACATTCCTTCTTGTTTCGATATTATTTTTTGAGCAATAACCAAGATATCTTTATTTTTTATTTTTATGCCCAAATTATTACTTTTATGGAGTGAACTTAAAATAATGTCTATAAGATTGTCATTTGGTTTGATTTCCGAGAGAATTGAAATAGGGATTATTTCTAACTTTCTAACTGGCAATCTTTAGGAAACTTTTCTCTGAACTGTATTTAGAATTGACCTGCCAAATCTTTTTTCTAAGAGACCTCTAAGTAAAGATAAATTTCTTATTTCTATTACGTCATCAGCCTTCTTTTTTACCATGTCTACAGGACAAAAACCCACAGTATATGAGGCCAAGTCGAACAATTTTAAATCATTTGCACCATCGACTACTACAACAATCTCTTCCTTCTTAATATTAAATTGTTTTATGAACGGCCTTACGAGTAATGACTTGTCAGAAGTTACTCTAAGTTCAATGTCATCTAATTTTCCGTCTTTAAAAATAAGCTCATTTGAGAAGATCAAATCCAGTCCTAATTCATTTTTTAACCTATCTGTAATTATGCTAAATCCCCCAGAGACGGCAATCATTTTCCATCCCGCTTTTTTTAACGAAGAACAGAGATCTTTCGCTCCAGGCATAATTTCCAAATTTTCAGCTATTATCCTGGCATCTTCATACTTTATTCCTCTTAATGCACGGACTCTCTTTATTATACCCTCTTCCCAATTAATATCTCCTCTTATGCCCTGTTTAGTTATATCCCAGATTTCTTTTTCTTTTTCCGGACCAAATACTTGAGCCAAAACTGGAAGATATTCTGCATTAAGCAAAACTCCTTCCACATCAAAGATTATTAGCATAGGTATTTGCTTTAGCCACAATGTCTTCGATATAAAAAGTTTAGCTGATAATTATTCAAAATGTTAATAAATAAAGAAAAATTAGTATATAATTTATAAATTTATATGGTAGCAATAATTTCTATATTAAAGTGCATTTAAATAAATATAATTAAAATCAGTAAAATTTTTTATTGGTTCATTCTACTTGAAGTTTAACAATCGTGATGTATGAATTATTTATTTTTATGCTTATTTTGATATTTATAATGGCCGGTGTATTGATTACTTGGGTTTATTTTCTTATTTTTATGTTACATTCAATATCCAAATCACCAAAGTTAGAAGATTTTATTGATCATAATAGAAATAAATCTTATAAATATCCAAAAGTGAGTATTATATTGCCTGCAAGAAATGAAGAAAAATATTTAAGCTCTTGTATTGATAGCCTTTTGAAACAAACGTATCCAAATTACGAAATTATTATAGTTAATGATGACTCATATGATGGTACATTAAATATTATGAATTACTATGTGGAACATAATCCTAATGTTATTATATGCACTACCCCCCCACGACCTGAAGGATGGATCGGAAAAAACTGGGCATGTTTTAATGGATATTTAAAATCGAGTGGAACTTTGTTCCTTTTTACGGACGCTGATTCGTACCATTCTGAAAATACATTGAAAATAGCTGTGGAAAATATGATCGATAATGATTTACAAGCACTAACATTGATGCCAAAGTTATTATGTAATGATATCTTCACGAAAATTACATTACCAATACTTATTACTTTTTTGCATACTAGATATTCACCATTAAAGGTAAATAACCCACATTCAAACTTAGGATATTTTTTTGGAAGTTATTTCATAATAACTAGAGACACGTATCAAAAAATAGGATCGCATCAGTCGGTAAAACATGAGATAATCGAGGATGGTGCACTTGGCAAAAAAGTGAAGGAAGGAAATTATAAAATGATGATGATTAGAGGTGAAAATTTTGTTAATGCAGTTTGGGCGCGTAATTCTCGGGAATTAATAGATGCGATAGACAGATTAGTTGTACCATTACTTAAGGAAAATAAGATAAAAGCATTAATGTTAACCATATCTCTGTTTTTTCTGTTATTGTCGCCGTTTGTTTTCTTCCCGTATTTCCTTATTTCTTATTTGTTAACTTTTGACAATTTAAATTTAGTTGTTTCTATGATTTCTGTTATTGTCGCTTCTCTAATCACATTCACAAACATCATACATACAAAGAAAACTCTTTTTTTGGACAATATTTATTCTCTGGGTGCCCCCTTAGGTGCTTTAATTATTATTTCCGGATTTATCAAAGGGATAAGTAAATCAAACAGGAACGGATTGGTAAGTTGGCGAGGCAGAAAATATTTAATCTCATCGGATCAAAGCCCTCTTTAAGAAGTACCATAATTAGCAGATTTTGTAATCTTGATTTTCTTTTTTCTTTGAAACGTATTTATTTATATATATACTATTTCTTTCCTTCTCGGCTAATAAAAATCGCCAATATCTTTCTATGTCCTTTCGTATGCCTATTCTTTTCGTACAAATTACAATGCTTGCTTGACTCTGATTTTCTTCTAAGTAAATATCACTATTATAATTAGTTACGTCATTTCCATTGTGTTTTGCATTAATAGAAAATGCTTGAGTTAATTTTCCTGGGCCAGAAGCCAAATTTAACAATTCATTCTTATTTCTAAATTTCTTCATTTGCTCGATCCCATTGACAGGTTCAATTGCTCTGATCAGAATTGCTCCCGCGCTCATTGCGGGTCCATGTGCAGAAATGTTAAAACAGTAATGGTTACCATAAGTAAAATAAATATAAATAAATCCTCCCCTCCCAAACATTATACTGTTTCTCTTAGTTAAACCAATGAAAGCATGGCTAGCTTCGTCATCAATATATCCGTAAGCTTCTGTTTCAACTATTATTCCAGATAACTTCAAAATCTTCTCTTCTCTTTGCAATTTTCTGACAAGACATTTTCCTACGAGTTCTTTGGCAACAATGCAAGTATCTCTTTCAAAAAATGACCTTTTTAGAATATTAGATATCAAAGAAAATCAATTAGGCAAAAATAATGAAATGTTCATATTAAAATATATCTATCCTATCTCTGTGATTGATTTAAATAGGATTTAGATCAAACAATCACATTTGCAAACAGATATGGGTATTAAAACTGAGCTCAAGTTACCTCTAATACTTATTCATACTGCCTTTGGTTTAAAATTTTTTGATATAATAGCAAAAACAAAGATCGGAAAAATTTATGCAGATTTTAATACTTATCTAATGCCTCTGATTACAGCATTAGCAATTTTCTTGATATTGAGTTCTATTGTTGTCCTTTTTTCCAATGATTCGGCAAGAGCTGGTGCTAGAGATCTCGGACCTCAAAGCAATATTTTGATTCCTGGCCTAAACCCTATACTGCCTTGGACCTATGGTTGGGCAGCTTTGATAGTTACTATTGTAATACATGAAGCAGGTCACGGAATAGTTGCACGTGTCTATAATACAAAAGTTGAATCTACTGGGATAGTACTATTTCTTGGTATTCCTGTTGGTGCATTTGTAAATATTCAGCAAGACGAATTGAATAAAACAACTTTCAAACAAAAGAGTGCAATTCTTACTGCGGGACCTCTAAATAACATGATTATGGCAGGAATCTCGCTTGTGTTGTTATTTTTTGTAGTTTCAACACTTACGCCTGTTCCTAACACTCAGCCGACTGACATAGGTTTAAAAATTCTGGGTGTTAATGATAAGTCAATAGCTCAATCCATAGGACTAGAAAAAGATTCAGTTTTGCGATCAATTAATGGAGAACCTATGAATGACGTTTCAAAATTCCGCGAGATTTTGAAGGACAATTTAGGTTCTTACATTGAGATCAAGTGGACTTCGAGCGACAATCAAAATCGTTCTAGTTCCGTAAAACTTCCTGATGTTCCCCCTGCAAATAACATTATATTGGGAGTTTCCTTAACGAATTTAAATCCAGACCCAGTTTTAGTATTAGATATTTATAAGAATGCATTTACCTCTTCTCCATTAGCTATACTTATGCCTCCTACCATTCAACAAGGTATAGTCCCATTTTCTGACCTAATGGCACCCTATTATACTTCGAGTCTATTTGGAGATTTCTTTCCCATCATATCTAACTTTTTGTTTTGGAATTGGTTTATCAATTTTAATGTGGGAATTTTCAATGCACTACCAATTGCAATGTTAGATGGAGGCCAATGGTACGGATCGCTACTTGAAAAAAAGATCAAAACTAAGAATACTAGGCTTAGTCCTTCGACTATTCTAACACTTATAATGTTATCAATAGTTATAATGGCATTTGTACTTCCGTGGATTCCTTGGTAATTTAATTTTCATATTTCCTATTATTCTGTTCAAGTGAATTAACAAAGTATACTGAATTTACAAGGAACTTTTGATTAATTAACTAAAACTATATTAATGGATTCAATAAATATTAGATCATTATATCAATTTATGTCTATTGGTTATATTTGTAAACTTGATTAAATAGGCATATGATTGAATTATAAAAAAAATGGACGATAGAATTTGAATAAAAAACGAAATAATAGTAAAATTAGTGTTAATGATGAGTTATTAACTCCAGTTCCACCACCCAATAATAACAATATTACTTTATCTAATATCGAAAAATATGATCCCAAATTACATCAATCGAATCAGTTCATCCACCATCACTCTGAAAAAGGAAACTCCAATCAGAATACTACAATATCATGTAAAGATGAGGAAAGCATTACTAAAAAAGTACTGAATTCAATACCAAAAGAGTCACAAATTACCATAGCCAGATTTGAAGGACCTAATATCGCCTTATACACAAAAAATCCCAAATTTTCTTTAACTGAATTAACTTTTTATCTTTCTTCACTATCTAAAACGTTGAAAAAACGGTTCATCTTAAGGACGGATCCCTCTATTCGTTTGCGTGAAGATGAGACAAGAAACCTAATTTCTAAAATATTGACTAAAAATGTGACCGTTTCTGCAGTTTTTTGTGATGATGCGACGGGAGAAGTTATTCTCGAAGTTAACAAACCTGAAGCAATTGATACTGATACACTTATAAATATCGCACATTCTACTGGCTGGATAGCGCATTTAAGAAGATCTTCACACATTACATCACAAACTATTACTAATATTCATACAATTCTAAAAAGTTCTTCTAAAGAAAGGTCCAATTTCCTTAGAGATCTTGGAAAAAGAATTTTTCGTGAACCTTTAATTAAAAAAGTAGAGGAGAATGATAATCATAGCAATAGTATTTCTGATAATAATAGATCAAAACTTTCTAGCAGAGAGCTAGGAAAACCAATCAAATCGTGGAATAATTCTAAGGAAGTATTAATTTTCTGTTTAGGTGGAGTTAAGCAAGTGGGGAGGTCCTGTTTTATAGTAGTCACTTCTGAAAGTAAGATTATGCTTGACTGCGGAATTAATCCTGGGGAAAATAATAGTATAGATGCTTATCCTAGGATTGACTGGTTTAATTTTAGACTAGAAGATTTAGATGCTGTAGTAATTAGTCATGCTCATATAGATCATCAGGGATTTCTCCCTACTTTATTTAAATACGGTTATGATGGTCCGGTATATTGCACTGAACCTACACTTCCTCTGATGTCTCTTCTACAAATGGATTCTGTTAAAGTTGCCCAAAATAATGGAGTTTATTGTCCATATGAAACTAGGGATATTAACGAAGTTATTAAACATACTATACCTTTGTCATATGGAAAACCGACTGATATCTCTCCGGATATTACTATTACTATGAATAATGCCGGACACATAATGGGAAGTGCTACTGTTCATATGAACGTATCTGGAGTACATAATATATTATATTCTGGAGATTATAAGTATGCTAAAACACAGCTTTTAGATAGTGCAATCACTACTTATCCACGAGTAGAGACATTGATTACAGAAAGTACCTATGGAGGATCAACAGATATTATGCCTGAACAGTACACTGTATACAATAACTTTACTGAAAGTATAAACAGAACCTTGACGACTGGTGGAAAAGTGCTCATCCCAGTACCAGCTGTTGGAAGAGCTCAAGAAATTATGCTCGTTATTGATAAGGAAATGAGAGAGGGAAGATTAGTAGAATCTCCAATTTATATAGAAGGGATGATCTCCGAGGCAAGTGGAATACATATGTCTTATGCCCATTATTTGGGGCAAGAAGTAAGACGTTCTGTTGCACAAGGAATTAATCCGTTTCAATCAGAATATTTTACTGTAGTGAATGGATATGGAAAACGGGATGAGGTGCTCAACGATCAGAATCCTGCGATAATTATGGCTACTTCTGGAATGCTAGAAGGTGGTCCTTCAGTGGAATATTTCAAAGAAATAGCAACATCTGTAAATAACAAGATAATCTTTGTGTCTTATCAAATTAACGGAACTTTGGGAAGACGTGTACTCGACGGAACGACAAATGAAGTAACAATGATGGATAAACTAGGTAAAGTGAAAGTCATTCCACTTAGATGTCAAACTCAAAAAATAGACGGATTTAGTGGACACAGTGATTTTAATCAGATATTAAATTTTGTATCAAGAGTCAAGCCTAAACGTGTGCTAGTAAATCATGGTGAAAGAACAAAATCAGAGAACGTCGCTAGTACCATATATAATAAGCTAGGAATTCGTTCTAGTGTGCCGGATAATAGAGAAATAATAAAACTAAGATAAATATCCGCTTTAGAAATCATATTTGTTATTATTTTTCTCCTTGGCCTATTTTTAAATAGTAGACTTTTTAGGGCAGTTTATTTACATACTACTGGATTGGGATATGGCTATAAAATACAAATGTTTAATATGTAATATTGTACTTTCGGGAGAAGGCGCTTCTCGTCATTATCTTGCTAACCCTTCTCATAAATTAGAGAAATTACCTCCACCTTTGAAACCACTGAAAAGTAATAGAGATAGCACGAATTAAAAGATCTTAACCTGTTTAGTTCTACAGAATGACTAGATTATTATAACGAACGAATTATATGTGACTATATGTTCTAATTTTAAGTGATACCAGACATATCAATTATTTAATTTTGTACTTAATATCTACCTTTTTTCTTTAAATAGAAAATAAAACTTTAAGCCCCAACTTATTTCCCATAATAAGAGCTCTTTCATAGATAGTTTTGAATCAGTTTTTCTTCATGTCCTTTCTCTAATCTATTTTTCCTCCAGTAGTTGCGATGATGACCTCGTTTTGAACCAATATTTTTTGGTTGTATCTATCTAATTTGATTTATCTCGAGATCCTATCTCTATTCCAAGGTTATTAGATTCGAAAGAAATGAAGCACACTTGATTGAAGTAATATATTGTTTGAATGTGTATATTCTTGTTGAGTCTACATTACACATCTAAAGCATTAAGGCTTTTTAGAGATAAGAATAAAGTTACATATTTGCATGGAATAGCATTTAGAGATTTAGGTATTATCAATTTTACAAAGAAATAGTTTCTTAATTTATTATTAATGAAATTGTTATTCAGATTTAAAATATACATAACTGGTCATATTGTGGCAGTGAACTAATTAATAAGAGTTTTCTGAAACCATATCTTTAAAGAACCGAAATATTTTTGTTACTAGGAAATTTTTGATTGATTAGTAAAAAAATAGAAAATGAAACGGAATTTATGAAGGACCGTACATGACACTCCCTCGCTGTAATATATAGTATAGAAAACTATCTACATTCAGAATTTGAGAAAGGATAATTGAAGACGTTAATCAGTATTCCAAGGATATGTCTGCAGCGATAAGGTTGCTACCCATGTATTTGGCAAAGGGAAGGACAAGAGAAATACGATGTGTTAAATATACACAACTCGATATAATTCTTTTCAGTATGAATTATGATACAACAAGTAATGAATTCGACTTCAAGAAGGTTATTATGTCTTGAATTACGGATCCTTGTAGGTAAAAAAATCTTTTAATTTCAATTAATCAATAACCACTGTATTTTCTTTTGGTGTCATCATTCTAAATATAATTATGTGTGATGTTACCTTTTTAAGAACAATAATAAATATACATTATATGATAATTCTTTGTTGTCGGTTTTAGGTCTTTTTTACTTGCATCTTATAGATGTCTATTAGTTCTTGAGCAGTAGTAGAATCTTCCGGATTCTTGTCAAATCTAATCTTACCAGAAAATTTTGGAAATCTAAGCGCCAAGCCAAAATTTATCCGAATCGAGTGTATAGCTGCTGTATGTGATGGACTAAGAGTAATCTCCGAAGCTATTACCTCGAGAACTACTCTTGGTTTAAACCATATATCCATCTTCATATTTGTGATCACATTACGATACTTTTCTCTAATTATGTCTTTCTTCAATTCATTGTAAAGAAATTCTAAATTTGCATCAGAAAATCCAGTTCCCACTTTACAAGTACTCTGAAAAGTGTTTGTTTTTTCATCATAGACAGCGAGTAATAATGCGCCGTAATATCCTGTTCTTTTTCCTCTTCCCAAAAGCGCCCCTACGATAGTAAGGTCAAACGAATCACCCGTTGTACTGTCATACTCTCTCTTCAATTTCATCCAGAGGTATTCTCTTGCACCTGCACTGTACTGGCTATTTAATTGTTTTAACATTAAGCCTTCACACCCATTTTTCGTGGCTAAAGAAAAGAAACGTTTAATTTGTTTGGAGTTATTCGCCGTTTTCTGTTTGACCAAATCAATTATTCCATTCATTTTGTTTTTTAGGATATTTTCTAAAATCTCTCTTCTTTTAATGTATTCATATTTTGTACAATCAATGTCATCATAGTACAAAATATCAAATAAGTATAGATTTATAGGATATTTTTTTACAATTTCTGTTATATTGTGTTTTCTTTTTCTATGCATCAATTCCTGAAAGGGTTGAATTTTATTGTTCAAAATATTGATTGGAACGATTTCTCCTTCCACAATCAATTTATCGACCTTTAAATTTTTTATAGGATCAACAATATCTGGATAATGTGATGTTATTTTCTCCAAACTTCTAGAAAATAATTCTATTTTAGAATTGTCTTTGTGTATTTGCACTCTTTCTCCATCTAATTTGAATTCTGCGGAAACAATATTGTCTGCCCTTTCTAGTGCTTCTTCAGGCCCAGAAACTCTACCTGCCAACATAGGTCGTATTGGCTTGAACGGTGTAATTTTTATTTCCTTTAACCCATTGATTTCCTTTACAGCTAATATTTCCGCAACAGTACCTAGATCACTGCAGATATTGTAACTATTTTCGATAATCTTTCTGTTACTTTTGTCACCTGTAAAGGTTATCGATAAAGCATCAATAATTGTAAAATCAGCAATTCCAAGTCTTAGATTTCCTAACAAGAATTTAATAATGTACTTACTTTCAATAGGAGTGGCATCATTTAGCAAACTATTAACTAACCTTAATTTTGTTAATTGTGATCTTGGACCAGATGTTTTTGCTATCTTTTCGAAGGTCTTGTAAACTCTATCAACAGTGATCTTTTCACTAAAAAATGTTTGTTGATATTTCTTCATCGATATTTTGGCTGTCGCTTCACCTAAATCACCTAATTGAGCATAAACATCCTCGACCTCCCTTATGGAGATTCCAATTGAATCTGCAATTGATCTTATTGTTAATTTTTCTGCTACCCCAAGCTCTATTCCTTCATAATCTGGGTATAATTTTCCTTGTATCAGGTAAACAATCTTTTTTATTACATCATGTGGAGTTTTCTTAAATAAACTAACGAGATGATCTGTTAGTGATATCCTACTATTTGTCTTTTCCATTTCTTGAAAGGTTTCTACAACCAGAGAAAAATCCAACGGAAAAAATAACCTGCAAGGTCTATTAAGCATTTTTGAGGTAACAACCTTTTTGTTATATTTTCATCATTATAACTTATAAATTGGATTAACTGCAATTCTAATAATATAATGGGTGGAGTCAAGAAGAAACAAGTAGGTCAGTCAAAATCTAATGCACAACAGCCTGGAGAATCTTCTACTAAATTGAAAAAGGAAGAAGGAAAGGCATCTTCTAAATCTCAAAGACAGAAATCTTCTGTTTTGATTGATGATATTAATGATTTTGGGATTATAAAAGGTATGAAAGCTATAACTGTGCAGGGCGTTGCGAAAACATTGGGAATAAAGATTTCCGTAGCTAACAATTATCTAAAAAATTTAGAATCCAAGGGGATAATCAAAATTGCAGGCGGATATAGTGGACATAAAGTTTATTCTATCTCCAAAAAATAAATAATTATTTATATTCCTACCATTTGTTTTAAAGTTAAGATATCTGTTGGTTCTACTGTCTTGATGGGATCTATTTCTGAAATCATTTTTCCAATATGATTCATTGGAGCTGTTGTAGTTTGCTTTATAAAAAAACAGAAAGAACCATTTAAAGTTAAATATGCTATATCATTCGCTTTGAAATCTTTTTTTTGTTTCTCTGGCCCAAGATTTAATTGTGTTTGTATGTAGCAGAAATTATCTAAATTATAGTGAACTCTTCCACTTAAGGGAAGACGTTTTAATATTTCTGATATCGTTAATGGAGCAAAGTGACGAACAAGTTCTGCTTCTATTCGTCCTTTATTTCCTACAATTATTTCAATCGGTATTCTTGAAACCGAGAAGGAACTTTTACTACTTGTATCATGCATGATTCTTTCTATTCATCTGTATCTTATCCTAATTGCTTAAATTCGTAACGTTTAATTATATTCTAATAAGCTTTTTGACTATTCTTGGTTGGCAAGAAAGCAAATGATAATAATAAAGATGAAATAGATGATACTGGTAAATTAACACTTAAAAATCACGAAGATAATCTCGTTTCCGATGTATCCGACTCAAAATTGAAATCGAAAAGTGCCAGATCGAGATCTAAAGCTAAAAAATCTAAGACCTCAGCATCTTCAAAAAAATCTTCCGATGAAGAAAAGAGCGATAAACTAGATAAAGAATCTGCAGAGGAAACTGAAAATCAAAGTACCAGGATTGAACAATTCGTTGAATACGATGAACCTGAATTTGAATTGAAAGAACTAATTTCCAAAAATAAAGAAATTCTAATAGGTCCACGAAGACTTACCAGATTTGAAAAGGCAAGAATAACAGGGGCAAGAGCATTGCAACTTTCTTTTGGTGCCCCCATAATGATAAAAGTGCAAGATGTTTTTAATAAGAGCTCTATTGCACTTGCCCTAGAAGAGCTCGAGAAAAAAGCATTACCTATCTCGATTAGACGAATTTTGCCTAATGGTCTGTATCAGGATATCCCTTTAGATTGGATGACATCTTAATTTTTTTGAGAAATTACTTTAAAATATCAATGTATTTCATTGAAATATCCAAAAGAAGAAACATATAAATGAATTCTAAGGAAACAAATCAGTCGTTATCTGAACCTCCACTTAACCTGCTATTTAACCCATCTCTCCTTGGAAAGCAAAATGTGTGGGAAATAGATATTTCAAACTTGCTCGAAGTACTTTTAAAGTTAATAAATTCCAATGGTAAAAAAGACCTTCGAATTTGCGGAATAGCTGCATGGACATCGTCTTTAATTTATCGATTAAAAGTAGATAGTATTTTTAAACTTGGAAAAATTGCCATGGAAAAACACAATCAGCAGATTGCAGAAGAAAAGGAAATTCCAATAATCAATCCAATTGAATTTCCATTTAGATTGTCATCAACTTATCCAGTATCTCTTGAAGACCTTCTAAGAGTTCTTCAAAATATGATTGCAGATTTGTCAAATCCTAATCGTAAAAGTAGAAATCAAATACAATTGGAACCTGTAGAAGATTTCGAGTTCGATCAGTATTTTGTTAAATTTGAAAAAATATTGGAAGAACATGAAGATTATATATTAAATTCCTTAAATACTAACGAAATTATTATTTTCAGCAGATTTGTTGAAAGAATGCAACCAATCGAGGTAGCCAGGTTTTTTATAGCATTATTACATCTAGCAATGAAAAATGAAATAGAATTGGTACAAAATGAGGATTCCTACGATATTACAGTAAGAAAAATATGGAACTAGTTAATATTAATATAAATCCGTAAATAATATAACCTAGTTTTGGACAAATTTCTTCCAGATAAAGAGGTTATAGCAAGGATAGAAGCTGCACTCTATTCTTCTGGTAGGCCAATGACACTTGAAGAATTAAGTAAGGCAACTGGTATTAATTCAAATGAAAAAATTAGAAAAATTCTCCTTGATATTATGAAAAAAGTAAATTCTATATTTTATGCACTAGAAATACGAGAACTAGATGACGGGAAGTTCGTATTTCAATTAAAATCTAGCTATATACCTATGATTAAAAAATTTGCTAAACAACCACTTCTTTCATCTGCCACTCTAAAGACATTGTCATATATTCTATATGAGCAACCTATCACGTCAAAAAGGTTGGTATACATAAGAGGAACACAGGCATACATTCATGTAAAATATCTTGAACAGCTATCATTTGTAGAACATGAAAATTTAGGAAGATTGAGAGTGTACAAGACAACAAAAAAATTTCAAGATTACTTCGGGATTTCTGATATCAACAGGATGAAAGGAAGTATTATTTCTAAATCCTAGAAAAGTCTTAATTAGAGTAATTCATTCTCATTTTAGTGCGAAAGTCAATTGAGAATCTAAGCGGAAGAAAATATACAGGAGGAAGACTAAATGCTTCAAGAACGAGAAGAAAATACGAAATTGATAGATATCCCAACGAACCGGTTGTGGGCCCGGAAATTACTATCACAAGACGGGTTAGAGGTAATAATCAAAAAACGGCAATAAAGAGTATTGATTTCATCAATGTAAACGATAAAGAAAATAACAAAACAGTTAAAACTAAAATTATAAAGGCCTTAAAGAATTCTGCTAATAAGGATTATGAAAGACGGGGAGTCGTTTCTAAAGGTGCCATTGTAGAGACTGAATTAGGTTCAGTAAGGGTAGTTTCACGACCAGGACAGAACGGTACCATGAACGGTATATTGGTAAAGGAATCTAATTAAAATAAAATTTTAAATTTTATCTCCTGTACATCTTTAGATGTGAAATAAGAATTGTAATATTTAGTTAGAATATTAATATTAAAATAAGAAGAATCTTTCTACTTAACTATTGAAAGATTATGAGCATGTAATTATTTGGCTAGACTATTTAAATAAGAATCTCTCTAGGAGGAAGGGAAGACGAATAAAAAGAGATCATGCTGTTTTCGACCCAACTTTTTCTGAATTGTTTGATGCTGCAATAGATTGTGGATTAAATGTTACTGCTGTGAATTCTAATGACCATGCAAGATATCCTCGACGATCTTTTGTAAGGTCGGGATATATCATGATTCCAAAAATAGAAAATAAAAAGAAATTTGAATTAATCTCAACAATCGCTTCAAAAATCAGTGCAAGAAGAACAAGGAACAAAAGAACTTCATGAAAAAGAAATATAGTTTTAATTCTTTATCAATTTAATAAATTATTATTGACCGAATAACATGAAAATGAGTAAAACAAATAAATTTGCGTTGAGAGAAGTCGGTGAAATTCTTCATAAAGCAAGAAGTGGAAGATTGATTGTAAAACTTGATGAAAAAAATCTAGTCAATGCCGGCGATTTACTTTTTAATTCTAACTGTGTGAAAATAGGAAGTATTAATGAACTAATAGGACCAGTTCGTTCTCCATATGCCTCCATAATTACGTCAAATGACAAATTTCAAGTTGTTAACGGTGATAAAATATACAAATCTAATCTAAGGAATCCTGAAGATGGTGGAAAGTCAAGGAAGTTTAAAAAAAGAAACATGAGAGGTAGAAAATAATAAAATGGTGTGTCTAGAATATTGCAATAATTGTCCAGAATGTCATTCTAATTTGATTCACGATTTTAGTAAAGGTGAATTTTTGTGTCAGAATTGCGGTTACGTTGTATTGGATGAAGTGAATGATTATGGACCAGAATCGATAGCCAAAGATTTTGAAGAAAAAAATCGTAACACAAGAGCAAGCGGAGCAATGAGTTTTTCTCAACACGACTATGGTTTAAGAACCGAGATAGGCAATGCTTCAAAGGATTATGGAGGGAAGTTAATTAATTACACAGTAGCTGAACAGATGACCAATATTAGGAAATGGCATTCAAGAATACGTGTATCGTCATCCAAAGAAAGGAGACTTTCTAATGTTTTGTCAAAGATTAGCGAGATTTGTTCAAATCTGTTACTACCCAAGATTCTAATTGAAACCGCTGCAATGATATACCGTACCTATGAAAAGAATAATGAAGCAAAAGGAAAATCAGTTTCTTGTATAGCTGCGGCAACGATCTATCTTGCATGTAAAAGATGTTCTATTGTAAGATCTATTGAAGAAATAGTAAATGCCACTGGCGCATCTCCAAATGACAGGTCGTGCCTAAAACTTGCCTCAAAATATTATCGAATTATGTCTATGGAATTGGGAATATATCACAATAATTTTTCATATGAAAATAATACTTATGATCAAGCAATTAAAATTGATAATTCAGATAGCTTGGCGGTTATGCGTGGTAACTTTATTCAAACGAAACTTGATACGCATACTAATAAATCAAAATATGACGACAATAAAAATGGAAATAAAAACCCAATTATTCCATGTACCTTATCTATAGATAATTATATAGCCAAATTAATTAATTTAGCAAAACTCGATACACGAATAGAGCGATTAGCTATTGATTTAGCTCATAAAACTTTAAATAATCTATTGGCTGACGGTAAATCTCCAAATGGACTTGCTGCGGCATACATTTATCTTTCAGCCGTTTTATTGGGAATGAATATTCTTCAAATAGATGTATCAGGATTAGCTGGAGTTACCGAAGTTACTATTAGGAACAGGTGTAAAGATATTCTCTGTAGCTCAAGGATAATAATAACTATAAAGCCACATATTCGATGATATTTTCAATCCTCCTCAGCCTTCAGAAATATATTAGATATCTTCTTTTTTATAATAAATGCCTGACTTTTTTGAGATCGAACGACTTGTAGAAGATCTTGCAAAGTTATATTCGACTGCTTGCTCAACTACATGGTACAAGATTACTCAAGTGGATTACCCTACAAAGGAAGAATTCAGAAAAAAAGTTGTTGAATTTATGAAACATTTTGAATATACATTGTCAACTTTTCCTGAAACTGAAGAAGGAAATAAGTTTAAAAAATATGCATTGGATCTACTTAAGAGAGAAATTGATAACGTATTGTCTGGAAATAATAAAGAAGTAGAAAAACGTTACAAATATTTTATAGAGTCTAAATGAATTTTCTCATAAAGGTATTTCATAACCTTAAATTGCCATTTATTAATTATTATCATCTTTATAAAACAGCTTTTAACTTCTAGGTTTTAAATAAGTTTTTACATGCGATTTTACCTTATCTGGAAGTATTCATTTGATATCAATAACATTATGAAAATTATCTTTATTAGGAATTGTAAAAAATTACTTTAGAATGATGCGAACATAGTTATATATGTAGAATAATGGATAATTAACTTAACTATAAATATTGTAAATTTACAAAAATCATATTTATGTTGCAAGATAAGCACGATTATGATATCATTGTAGCTGGAGGTGGGTTGGCAGGAATGATAGCTGCTACCTCAGCTGCTTACTATTCTAACCAATCTCTCAGGATACTTGTAATCGACAGGAATTCATTTTCAGATTTAGGAAAGAAAACAGTTAACGGTTGGGTTTGTGGAGATGCAGTAGGAAAGAACAGTGTTGATTACATGACAAATAGAATAGGTATATCCTGGGGGTCTCCAGAAATAGAGCATCCTGTAAAAGGGGTAATCGCCTATTCTCCTGATCATGAAACTGGAATTTCTTTTGACGGCGATGGTTATATTCTTAACAGAAGAATTTTGCCTCAACGGCAATTAAAAGATGCTTTAAAAATGGGGATAGAAGTCATTGATAATATTGCTCTACGATCATTAATCTCTAATAATAATTACATAATTGGTGTAGATGGTGAAAACCTAAAAACAAAACAAACCTTCAAAAAAACTGCAAAATTAATAATTGATTGTACAGGAGTCACATCGGTATTAAGAACCAACCTACCAATCAAGTCATTCATTCAAAAGAAAATAGATCGGGATGATCTGGAATCTACAGGCAGATATATCTATAATTTTAAAATATGTGATGATGAAAAGACATATTTTGATCCAGATTATTGTATAATTCATCTTGATCAAAAACTAGCTCCTGGTGGTTATGCATGGGTATTTCCAAAGGGGAAAAATAAAGTAAATATTGGTTTAGGTGTACAGCAAAAAGCATTTAATATATATAACAAACAATATGGAAAAAACAAAAATCTCAAAAATTTAATTGACGAGTACGTAGAAATTAATCCCGTAATATCTGAACCCGAATTACCTGATGGCGAAGATCAAGGGAATACTTGGGGTACCTGGCAGGTTTCAGTAAGAAGACAAAACGACTGTCTTGTTTGTAATGGATACATGATGGTGGGAGATTCTGCATGGATGCCAAAACCATTAGATGCAGGAGGAATAGGCCCTGCTATAATTGCCGCAACAATAGCAGGAAAAGATGCTGTGGACGCAATAGAATCTTCAGATGTTTCGGAAAAGAGTCTGTGGAAATACAATAAGGATTTTATTGATGACTATGGATACAAAACTGCTGGATTGGAAGTTTTTCGCAGGATGCTTCAGACTCTTACAAATGAACAGATAGATTATGGGATGAAACATTTTCTTTCTAAGTTCGATATCGAGAAAATCGCAAATGGAGAACATCCAGAATTCGGAGCATTGGATAAACTAGGTATGTTAATTAGGGGTGCATTAAACAAGAAATTGGCAGCTGATCTAAAATTTACTTCTGAACTTAACAAAAAACTTGTGAATCACTACTATAATTATCCTGATATACCTGAAAAATTTATAGATTGGAAGTCTAAATTAGATGGTTTTCTTAACGAAGCAAATTCTAAATTTAAATAAGTAAATAAGTTAAATAAAACTGAATACGAAAATGGAAATTTTTGAACCTTCAATATATTTGGCTATCTTTCCATACATTTTTCTATCAATGTTTCCAATAATTGGGATAATATTAGTAACGAGACAGTTATTTAAATCAAAATAATTCAATTTTTATAATTATGTTCTTTCTAAATTGTGGACGTTTCTCTTAATTTTATAAGACATGCCTGTTTGATAAAATTGAAGATACCCATTTACTTTGATGCGGAAACAATAATCGATGCTCCATTCATTTTTCTTTTAAAATCAACATCTGAGAATTTAGTGGATAATAACGAATAAAGAATATCATTTTGAGGCCATCTTAGATAAGTGCCATAGAGCTTTTTAAATTGCAATCCGAGTTCTCCAGCGGCTAGATAAGCTAATATTTTTAAGATATATTTTAAATAAAAATTGACAATCATCCTAATAAAATAATTGTCTGGCTTTCCTAAATCGACTATTATAAATTTGCCCTCTTTTTTTAGTATTCTGTGTACCTCAGATATTGCATTCTCAAGATTGATCGCATCTCTTAGTGAATAACCACACATTACAATATCAAATGTCTCATCTCTAAATGGCATGTATTCAAAAATACCAGAAGATTTTGAGAATAATGTTTCCAATTTAATAATTTGTTTAGAATTTTTCAACATCTCTAAAATTGGATCATACAATATTATCTTAACTTGATGATTAGTATATATAGATGCTGTTATTGACATGTTCCCAAATCCTGATCCAGCATCTAATATAAAATTACCCGGATGGATATTTTCACTTATTCCAATAAATCGATAAGATTCGGCCTTTCCTAAGGAAATGACTTGATTTACTTTATCGTATACAGGAATTATTTCTCTTAATACTGAAATAACTTCACTCCAAAAAGTATATCCTAATCCGAACACGTGTAAAATTGATTAATGATCAACATCTATTTTATTTTATTTGATATTATTTAAAATACTTTATTTCAAAAATGTGAAAAACCGAAAGATAATTCTTTCTAATAGGTGGACGATAAAAATTTGCCAAAATTCAAGAATATTTTGGATCGAAAGTACACTCGATAACCAAATGTTGATAAATGACTATTTAGAATATTATACCGTGTCCCAAGAATATGTATGCAGTGATTGTGGTTCTCTCCTTTTACATTCAAACCCTACTACATTAGAAAGTATGAGGGAGGTACACGAACAACTGTGTGTTGTAAAGAGAGAAAAATTCGTTGCTGCTCAATCCATTAAAGAAATTCCATCACAAACTGCTGCAATTGGTCAACCTAATGTGGAAACCGTACTTGCCACGACACCTTCTAGTCCTGATATAGGACCTGCTGGAATTTCACAACTTGGTGAAACTAGTATATCACTCACCGGTTCGGGAACCGGTTATTCAAAAGCAGATGGTCCAATAGATACCTCCTTTAAAACCAAACGTACAACAACAGGTAAATTCAAGGGAATAACGGTCTGGGGACCAGTTGATGCACCAGGACAGTTGGGAATATGGGGA
>DATGZA010000016.1:0-1837 GCA_035297365.1 Nitrososphaeraceae archaeon
AAGGTAGCTATGATGGAAAAGGATGTAATCAATTTACTGGATGTATCTCTGAATGTAAATTTTATCCCGAAAAAGGAAGACTAGAAGAAAATGAAGGCTTTGATTAAATAACTTACTCTTATTTTTTTGATTATAGTATCTCAACTTAAGATAAAGCTTTAGTAAAATTTTATTTTAAATCTTTTTATTTTATGGGATTATATATTTCATTTATTATATTTAATGATATGAAATATTCTTTTAAATCTTTATTTGATGCTATTATACCACTTAGCATATGTTAGCTGACACCTTCCAACAGATAGTTTCTCATATTGAGATGAAATCTTTTTGTTCTAAAATATGTGGATATTTTATTTCTGAAATCTGTAAATGATGAATAATACTGTAGAACAAGCAAATCATTTTTGGCTATATGCCATATTTCTTCTAGTACCATGAATTCAGGTGATGCTGTGGGCAGATATACTGGAATTAGATTCTTTTTGTGTTTGTCAAAGTATCTCAGTACTTTTTTTGATTTGTAATGCTATTGTTTTGCTTTATCCAGGAACAGATAACATTTTGGAAATTTCCTGTGAATATGTTTCAGATAATCTAAAAATGTATTTTCATCAAACCAGTTATACTGTCTAAACAATTGCTTTCCTTTTAAACTTGTGGCACCAAATAAAACAGACTCTTGATGAGATCCTGTAATTCTTACAACTGGTCTCTCATCCTTCTTTATCCAGACTTTTCTTACAATAGAGTCATAGAAAAAGAATGATTCATCAGTAGATACTGCCGTGAATCCTTCTTTTAGATTATCCAATAGTATCTTCCTTGTTCTTTTTTAAAAAGTTCTTTCTCTTCTTTTGATGCTGTATTCACATGTACTTTTCTTGGTACCTTCTGTTTGAATCCCCACTTATGCATGAGTCTGTAAATGTGGGTATAATGGTATCTTATTCCACCACTCTTTTTTACAATTAGATCTTCTACCTGTTTTGTAGTCCATCCTTGTCTGTTGGATGCTAACTCGTTTTTTATCTCGTATAATACTTCTCCTGATATATCTGGAGGTCTTCCGATTTTTGTTCTGTCCTTTAAGCCTTCTAAGCCTTCTTCCCTGTACCTCTTTAACCAGTCAGATGCCCATGTTCTACTTCTGTGAAGATCTCTTGCTACCCGTGCAGGAATCTGTTTGTCATATGTTACTTTTAAAACAAGTAGCATTCTTTCCTTTACATTAGTATCATGTTCAGATCTGTATATTTTTTTGAATTTTACCTTTGATACTTTTGTAGCCAATAGATTATCTAGATTGATAGTACTTGCTATAGCTATTATGTCCTATAATGTATTATCTGATAATTAGATAAATGTCAGTATACTTATGCTAACTGGTATAATACTAATGCTAATGTTTTTTATAGAAAACATTTATTAAAATTTATTAGTTTTATTAATGTATTGTAAATATTATAATTTATTATTATAAAAATGGTCTAATCTATCAAAATTTTTTATTAAATGCAATTTAATGTGTATAACGATACATAACAATGGTAAATAAAATTAATAGATTTTACCAAAAACACTTATTTAATATTCTTAATCACATAAAATAGTAAAATTGATTCCTATTAATAGACCTTGGATAGATAATGAGGAGAAACAAGAAATTATTAAAGTACTTGATGAAAATGCTCTCACTAGCGCTGCTCGAGATGGAGGTAAAAGAGTTCAAGAATTTGAATCATCATTACGAAGCTTTTTAAATGTTAAACATGCAATTGCTGTTAATTCTGGTACTGCTGCTTTGCATGCATCATTACTTGCACTTGATATTAAG
>DATGZA010000017.1:0-16245 GCA_035297365.1 Nitrososphaeraceae archaeon
ATGTCTATGAATGGTTAGATACTCCTGGACACCCTGGTTCTGACAAGAAACCAATAATGGCCAGAGAGAAAGATTGTATCTTCTGTCTGGCATGTGAAAATGTGTGTCCTCCACAAGCAATAAAGATATTCCAAAAATAAACATAAAATCTAAATCTATCATATCTATAATCACGTTATCCTTCTTTATGTTAAAAGTAGAGATTGTATTGAAAAAAAAATTCAATTTAGTAGCTACTGGTGGAACATTTGATTGTATTCACCAAGGTCACTTAAAATTATTAATCGAAACATTTCGAGTAGGACAAAATGCAATAATTGGTCTCACTAGCGATGAATTTATAAAAAAATTTAAATCAGAATTTAACATACGATATAATTATGAAAAACGTCTTGAAAGCCTGAAACAAACTATTTCCAATAATTTTGAAAATCCATCTTATGAAATAGTAAAATTAGAAGATTACTTTGGGCCTGTAATCTCATCTGTTAAAATTGAAGCAATTGTGGTAAGCGAAGAAACTTATGTTAAAACTACTGAAATAAACAGGATACGAGTTAGTAAAAACCTGAAACCATTGAAAGTAGTAGTTATAAAAATGGTAAATTCTAGGGATGGAAGGCCACTTTCTTCGACAAGAATAAGACATGGTGAAATTGATGAAAAAGGAAATATTTTATGCGATTAAAAAGCCAATTATTCTTAATCAATCCAATTATATCCATAATGCATTTTATTCAAATTAGTGCATTACGATAATCCTGTTAATTTTGCTTCGTCCAAAATTGATGAATATATTCAAGATCTGAGATCAGGATTAGAACCGGAAACCCTGGCATATTGGTACAAAAGAATTGAAGAATCGTCAAAAGAAACTGCCCCTCAGGAATTAAAAGATAAAATTCATTTTGTACAGGATCGTTTGTTATGGATGAAATTTAAATTAGATATTTCTAAAAGAGCAGTTCCTTTTGTTTTGGATTCTATAGAAGAAAATATTTCATTAATGCCATATTCGACAGAATTATATTTTAGGAAAATTCAAGAAATTTTAATCGATTCGCTAAAATTTTCTACTAATGTTGAATCCACAACTAATAAAAATGTTTCTAAATTAAAAAGTATAAAGAAACAAACGAAAAGTAAGAAAACAAGAAACAAACGAAAAGTAAGAAAACAAGAAACAAACGACAAGAAATAGTTTACTATATTAAAAAGATTATTGCTCCTAATTGCTCATAGAAATTATTACCACTTCTTCTATAGCAGGAGAGTTTATTAATTCTATAAATTTTCTTTTGTTTTGCTTGATATCTGTAATTAATCTCGATAGATTTAATGCGAAAAGGTTATTTTTCATAGTCACACTATGGCAAGATTTATCTCTCAACATAATTATTATCTCATTTTCAATAACATCCATAACATCCAAAATATAAATAGATTGATCCTTTTGAATTGAAAAGAGGCTACATAGTTTCTCTTTTTCATATTCATCCGAACAGAGGTACTTTTCGATTATCTTCATGTCATCAATTCTCATTCGAACATAAAATCAGCTATCTTGTCTCGAGCTTTTTCTCTTCTTTTTTTAAATTCAATTATGAATTCCTTTGATTTTTCCGCCAGTTGGTTTTTGCATTCTCCACACAATAAATTTCCACTCTTGCATCTATAATATCTCTCGGTTGACGCCTTTTCGGAATCAAAAAAATATTTTAAGTACCAAAACACAGGACAAATATTGGCATTTGCACCTAATTTTTTTTGAAGATCTATCGTTGGCTGACCACCTGTAAATGAAGATAATACTTTTTTTTCTACTATTTCTGGTTCATCAGTTGTAAAAATAGCAGTTTCTGGTTTAGATGAAGACATTTTTGATGAATTTGATAAACCTGGTAAGAATTTACTATGTATTTGGGCAGGTTTATAAAATCCAAGTTTTTCTGCTACATCCCTTGTAATTCTCCAATATGGGTCTTGATCTATAGCAGCAGGGATCAAGACGGGCGTTGGTTTTTTTTCTATTATTGATGGAAGAAAGCAAGGAGCTGCCTGAATGGGAGGGAAACCTATCATTCCAATATTTGTCATAGTCGTAAATCCGAATACTGCTTTGGCAGTAGAAAAAGTTATTTTTTTTGCAATTTCTGTAGCTATTGGATATAAATGTTTTATGTGTTTAGTATCCACTATTATTTTAGTTAGCTCAGGTTTAAACCCTATTGCTATTACGTCTAAAATATTTTCATAGGTATATTCTGCAATTTTGTCCCTGTCAAGATCAGGATTATATAGAAACTTTTCGTCATCTGTTATTTGAAAAAGTAATTTTGATTTGAATTTATCTTGCATATATCTAGTAAATAACCACGGTAGAATATGTCCCATATGTATACGTCCAGATGGTCCCCTTCCTGTATACAAATAAAAAGACTCTCCGTTTTCATATTTATTTAATAACCAGTCAAAATCTCTATGTGAGAAAAAATAATGAAATTTAATTAGAGGATGAATTTCACCAGTGATTTTTTTAATTTTTTCTATCAATTCCGTAGATATTGCTTGAGTCCCAAATTTTTCCATTAGTTTGGCATAGTTTTCTTCTCCAAGTTTTCCATGTACTTCCCAAGGAGTGACAAAAATATCATTAGGTAACTTGCTGTCGTGCTCAAAAGTGTTATTATCGTTATTATATTTATTAACGAAATTATCTTTATTGCTATTTTTGTTATTTTGATTGTCCATTTTTTTATTAAGATAAATTACAAACGTTTAAACGTTTAAAAAATATTTTTAATTTTGACTATTTGAGCGAATTTAAAGATCCTAATTTGAATATCTTACATCCAATAGAAAAAAGAATATTAAATTCATTGGAAAGCAACGAAAGTATATCAATAAATTCACTAAAACGAATGACAAATCTACATATTGACCAAATTAGAAGGGGTTTAGAGTGGTTAAAATTTAAAAATTTGATTATTTTTCAAAATTCAGATGATGTTAGAATATCATTAGGTGAAACTGGAAAACAATCAATAGAAAACGGTCTTCCTGAAAGAAGATTAGTAGAAGCAATAAAAAATGGAAATTCAACAATTGCTCAAATATTAAAAACTGGAAAAGTGACCGTGAATGAGGTAAATATAGCAATATCAAAATCAAAGATGAATAAATGGATTGAAATTGGTCATGATAAAAAAAATGCTATGAAGTTGTCTATTCTTGACGATTCTAAAAATAATAGCGGAGAGGAGATCTTATTAAAAAAAATAAAGGATAATGGAAATAATATAAAGCAATCAGAATTATCTAAAGATGAGATAAACATCCTCCAGTCACTAAGGAAAAGACCTGATTTGGTTTTATCAAAGAAGAATGACGAACTAGTTTCCTTGACGGAAGAGGGTAATAAAATTAAATCTTTACTTTTCAATTTAGAAAAAAATATGGCTCTTGAACAATATGAAAACAATGTTCAAGCCTTGACATCTGACATGATTGTTTCAGGTAAATGGAAAAGCGTCAAATTTCGTGAAATCGATGTTGAAGCCAATACTCCATTATTGTTTCCAGGAAGAACTAATCCTCTTACAGATCTTATTGAAGAGATCCGAGAAGCATTTGTAAGTTTAGGATTTACGGAAATAGAAGGCAATTATGTGCAATCATCTTTTTGGAATTTCGATGCATTATTTACACCGCAGGATCATGCCGCGCGAGATATGCAAGATACATTTTACATCAATGATCAAACAACCATTGAACTATCCACCAACAAAGTAATTCAAAATATTGCCAAATCTCATTTACATGGTTGGCATTATAAATGGGATAGAAATCAAGCAAAAAAATTAGTATTGAGGACACATACTACTCCTGTCACTCTCAAGTATTTGTCAGAGAATATTACAGAAGAGACCAAAATATTTACTATAGGAAGAGTATTTAGAAATGAAAAAGTTTCGTATAAACATCTAGTTGAATTTAATCAAATAGAAGGAGTAGTTACACATAAAAATATTACACTAAGAGACCTAATGGGCATACAGATAGAATTCTACAAAAAAATAGGAATCAAAAAGATAAAGTTTTGGCCTACTTTTTTTCCTTATACAGAACCTTCGTTGCAGTCAATGATATACAATCAAAGGCTAGGGAAGTGGATTGAACTTTTCGGAATGGGCATCTTCCGCCCAGAAGTAGTATGTCCTTTAGGAATAAAAAATCCTGTACTTGCATGGGGTGGAGGAATAGAAAGAATAGCAATGCTCAGATATGATATTTCTGATGTTCGAGATTTATATAATAATAAACTTGGCTGGTTGAGAGGTACGGAAAGATGCCTGTTGTTAGGATAAAGAAGTCTCGAATAAAATCCTTCTTTCCTGATTATTCCTTACAAAAAATACTAGAACAACTTCCATTTTTGGGGCTTGATATAGAAAGTATTGATGAAAATATTGTGAGGGTTGAATATAATCCTAACAGACCTGATTTTTCAAGTGATATTGGAATTTTTAGAGCGTTAAATGGTTTAGTAGGTCGAGAACTTGGTATACCAAAATTCAACTATTCAACCGATCCACAGTATAAAATTATCGTAGATAATTCAGTTAAAAAGATAAGACCATTCATCTTTTTTTTTATTGCAAAGAACAAAAAACTTACTCAAGATTCACTTGAACAAATTATTTCCATGCAAGAAGATCTTCATAATGGTATCGCAAGGGGAAGAAAGAAGGCATCTATAGGGATTCATGATCTGGATAAGATGCAATTTCCTTTGAGATATTCTGCTGAGACTCCTGATATAGCATTTGTTCCGCTTGATCAGTCTGAAAAATATGATTTTGACGAAATATTGAATAAATTGACGGTAGGACAAAAATACAAACATCTAGTTGAATCATTTGCAAAATATCCTGTTATTTTCGATAAAAGCAATATGATTGTATCTTTCCCGCCAATAATAAATAGTGACGTCACGAAGATTACAAAACAAAGTAAAAACCTATTACTAGAAATTACTGCTACACATTCTGAAATTGCATTAGATATGTTGTCTATCTTGTCTCATTATTTTTTGGATGAAGGGTTTGAGATTGTGTCTGGATCAGTAAACGAAAATAATAAGGATAGCTTCTTTCCTTTAAAGAAACTATGCAATGAATCTATGGTTGTTAAAAAAGACTACATAAATAATCTTTTAGGGTTAGAACTTTCATCTAATGAAATAATAAAATCATTAAAAAAGGTTAGAATAGATGCATCGAAAATCAACGGTAATGATATGCAGTGTGCTATACCTCATTATAGGAGTGATATTACTAATACGATAGATGTTGTAGAAGAAGTAGCTTTAGGTTATGGTATTTATAATTTGGAACCAAGTATGCCTTCATTTAAAATTACCTCTGGAATAAAGAATCCTCTTATTGAATTTTTTAACGAATTAAGAAAAACTCTCATTGGATTTGGTTTACTTGAGGTTGTAAATTTTAGTTTAGTCGATCAAAAGAGTATTAAAACGATAAAAACAAAGCAAATAAATCACCTTTGGTTAAAAGTTAATGAAAGTAAAAGTTCTGAACATGAATTTTTGAGAACCAGTATTATACCTTCACTTATGAATAACTTGTCTCACAATATTCATGAAGAATACCCGCAAAAAATATTTGAAATAGGAAAAGTGTTTAGTATCAATAAGGAAATAGCAGAAAAATGGTGTCTTGGTGTTGTTATGTCCTCCAATAATATGGGTTTTACCGAAACGAGATCTTTGTTAAGATCCATTATCAAAATTAATTTTGGCGAGGAAATATGTACAAAATCATATGAGAATGAATTTTTTATTACTGGAAGATCTGCAAATATTTACATAAAAGATAGTCTCGTAGGAGTTATTGGAGAAGTTTCTCCAAAGGTAATAAGTGAATACAATATTAGAGTACCTGTATCAGCATTTGAAATTGTTCTAAGCGATTTTATTAAAACTTTAAATTAAAAAATGCTTACAGCGGAAGATTATCGCTTGATTTACAGATATTGGTTATACTAACTAACAATAATTCATAGAACTAAAGAGATAGTTTCTGACATCTGGATACAAGTTTTCGTTCTATAATATAACCTGGTTGATCTGTTAGAGAATCAAGTGTAGCTCAATAATAAGATAGTGTATTTTACTTATCCTGTCTGTAGTATTCCTTCCTCTCCTGCATTTAAGTCTGAATCAACCTAAAAATATTGTAGTTCTATAATACGATTATTTGTATCGAGGAATCGTCTTGCAATCTTGGAACAATGAGCTTTCGTCGAATCTAACTAATCTATAAAAATAACAAAATCACCAAATCTTTTCCCTATATGTATTAGATAGTCTACCGAGGTGATATTGTCAAATTTATCGTATTGTCGAAATAACGGTTTCAGATCTGTCAATATAAAACCAAAAACAACTGCTCTTTTGTAAGAACCTGCTAAGATTATAATAGGTTTTGACTTGTAGAAATCCATTGCTTTCTTTTAATTACATAATCATATTCAAATATTTATTCATCTTGTGCAAGGATGTACCAGTCTGTTTCTATTCTTGCAATATTTTATGTATTCTTTTTTTGAAGCTTTTCTTTTTTTACTGAAGCAGTATTATACCAAATATTCTATATTTTTTAACTAAATTTACTTATCAAATCCAATAAACAGTAATAGCTATCTGTCATGATATTTATTTCGTCTAACGTCAAACTATTATGACTTATTCTCGATCTGAATTAATTAGATTATAAAAGAAGGAAAAAAATCTCAATGTAAATGAAACGATAACATTTGTAATTAAGCTATAACAGGATAATGTTATTCCTGCTTACCTTGTTGCTGATGAACCATCCAAAAGTATGTCGTGAGCAATTATACGGGTTTGATGGATTCTCTAAAGAAGTATCAGAGGTATTAAAACCCAATAAAAAACTGGTAAACATTAAATATTTTTGGATATGTCTTGTTAATTATACATCATGTCTTGACATAACTTTAGCATTATTCAATTCCATGAGTGTTATTGAGTTATACTACATATTCGTTTTTATCATAATCAATTGAATCATTTTTTTAATTAGGGCGAAGGTTATATGATCAATATGATTATCTGTCCAGATGTACATTCGGACCCTAGATTTTTTACTATTGGTAATTAATAAACTATGTGTGCCTACGTTATAAATACACGTTCAGTTATCGATAGACAAAAACATATATTCCATATTATTTATTTGGCACGATTACAGAGTAGAAATTGTTAACCTACGAAAATAATCCTAGACTCGCTCAATAGATGTCTTTTGAGCTCACTTGAATATACCGGTTATTACTTTACACATGTTTGATCTAGGTGTTTTTACATATAGGTCATTTTCCTTTTTAATGCGCGAATATGTGAAAAATATAAGATTCTTTTCTGATGAGTTCTAGTCATTTTCAATGTTATGGATACATCGCACAAATCAGGTAAAGCGTTTTAATAATTATTACATACATTTGTCTCAACTGTTTAAGAATTTTGCGATTTCGTTGTTAGGTCTTATTTTATAAAAGGAAAAAAATATTCTCAACAGAATATTTCAAGTATTTTTCATAATTATTTTGTACTCCTGATAATAAACTTTAATGCCTTAGAAGCTTACAGTTGAATTACGATAAAATTACAATGATTCTTATGTTTGTTGATACGCCTTAAAGACAACCCCGTTTAAAAAACGCTAGGAGGATTACACCAAGTGTGTAAGGCTATCTGTGAATAGTCGTGAGTCAGAGGCGGGGTACAATCATAAAGTGTTCATATTGCCTAACTAATTACTTTAACTGTTTTCATAAATTAATTTTATTTTATTTATTTTTAGAGATAAATGAAAACTCGAATCTTTAAAACAAAGCTTTCTTCAATCTTTTATTATTATTGTGTTAGATCTATGATGCTCTTTTTGATTATGTATTTTGCCTCATTCGAAATATCATATTTTGCTAGAACTGAAGAAGAATCTTTGATAAGAACATTTCTAAACTCAGGTTCACTAGCAGCCTTCAGCAGAATCTCACTAATTATTTCTGCTTCTTTCTGACGAGAACTCAAACTATTTTTAAATGTGGTGCATGTAATATATATTCTTAATGCATGATTCGTAAGCTTGATAAGAACTTCTGAAGATAATTTCCCCGTATTGGATCTAAAAAGTCAAAAAAAATGGACCGTAAACGGAACATCGAGAACGGTTTCAGTAGAAAAAACTCTCCAGCAAGTCTCACATCTATCTAAAGAAATCGGTCTTACTAGGTTAGCAGATATCACATACATGGATAAATTATACATACCAAATTATTCATCTGTTCTACCTGGAACTGAAGATTATATTTGGGTCTATAGTGGCAAAGGTCCAACTAAAGCCCATGCTAAAGCAAGTGCAATAATGGAAAGTATTGAAAGGTATTCATCGTTACCAAGTTCCTTTACAAAAAAAATGTTTCGCGGAACATTCAAAGAATTATCCAGTAGTTATAATATTTTACATCCTGAAGAATTAGTAGAACCGTTATCATACGATTTTCAAGATACTATGGTGATGGATTATGTTGAAGGATTTGATATAATTAATAAAGAGAATATACTAGTTCCTTCTTCTTTGGCATTATTTAGATATAGCCCTTCATACCCAGCTGTCAATCCCTTTGCGTTTCACCATACGAACGGATTAGCTTCTGGTAACGTATTTGAAGAAGCTGTTTGTCATTCATTGTGCGAGGTAATTGAAAGAGATGCCATTAGTCTAGCAGAACTAAGATGCAGCGCCATTCCATTTCATTTATTATATAATCTCTCTAATAATTTAAGAAATAATGGATTTGATGTTAGGATAATTTCAAAAAATGATTTCATTGATGACTATGGGATCTTCCCAGATGTTGATATTTCTGATGTACATTTTCAACCAATAATGAATCTTGTCCAAAGGTTCAAAAAACATGGTATTCGTCTAATCACTAAAAATGTAACATCAGATCTGGAAATTCCAACCTTTAACGTAGCCTGTGTGGAATGGGTATCTGACAACTATGGATATTTGGCTGAGGGACATGGTACTCATCCTGACAAAAGAATAGCTCTATTGCGAGCTATTACAGAGGTATCTCAAACCAGGGCAGCAAATATACAAGGAGCAAGGGATGATTTAAGAAAAATAAAATACGGTCAAAATAATTCAGATGATAAATCTTCATGGCAGTTTATGTCGTCTAAAGACGTTGTTAGGTTTTCTAAAATCATCACATATCAAAATGATGATATTCTTGATGATATAAATTTAATAACATCTAAATTAAAGAGAGTTGGCCTTAACAAGGCCATAATAATAGATCTTACTAATAACAAGTTAAAAATTCCTGTGGTTAGGGCAATTGTGCCTGGTTTGGAGACATTTAAATTTACAAAATCGATGATGGGATGGAGAGCAAGGAGAAATTTTAGATGAGTATTCCTATAGTTTTTTTGGGTCCCAGTCTTTCTATAGAAAAAGCAAGAAAGATAATAAATGCAGAATTCCTACCACCTGCCAAAAAAGGTGATTTTATTAAATTAAGTTTAATATCAGAAAAAAAGATAATTATTTTAATAGATGGTGTATTCTTACAAGATTATCCTCCTACTCCCATAGAAGTATTTCAGGTAGTAAATAAAAATAATTTTCAAGTATACGGCGCATCCAGTCTTGGGGCTTTACGAGCAGTTGAATTAGAAAAATTTGGAATGAAGGGATATGGACAGGTTTTTGAACTATTCAAGAAGAATATAATAAATTCAGATGACGAGGTAGCAGTGACATTTGATAACTCTTATAACCTTCTTTCAGAGGCCATGATAGATATAAGATATAATCTATTTCTTGCTTTTAAAAAAGGAATAATTGATAAGGAAACAAAGCAGTTAATTACTAGAACTGCAAAGAAAATTTATTTTCCGTTTAGGAGTTACGAAAATATAGTTAAGAAATCTATTGAACTCTATTCTGATACAAGGGATACTATAGAAGACTTTCACAATTTCGTTTCTACTCAAAGACAAAGCCTCAAAGAATTAGATGCAATGGGGATTTTAAAGAAAATAGCCGAGAATCCACAATATTAATAGATTTAAATTATTAACACATTTACATCATGTTTTCTTCCATAATGAAATTTTTATAAAGATATTTTAGATTCTTATTCTTAATACAAAGAGTATGAACAGCAAAAATATAGACAGAATTGTCGAACTAAGAGAGTATTGTAAGAAATTGCTTGAATTATCTTTAAATGTTCGTTATGTGTGTATCACTAACGAATTTGGCAGAACACTTGCTGGCAAGATGAAATCAGGACTGGTTCCACTATTGAGACCTGAAGAGGCAAGGAATGAATTTTTTCTTCACTCAATGATATTCAATATAAGAAAAAATTATGAGGATTCTATTGGACCTACAGAACTTATTCTATTACAGAGCTCCAAGGTAAATATTGTTAGTTTTATGAGGAATGGATTAATCTATTATCTTACAATAGAGAGAGACATATCTAGCGACGAATTACATGGTATTATTAGAAAAATTCAGGAGAAACTTAAGTTTTAGCTAGTTGAGACGGGATCATAATTATTTTTATTTTATTTTCACAAGAAATAATACTATCTCCTGGAGAATGATGTTTTGGTGAAAAACAATCATCCTGACCAACAAACCATCTCAAAATAGATCAACAACTATTCTAAATAATATTTTCTATTTGGTTGGATTAATTAGGTGGCCAGATAAAAATAACAAAAGACGTGGCAGACCATATATCCATTCTCCAACTGTTATCTTAATTAAGATGCTTTAAATTAAGTATATGGTTTCGATTAGATTCAAAGCACAGATATGGGATTTTAGTTAGTGCAGAGTATAAAGATATGGAAATTTACCTAATGTTAGGATCAAACTAGTTCAATTTTGTCAATCTAACATTTTACAGACTATATATTAGATGAGAGGTAATCAAACGAGGCGTAGACAGAACATATACAATCTCTTTTTAGGATAGACCGTTACCTGTAAGAGGATATGATAGTACTTGTGCATCAGTACTATTGTCAGTTTTGCTATACCAGATACTTGTATATTATAACTGTAAAACTAAAAAATATAATTCCGGAGCAATCAAACACATGTTAGGGAAATAACTATTGACTACATCTTAATATTATTGTTGGCAAAGATAATACTTATTTATTGAATATTCAATTATTGTCCACTCTCAAATAGTCATACGTCTTATCTTTGTTAGTATCTTGTGATGAAGGAACCAAAAATAATAGATTTAGTTTTCCTACGCAAAAGCCTTTAATTTTCCACGCATTTCCTTGTCGTTGGATACAGATGGGTGGTTAGGATCAGCTAAAATTACTTCATACCATGAATGTTTTCCATCTTTGTAGAGAAAATATGAACCAATTATTTCCATGTTAGGGTACCTTTCATTAACTCTTCTTTCTGCAACTATTCGCATATTCATTGCCTGTTTGATACGTACAACACCACTGTGTTTTTGTCTTCTTCCAGCTGTTGGTCTTTGCTTTCTCATTCCACCTCTTCCTACTCTAGTACGAATAACAATAATCCCTTGTTTAGCTTTGTATCCTAGTCTTCTTGCTCTATCAAGTCTGCTGGGTCTATTAATTCTATGAATAGCAAGTTCTCTTCTCCAGCCAATGGCTCTTGATTTTAAATGTTCGCTATTGGTTTTCCACATGTTAATCCAAGTTTTAGCTAGATGCTTGTACATTTTATAGTATCAATAAAAATCCTAGAAAAGGTTATTTAAGAATTTGCTTTATTACGCCTGAAGATTTTGACAAAACAATATTCAAGTTAGATTTCTGCCTATACATTAAACTAACATTCTATTCTTTCTGTAAATATACTTGGAATATGTATTCTATTTCTACAATGCTATCTAATGGTAAACTTGCAACACCTAACGCGGTTCTTGTGTGTTTACCTTTATCTCCAAATATGTTCACTAGCATTTCTGATGCCGGGTTTATTACCTTGGGATGATCCGAAAAGTTAGGTGCACAGTTGATAAACGCTGAAACTTTTACTACTCGTCTTACTTTATCCAAGCTTTTTAACCGGTCCTTAAATATCGAAAGCGAATTAAGAGTGCAAAGCATAGCTGCCTTTTGGCCTTCTTCAAATGTTGCATTTTCACCTATTTTTCCTTTAAATTTTACATAAGGCGGTTCAGTATTTGTATCAAGAGGAATCTGTCCTGACACAAAAATAAGATCATTAATTTGAACTAGAGGAATATAAGAGCCTGCAGGTTTAGGTGGAGGAGGAAGTGAAATCCCCAGAACTTTAAGCTTTTCTTCGACTGTGATCAATATTGCAATAAAGTTCAGATGTTATTATTAATCTTATTAACTCAAGATTAGAATTAAATTAATATTTATAATAAGGTTTTTTGTGGCAGTGAAATTTGCAGTATCCCTTGGGATAGGGATAGTTTTTGCATTATTGGTATATTTTGGTCTTATTGATTCTTTAACCAGATCGTCTGTGAATTTTCAAGCAATTTCAAACAGCACAGCTGTATCAATAGTTCTTCAAGAAAATAATCTTTCAAAAGATGAGATAACCAACACGCAGTCTAAATTTGTTTATCTAAAATCGAATGGTAATTTGTACCTATCAGATAATAAAACCAAAAAAATTGGAAATTTTATGGGAATTACCTCTCCAACTATTACCACAGGTAACCATTTTGCCTGGGAAATAAAATTAACTCCAATCAATCATACGTATTATGTTGATCATGTTAGTGGTGATATAATCTCAAACAACTAAATTATTTCTTACATGTAATATATGCTTCATTTCGATGATGATAAATATTAAGTAATAATTATATTTGCATACTATAGGATTTTTCATGTGCAATTACAAGGAAATGTATTGATATGTGATCCAATTGATGAAATTGGAATCTCAATTTTGTCAAAAAGAGGTCTTAACGTGATAAATAAACCATCCATAACTCCCTCTGAATTACTTGCAGAAGTTAGCAAATATGATATATTAGTTGTAAGAAGCAGGACGAAAATCACGAAAGATGTAATTAAGGCAGCTACCAATGCAAAGGTTATTGCAAGAGTTGGAGTTGGTTTAGATAATGTTGATATAGATGAAGCCCATCAGAAAAATATCTCGGTAGTGAATTCCCCAGAATCTGCAATAAATGCAGTATCTGAATTGGTTATAGGCTTTATGTTATTATTGTCCAGAAATATATTATTAGCAGATAATGAAATGAAAAAAGGTAACTGGTTAAAAAAAGAATTAAACGGAATTGAATTAAAAGGCAAATATCTTGGAATTATTGGAGTGGGAAATATAGGTAGAAATCTTGGAAGAATAGCCAAAGGTCTTCGTATGAATTTAATTGGACATGATCTTATTCCAATAAATCCCCAATTTATAAAAGAAGTTGGTATGATAACTACCGATTTACAGACGCTTGTAGAAAGTTCCGATTTTATTTCATGTCACGTACCCTCCACTCCTGAAACAAAACACATGTTCAATGAGACACTTTTCTCGAAAATGAAACCGTCAGCATTTTTTATCAACGCTTCACGTGGCGATGTTGTTGATGAAAAATCATTGTATGATGCATTGGTAAATAAGAAGATAGCTGGAGCAGCACTCGATGTATTTGAAAATGAACCCCCTACAAATAGTCCATTACTCAACTTACCAAATGTTATCTGTTCTCCTCATATCGGAGCCCAAACAAAAGAGGCACAAGAACTAGGGTCAAATGTGATAGCAGAAAAGATAATACACAAATTGCTGGAAAGACAGCAATAATTAATTATCTAATTCGCTCGTTTAATTCAAGCCAACAGGAAACTGTATGTGGACCGGGTGGGATTTGAACCCACGACCACCTACGTTTCCTCTACCTTTAAAGCATGCAAGGCAGATATTCTACCAGGCTAAACTACCGGCCCTTTAAAAAACCTTATTTTATGATAATTTAAGTGTTTAATTGCTTTTTAATATTTTTCAATATCTTTTAATAGATAAAAGATCTATTTAGATTTTAATGAATAATATCAAATATTTTGATCCGGAAGTTCTTTGCGAAACAGAATGGGTTGCGAACAATTTGGATAATCCGGAAATAAAGATTTTGGAAGTTGATTATGATGTTGAAAATGCCTATAAAAGTGGTCACATTCAAGGTGCACACATGGTTTGGTGGAAAAAAGATATTAATGATCAAACTAGGAGAGATATTATTAATAAAAAGCAATTTGAATCATTAATGTCTAGAATAGGAGTTTCTAAGAGTGATACTCTTATCCTATATGGTGATTTTAATAATTGGTTCGCCGCATTCGCTTTTTGGGTATTTCAATATTATGGACACAAGAAAATAAAATTGATGAATGGTGGTAGAAAGAAATGGGAATTAGAAAATAGAAATTATACTACTGAAGAACCTTCTGTACAGCCTTCAAATTATGTTTCCGATCCTCCGGATGAAGGAATACGCTCATACCTATTTGATGTTAGAAGATCGCTTGAAAAAGTCGAAACAGTGCTTGTTGATGTACGTTCTCCAAAAGAATTTAATGGCGAAATATCTGCTCCACCAGAGTATCCAATGGAGCATGCTCAAAGAAGCGGTCACATTCCCGGAGCTAAAAACATTCCATGGCTTCAAGCGGTAAATGATGATGGTACATTCAAGACACCAGATGAACTGAATAAACTTTACCAAGATAAGGGTGTAACTCCTGATAAAGAGGTGATCTGCTATTGCAGGATTGGTGAACGCTCGTCACATAGTTGGTTTGTATTGAAATATTTACTTGGATATCCTTCAGTAAGTAACTATGATGGTTCATGGACAGAATGGGGAAACATGATAGGAAACCCAATAGAAAAATAAGAAATTAATGTTAACTTAAAATAAAAAAGGAATTGTATATGGATGAGAAAAATATAGTCAAAAAGGGTCAGTTTTATACCATTTTTAAGAAAAAAGATGACGAGATTCTCATTCTGGAAGATAGGACAAAAAGAGGATTGGTACCAAAAGAAATCAAAAAAGATGAGATACATTCAGTTGATGTTGAGAACGGGCTCATTTATGACATGGATGGTATTGGACATAAAGTCCCAATTAGATGGTACTTTCCACTGGAAAGATTTCAAATAGATTATGTTGTAAATTTCGCGGAAGAACTAGAAAAAAAATATAAAGCAATAAGAGAATTGACCTGTCCTGATGATTGACAAGCGAAACCCTTTTAGGTTTTTTCGTTTTTAGATATTCTATAAAATGTCTGTCTTATTGAAGGATAGGGTGTGGACAATGCTATCTGATGTGGCAAAAAGAGGTGTTTATCCTACCCATAGCTATAGATTGGGACTCTATAGGTTACCCGTTAACTTAACAGATGAGTCTACAATTACTAATATAGCAAACGAAATTAAGAAGAATGGATTTAATATAGATAGATATGCTGATAGAATCTATGTTAAATATGCTTGGAAAGAAAACGATGTTGACCCTATCTCTGGAAAATCGGTTTCTGTAGATCTTGATATTGTAGTAGAAATTGTAACCGGAGAGGTAATCGATATAATTTACCAAATCAGACCTATAGAGACATTTGGAGATGTATATTGGATAAAGAATTATCGACAGAAGGCTGATCATAATGCAAAAATGGTAATAGATACGATCCTACGAAATTCTTCTATTGGTGATAAGTTAATTTCTTATTATCAAAAAACTGAAAAACTATCACTTGAAAAATCTATAGAAAAATTGAGTGAATTGACTCCTCTGACTATCAATCCAAAAACTAGGAGCGTCAATCCTCCACCTCCACCAGCAGGTGCTTCGGTTTCTTCTCAGGAAATAGCAACGTCATACACACAACCTTCTATCTCGAATGTTCCTCCAAGCGTGATTTCACCTTCATCAAGAGATGCTAATACTTCAATATCGCTTACCGGTTCGGGAACCGGTTATTCAAAAGCAGATGGTCCAATAGATACCTCCTTTAAAACCAAACGTACAACAACAGGTAAATTCAAGGGAATAACGGTCTGGGGACCAGTTGATGCACCAGGACAGTTGGGAATATGGGGA
>DATGZA010000018.1:0-20013 GCA_035297365.1 Nitrososphaeraceae archaeon
AACTTTACAAGTTACCTGTTAAATACGAGCAATCTTATAAACAACGCTCTAGCATCAAACATGAGGGTATACAATACAGCATTAGAACAAACACGCGACAATCTAAAGGATTTGGTAAGAACAAATACCAGTTACATAAAAGCAGTAGGACAATCAGTTAATAGACAGTGATTTAGAGCAGCAGTAACTAAAAATCGATTAGACTAGGTTTTAATATCTGACCTAGTCTAATAATCTTTGGTATTTTTTTAAATTATATTATTATTAATATTTATTTTATTTTCTAAACAAATTAAGAAGTATTATTTTACTAAGAAGAACTATGAAAACCGAATAATTATATGTTATTATTTGTTATTACCATTACTATTTTCATCTTTCAAAATCTATTCACACTGATATAATACATCATTATCTCTTTTTGTCGAAACCTCTCTTTTAACTTCTCTTTGTATCCACTTAAAAGAACACTATTTCCTTGTCGATCTTCACATATAACATGGTATATCGTATTTTCATCATTATACAAAATGTCTGAATCTGGATCCTTCCAACTTCCAAGTATGGTATGTTCATCAGCAGAACATCCGCCAAACATTTCAACTAATTCATTAAAAGTGTCAACAAATTTTGATTTTTCTACTGGTTGTTTATTGTTATAATATAACGGTAAATAAATATCTACTCTGATTGAGGATGATGACAACTTAAACTGAATTTTATGGATTCTTTTGAATTGTATAATTTATACCCATACTATCTAAAATTTTAATATAGTTCTTATTTACAGTATATTTGTGTAGTCCTGTACTCTTTATAGGAATTTTTTTTGACAATAATACATAGAATCCTTCTACTTCTTCCTCTCTAGAATTGAAGGATATTGTTAATAAGCTGGATTCTAGGTTCTGCATATCGCTATTACTATTCCTATTGGTAAGGATTGAATATATGTTTTTATCTCAAAACTATGTCTAAACGATGTTTAAAGTATTGACTGGTCCCACTTTATAGAAGGCTTCAAATCCCACTGGCCCATTATGATACTAGTCCTCTAATGGGATTCGCTCAAAGATAAAAAAATAGGTGAATTAATAGAAAATTGAATATAGAACTAAAATTTGAAGAATCCAGCACATATTCTTTATTTGTGTTTGCAGTTAGATCAAACATACAAGAGAGTACTATCAAGAAGATTGAGATTTTTTTCAATTATATCGATTTGGAACCTGATAAAACAATGGAAAGAAGATGTAATTACTTTGATTATGAATTATTAAATAATATCTTTATCTGATAAGTTTAGTGAAGGATAAGAATAACTTAGATAATAGAACTGCTTTAAATAAATATCATCTTCCCGTACCAAAGAATTCTATTCAAAGAATTGATAGAAACTCATCGCCTGCTCATATAGGAAAGTTAAGAAATGCAATAGACTTTATAGTTCCAGAAAACACCCCTGTATTCGCAGCAACCGATGGAACAATAACATTTGTTAAAGATGACTCAATAATAGGTGGTCCTAGCCCTGCTTATTGGAACTTTTCTAATTTTATTACAATTATGCATAAGAATAAAGAATGGTCAAGATACGATCATCTCAGATTTAATAGTTCTAATGTAAAAGAAGGACAAAAGGTTAAACAAGGACAGAAAATTGCGGAAGTAGGTATGACTGGTTATACATATATTCCGCATCTACATTTTCAAATCTCGATATTTAATGGTCCTAATATTTGGACAGATTTTGACACATTAATAGTTGAAAATTTTATAGATTCATAAATAATTATGTAAAAAATACTTGTATTTTTGAAAATGATTGACTATCAAGACGTGTTAGAGTTATTCTTTGATAAGGGTTATCGTCAAGATCATTGATAAAAAGTAAGAATCATAAACAAATATTTTAGAATTAATCTACAATATAGTCGAGATAGATAAAAAATTCTAGAATGAGACCAGAATCTGTGTTAAATTTGTTTCAGATACCTTTAAACAAAATTCAAATTGTATAAATCTCTAGTTTTAGAAATAATATCAATTTCAATTAAAATGATTGATTTCTAAGCTAGGACCAAAATTAGGTCAAATTTGTTTCACATCCTATTCGTACCATTCTATAAAAATAGAGACATATCAATGTGCTTTAATTTGAATATTGCAACTATTATATAATTTGTTGTTTATGAGATTGTATGTTTAGAAATATTGATAGTGGAAAAAACTCTGATGAATCAAGCACAAATGTAGAATCCTCATTCTCCTGTGAAAATTGTGGTCAACCATTTAACTCTAGACATGAGTTGAAGGAGCATTCATCATCTCAACATTAAAAATTTTTCTGCTTTTTAAAATAATATGACCATAACTTGATATTTTTATAGTTGTTTTTATATTGAAACAAAAACCCTGATAAATAATAAACTTGGAGATAGGATAGTTATTGATACAATATGTCTAAAAAGAAACAACGTATGTATTTTATGGTTTTTTTCTTATTATTTTTAATCTCTATAGATAGACATAGTTAATTAGTATTAAGAATCTACCAATTGTTGCCAGACATTTATAAATCCTCTTTTTAAGACAGATCTGTTTCACAAACCACTGATCCCATCTAGTATGAAGGGAGACCAGGAATGACAATTTATTGTTAGAAAGTTGAATCAACTTTTTATTAGATTTATACTACTAATTGATTAGATATTTTCAATATACTACTTGATAGTTACATCCAAAAAAAATGACGTATTGTCAATCAAGGTGCAAAGAAATACGGAGAGACTACATTTACTGCTGCAGTAAACTCACCAGAGGAAAGTGCTTGTACAGGAATTTCTGCATCAACAATCTTGACATGATCTAGCGTGGCAACTGTATTAGCATTTGTGGCTATTGCTGCTACTCCAATATTTCCTCCAAAGACCTTGGTACTAGAAATTGTATGTTCACCATCTGCTATCACAATTCCAAAGAAACGGTTGTCTGTTAGCCTGTTGTGATCAATTACACAACATCCACTTTCCTCTCCAGTCACACTAACGCCAACATCATTATTTGATAAATAATTATTGTAGATTATAGAACCTACAACAGCATTACCAGCAACATTTGTATTTAAATTATTAATTGTTGGAATAAACAAGAAAGAACCAATTTCATTCAAATTTTCCTGTTGCACATTTATTTCAGGAGCGAGAAAAGAAAAATCGGGAAGTGTTCCATTGATATAAGTACATCTCTCATTCGGATTTTCCTGTTGCACATTTCTGGGCAACATATCTGAAGTTGAAGATAAAGATAAGAAGGATTTATTACAAAAACCTATTCCAGCTGCCTGAAATTGATTAAACCAATCTGGACCACAAATATCAGAAAGGATACAGATATTTCCACTAACTTCATTATGAGTAATTGTAGCCTTGGCATCATTGGTGAAATAGATCCCAATGAGATTAGGAGATATCTCAATTTCGTCTGTATCAAAGGCTTCGTAGTTAGACCCTACTATCTTGTTGTAAGACATTGTTAGTGTTGAACCAGAACCATCAGCATAGGCTCCAAATTTTTGATAGTCCGTTATTACTGTATTTGTGATAGTTGCATGTCCCGTTTGTGAATTACCTGATGTGAGAGAGATACCAACTACGATACCGGCAAAGGTACAGTCCCTGACAATAGCAGAGTCTAGGTTAAGAGTTGCATCGCCTAATACCGTAACTCCAAATAATACATCACAAGTTGTATCTTCAAGTCCTTTAATAGTAAATCCTTTGATAGTAACTTCAGTCTGATTGTTAACTTCAACAATATATGGTCGTCCAATTACATTGGTGTCTAAATCTTCCAATGGTAATGGTGATCCAATTATGGTAGACTTTGCACCTGAGCCTATAATTGTTACACTTTTAGCAATATTGAGTTGTTCAGTATATGTACCAGGTAATACTTTGATTATATCATCTTCATTTGCTGCATCTATTGCTTTTTGAATTGTAGGAAAATCAATTGGAACAATTATATCGGGAAGCGGATATTTTGGCAGGTAGTCGTCGGATTCATACACTAGTGAATAATATTCTGAATTGTAATACTTATATTTATATTCGGCTTCTTCTTGTGTTTGTACTTCGCCGATAATAAACGAAGGAGATAAAAATAAAGCAAATGTTCCAGCAAAAAATACAATTATAAAAAACATCGTACTACTTTTTTTTGTTCTTGTTTTTACTATATTCAATATTTAATATTATTGAACTAAAATATATCTGAAATACGAATGATTCTAAAAGATTTAATAAAGAGGAATTTTAAATAGTCAATTTTTTAAAAATAATTATTATAACATAATTAAAAACTTTCTTTTTATCAATAAATATCTAATAATATACTATATTAATAAAATGAGGCTCGTCATAATTATTATTCTTAATCGAATTATTTAATGTTAATATATGAAAATTTATCTTGCTATCTGCTGTTTTTATGTTTCCCTATAGTATATTCTTATCAACAATATCAACAAAAATTGTTATTTACAGAACTAAAGATATTCCATTAGATTTCTGTAATGTATTATTATTGACCAAAAAATTTTTTAGAAAGAAATTAATCAGTAATATACAAATACTAATACTAGAATGGAACAGAGAATAAGTATTGATGAAAGAATTCGAGAATTCGGGAAGGCAAAGATTGAAGCAAAAAACGTAAAGTATCTGCTAATGAGATCGTAAAACAAACATTAGATACGTTTCTTATTATGGATACAAAAAAGTTGTCGATAAATAGCTAGGAATGTTGATATAGTATTATAGATATTATTATTAATATAATTTCTTGACAAGTCTAAATGTTATCTTTTTTTAATGATTAACAAATTTTTAATAATTATAATAAAAATATATTTATGAAAAGTTTTTTATATCAAAGATCTTTTAATATATATATTACAAATATCGAACAACATGATTCCTATTCTCGGCTAAGATTTTGTTGTTCTTCGTGATAAACAACTTCTCGTATTGTATCAATAGCATCTATATTACATGATATACTCTTTATACCATATTTCATTAAAATTCTAACCATACTTGGATTACTACCACTCTCTCCACAGATAGAGGTCTCTATTCCATAGCGATTACAGATATTAATTACCATTTCCATGGATCGTAAAACAGCGGGATGGAATTCAGAAGATAATTGTGCCAACCTTTCATTATTTCTATCAATGCCTAAAACAAGCTGAGTCAAATCATTTGTTCCAAAACTGGCAAAAGCTATTCCTTCTTTGCAAAGATCTTCAATTATCATGACAGAGGCAGGAGTTTCTACCATTATTCCAATCTTTGCTTTGTCCAATGGCAAACTAACTTGTTTTGCTATTTCTTTTGCTTTCCTTAATTCTTCTACAGAAATGACAAAAGGTAACATTACTTGCAAGTTAGTCAAGCCTTCTTCATGTAGTCTCTTAATTGCTTGAAATTCTGATTTTAGTAATTCCTGCTCATCTAAGCTTCTACGTATTCCATGCCAACCCAACATGGGATTAGCTTCTACAGGTTCATCTTCTCCTCCCTCTAAATTTCTAAACTCATCTGTCCTTGCATCCAACATTCTTACCCAGACTGATTTTGGATTAAATGCTTTAGCGATTGGTCTTATTCCATCCATTAGAATCTTCATATATTGTTCTTGCTTTCCCTGTTTCACCAACTTGGCGGGATGAACACCATACATTGTAATTAGATGCTCTATCCGTAGCAGACCTACGCCATCTGCTTTAGATGCTATTTGTTCGATTCCATGCCCGAATGCTATATTTACTTTAACTTTTGTTTTGGTTATTGGCATTAATGGAATTTTTTCATTAACCTTCTTTTCTACAAATTGTTCTTGTTCTTTAATCAATTTCAATTTACCTTCATAAACGATGCCATCGTATGCATCAACTGTAACCTCTTGGGTATCTCTCAAAATTCTTGTGGCTTTTTGTGTTCCAACTATTGCAGGAATTCCCATTTCCCTAGAGACTATTGCAGCATGACAAGTTCTACCACCAAGGTCAGTAATAATAGCAGCAGACTTGCTCATTGCAGGAACTAAATCAGGAGAAGTCATTGTTGTTACAATTATATCTCCATTCTCTATTTTTGTAATATCACCTTTTCTTAAAATAAGTTTCACCTTGCCAGTCACGATACCAGGAGATGCTCCAGTGCCTTGTAGAAGTTTGTTCTTGCCATAATGAGAACTGTCGATCTTCTCAATCCTTTCCTTTGCTTTTGTAGTAATTGCTCTAGTTTGGACAAAAGTTATCGTACTATTGTCATCTATTGCAAATTCTATATCTTGAGGCTGACCTCCATAGTATTTTTCAATCATTATTCCGTATTCTGCCAATTTTAGAATTTCATCCTTTGTTAATACCTGTGCATTTAATTTGCTTTCTGGCACATTGATTTCGACGTTTGAATTGAGAGTATAATCATAAAAGCGCATCTTTGTTTTTTGAGAAATTTTTACTTCCATAATTGCCTCTTGTCTCATTCCTTTTTCTACTTCATCTTTGGTAACCTTGTAGGAATCTGGTGCAACTTCTCCTCCTACTATACTTTCCCCCAACCCCCATGTAGATTCAATCAAAATTATATTGTCTCCAGTAGTGGGATCGACAGTGAACATGATGCCAGATTTCTGAGCATTTACCATTTTTTGAACTATTACAGCTATGCTGGCTTTTGAAAAACCGTGCTTTGCCCGATAGAAAATAGCGCGTGGTTCAAATAATGAAGCCCAGCATTTCTTGATTGATTCAATTAATTCCTCTTTTCCATTTACATTAAGAAAAGAAGCTTGTTGTCCTGCAAATGAAGCAGTTGGTAAATCTTCAGCAGTAGCTGAACTTCTTATTGCGCATAATAAATCTCTTTTATTTGGATGATTAACATCTCTGTCGTATTCACGATCTTTCTCTGATAAATTCTTGTAGGATTCAATAATTTTTGATTCTATTTCAGAAGGCATTCTACATGAAAGAATCAATTTTTTTATTGTGTTTGAAGCCATAAACAATTCTGTAGTATTCTCTACATCTATGTTTTTTATGATTTGTTCTATCTGGTTTCCTATATTATTTGTCTGTATCAAATAATCAAATGATGAGGTAGTTACAATAAAACCTGAAGGAACAGGAATACCAAATTTAATCATTTGACCAAGGTTTGCTCCCTTTCCTCCAGCTATTTTTATGTCATCTTTTCCAATTTGGTCAAGTTCTATTACATAACCATGATTCATAATGATTATATAATCTTAAGACATTTAAAAAATTTTAAATTAAAAGATTTTTTATAGTATATAACTTTGTCATCCTGTAATGTTCAATTCATATATTATCGATCCCGTTAATTATTGTAATTTACTACCAATATATGTAAGAATTTTCTGACTATAAAGAAATCTTTAATCGAAAAATTTCTAAAATATTTCAAGTTGTTAATTTTTAATCTAATATATCATAATTGCCTATAATGTCTTTATAAGAAAATACAGTAACTTTTACTTTTTTATTTCCAATTTTATTTGAAATTATTTCTTCTACTTTATCTATTATATGAGCGGGGTAACCATCGATATTATCATATTCTTTGAAAATTTCGTCATATGGTTCCACAAACCACCATTGCTGCTTTTCTTCATCAACTTCTATTTGTGAAATTTTTAGTACTGTCATTTCGTTTTCAATTATTTATAAGTACCATTTTATATAAAATTTTAAGTTTTCAATTGAAATTGCTTTTAGATCAAATTTGGTTCACAAACTATTGGCCCAATTAAACTCTGGGTTCCAATCCTTACAGATAAATTGAAAAGTACTAATAATATTTTAAATGGTAAAAATACAATTAGTACCTTTATTTTTTCCATTACTTTTTTTGTCTCCTTTAGTCCCCATTCATTTCATAGTTCCTGAGAATATCAAATGGCTTGATTATAACGATCCTGATGGTCTATTTACTTTAGAATTTCCTAATGAAATTGACTGGAAAATTGAAAAGATAGAAAATGAAAACCCTCCTTTCTATAATGAAGTTTTAATATCGCATCTGGATATTTCTGCAAATGTACGAATATCGTTAAACGTTATACCGTTTGATGATATTAATGGCAAATATGGTTTTCCATTATTCAACTCTTATACTTCTTATGCTAACGCCTTGATAGATCAATTAGAGGTTGAAATGCAAGATAGTGATCCAACTTTTCAACTCGTCGAAAAACACTCCGACAAATATTTGATAGACGGACATCAAGCATCAGGTATTTTGTCTAGACATTCACATTCATTGGGAAATACTACAGGCATGTTAAACTTGTACGCAATCGATAAGACAAATGATCTTCTATTAATGTATAAGTATAATTTTGATGCAAATTCATATATTCTTTATTTACCCATAGCTGAAAAAATACTAGACTCTATTAAAATTAATAAATAGAATAAATCCTTATAACTTGAATTTTCATAAGATTAATTACTAACTGTAAAGATCACGTTAACTTTTTTTATAAAATATACCCATCATGATTTCAATCATTAAAAAAATCGTTATTATATTGTATATGTCTTTATTTTTTCATTGATTATATTCCTATTTGTGTTCCTTAAGATTTTGACTAGTTTTCCTATTGCATTTTGCTTGCTATATTGATTCGAAAAATATATTTAAATACAAATAACAAAAAGTGTTCTCTAGAGTCAATATCATAATAACCAGATATTACATTCTATGAAGATTGTATATGATACATGAATGTTTAGCTTAATTCAATAATGATATCTTCATTTACAAAAAAATTATGCTACAGCGAAATAAACCGTTATACATCATCACCTTATTGAAGTCTATGCCTATTGCATACTGAATTTGCTTGATAGTAACTGTTTTCCCACTACTCATTTTAATGAGAAAACGATTTCATCTGTTCATCTCTGTCCTGTATTTTTTTAGTTGCTTGTGTCCATTATAGGCAATTTTTCTAATTTAGATGTATCTATTTATTACCTGCTCTACAACATTTCTTCTGATAGATATGCAGAGTCAATATACAATTTGTCTTAATTGATATAGTAATTATGTGCAATTATATAATAACATAATATTACGTGCAATTATTTATTTGAAATTTTTTAATAATAAAAAGTAGATAGGTTAATACTTTATAAAATTATGGTTTAATTTCGTATACAATATTTATTGGTGTGTCTATAGCTCTTTTAAAATGTGAAAAACCACTCTTCCTTACTATGTCTCTGATCCTTTCTTCTCCTGCCTGTGCACCTAGGGCTGGTCCATTAAAAGCTAGCGAATTTGGTACGCATATTAGTGTAGAGGCAGCATAAAATGTTTTAGATATTGGATTTATATTATCTTCAAGTTTATTTTGTGAATAAGGTTCAACTATCATACAAACTCCTTCCTCTTTATTGATTGTATTTAATACGTGAGTCAATGCACCTTGAGGGTCTCCCATATCATGAAGACAATCAAAGAATGTTATAAAATCGTAATTGGTACCTGGAAATTCTGATGCTGAAGATATCTCAAATTTTACATTGTTTAAATTCTCTTGTTTTGCAAGATTATTTGCTTTTTCAATTGATTCTTTGTGGAAATCAAATCCTGTAAATTCGGAATTTGGAAAAGCTTTTGCCATCAGTATTGTACTTATTCCATAACCACATCCTACGTCTGCCACTTTGATCCCTTGCTTAAGTTTTTCATGAATTTTTCCATTTTCTATCGATGGTATCCATAAATTTAATAAGTTACCTAAATATCCAGCTTTAAAGAATTCGGCAAAACCCTCTGCCATACATGGATGATGATCCAACCACGAGAAAGTTCTTTCATTTTTAAACATTTTTATAAATTCTTCTTCATCTTTAAAGTAAGATTTTATTGCTTTAAATGCACCTTGGATATAGATAGGACTATTAGGGTCAGATAATGCAAGTGCATGTTCAGGAGGTAAAAAGTATTTTTCTGTTGAAGGATCATATTCTATATACCCACTAGAAACTTGATTCCCTAACCATTCTTTAACTAGTCTTTCATTCGTTTCAGTTTTTTTCGCAAGTTCTTGAAAAGTGATATATCTGTTTTCATTTGCCATGGCTTTATATAATCCAAGTCTTTCTCCAAGAATCACTAGCATGGCAGTAGAGCTTCCAGCAATATCCTGTATAGCTTTATTCATAAATTCATGTATCTTGGATTCATTGATATTATTTTTTATTTGTTGGACCATTAAGATGTTAATATAGATTATTGATATAAATATTCCGTCGTGGTCTGCTCTCTATTTCTAAAGAATCGTGATGGTTTTCTGTTATATGGCTTGTAAGATAACAAATATTATATTTAGATTAGTAAATGCTAATAGCTTGTTTTATGATACTTCTAAAAGATACAAAAAATACAACTATAAAAATAATTCATGAAACTGTTTTGGATTCTGAATTAGCTTTATTATCTCTATGATCATGTCTGTTGTTGAATAGTTTGGTTATCTTGACACCTAAATTTATTATAATGGTAAACATAAGAGCTGAAGAAAAATGTGCTATAATAGATGCTAAATAATGTTCATGTCAGCTTGTTAATAGATAAAAATGTATTGACCATCTCGTTATTACATAAACAATTTCAGCAATACCAACAGAAAATATTACTTTTAATATATTTTTTCCAAACTTTTTAGTATCTAATTTTCCATTCTCTAAAAGGTATTCTTTTTTGTTATCATTCTAATATAATAGTCCAAAGACTGTGTAATATGCCATATAACTTATTGCTATTGTGTAGCAGGTGTTCAGATAGTGTTCTAGATCTCTCATCAGATGGGATGACAAAGCAGAGAGTAAAGCAGCTGATATTATTCCTGTAAATATACTTCGATTCAAAAGTAAGTATTGCTTATTTTCAAAAAAATATTTTTCAGCATTCATATATTCTCTTTTTATTAATTGATTCATTGTGTTATATATGATATAGTACATAGCCGATTCGTCGTTTTATTTAGGACGGAAATAAAAAATCCTTTATATTTCCATTATGGACATCATTTTTTAATGATTTATACACGTGATATCCTTTTATTCTTCCACATTGGAAATTGATATATTTATGGCTATTGTTTTACATACATGCTAGATGAAATTGATAAATTAATCGTTTCTTACCTAACTAAAAATTCAAGAATTTCTTCTCTTGAAATTAGAAAGGAGATTAATAATTTAGGCTTTGCTATAACTCATAGAGCTGTTAGACATAGGATAGCTGGACTTGTAAAGAAAAAGATGTCTTGGGTTATTCAACTATATTAAATCCTGAACTAACAACAAATAACAAAGTAAATCGTACAATTCTTTTGAAATTTAAATTTTCAAAAAATTCTGAAAATCTTGTCAAGCTTTTAAGAGAATATATTCAAGAATCTTCATTTTGTATTTATGCCAGTAAATTAAATGGCGACTTTGATTGTATATGTCATTTTGTATTTGATTCTATTGAACAATAGGAGATCCATAAATTTTCTTAACCGATTTAGTGAACTACTTAGTGATTTTAGAACATTTGAATCTGTAAATTTAAAATTGTCGACTTATTCTGTTTACGAAAATCATGAAGACATAGAAAGAAAGACAAGAGTGCTTCAAATTCTAAATTCATTAAAAAAATATCAAAATCTAAATGAACGACTTCAAAAAACTGTAGAATACATGATAAAATATTTTAATGCATATTTTGCAAGGATTTGGTTTGTTGATAAAAATAGATCTTATCTTATTTTGAGGTTTAGTGCTGGAAAATATACTCGAATTGATGGAGTTTTCTAAAGTATCTCTCCATAATTCCCTACAACTAGGACCTGCCATCAGGAGAAAAAAACCATTTGTTACTAATGATTTACCCCATGACCCCTTAACAAGACATCCAGATTGGGTTAAAAAAGAAAAGCTGTTGTCTTTTGCGGCATATCCTCTTCTATATAAGCAGGATACAGTTGCAGTTTTGGCTATATTCAGTCGAAAGAAATTTTCACCAATTGATTTTGAAATGTTAGGAATATTTTGTGATCAGCTTTCCAAAGATCTTATCGGAATTTTTGAAGCTAAAGAATTCTTATCTAATTAAATTATGGTTTTTAAAATTTGAATTTAGTTTCACTAAATAGTGTACAAAAATTTTATAAACGTATATATTGTCAAGCAATCATTTGAGAGCGTTATCTATATTTTTGTTTATACTATAATTTCATCTCTAAAGTGAGCTGTGTCTTACTAATAATGTATATATATAAAATGAATAAGGCTTTTTTAGATTAATCCTATTGTAAAAAACAAAGGTATTGGATCAAATAAAAAACTTGCAGATCCAATGTATTGAACAATTCACTTCCTCTTATTTTTAATATTAATTTTTATTTTCTTCCAAACTAACTTCTACTGGAGTTGGACAAGAAACAATATCAAATACTGGTGATCTCTTTTGTACGAGTTGTACCAGTTCCTGTAATTTTTCTTTTTGCGCATCTGTCTTGATCTTAAATACAACCTTTATCTTTTCGTAGCCGTTTCTTACATTTTCATCCAATCCAAGGAAGCCATGTAAGTCGAGATCTCCAGAAAATGATGTTTCCACTTCGTCTATTTTTATTCCATGTGTTGCAGCATGATAAATAAGACTTGTTGTTAAGTAACCATCAAGCGATGCAAATACATATTCAACGGGGTTTGCACCATGATCTTCTCCTAATAAAACCGGTGGCTCATCTTTTCAAAGACAAAGGCTTGACTTCTTTTAAATGTCTAACATGCACCATAAAAGTCATTAATAGTTGTACGGTCATGTGCTCCATCAATCCATTTACCTTTTGCTTTAAAATTAAATTTTGCAATTTCAGGTTTTTCCTTAATTACTTTTACTGTTTCAAAGAGTTTGCTTACATTGACTCCATTTACAATCTGTTCTTCTTGTTCTTTTTTCGTTTTTCGTATGTTTATTTGATTCATATCGATGCTATCATGATTACATGATATAAACGCTACGCATAAATGCTATCATGATATCGCATGGTGAGGGCGTACGAAACTTTATACGGTATTAGACTCTTATTTTAAGACAAGTTCTCACCAATCAAATTCAAAATTGAAATTATTATTTTTTATATTATCATTGTAGGTAGCAACAATGAATTGTATACAGTTATAAACATCAATCAGGTCTTATTCCTTTTGCATACGTAAGATAGTAATCATCAAAACTTCCTATTCTATCCTTCAAACATTGATTAACTGGTTTCGTTAGACTTTTCTCTAAAGGCGTACGTAAATAGTGTTCAAATCTAAATACATTACAAAAACCATGATCAGAATATAATCGAATATATGCTTAAAATAAATATTGATTATTATATCAATTACAAATTTGTCTTATATTAAGGTGCTAGTTATATATTCGTAATTAATGATTATATTATGAGTAATGATAACTATCCACCTATATCTTATGATGTTAAAGAAATAAGTTCTGACATAAGCAATATATCAGAAGTCAATCCAGAAAAACACGAATCTGAAGAAACAGGAAGCTATCATATTTCAAAAGATAATCTTCCTTCTTTTAAAAGAATATTGGTTACTGACGATGGAAGAGATATATCAAATAAAGCACTTAATTATGCTGTTTCTTTATCTAATTCGACTGGAGCAGAATTACTTATTCTTCGTATATTAGAAGATATTGAAAAATTTGGAAATATTTCTGTAGAAGGTTCTCACGAGATATCGCAATTGGATAATCAAGACTTCCATAGAAAAATCAAAGCTGATGTAATAGATGCCATGGAAGAAAAAATAAATAAATGCCAAAAAGCTGGATGTCAAAATAAAGTTTCTTATAAATTTCTGACCGGAAATATAGTTGATGAAATAGTGAATGAAATTAACAATAATAACTATGATTTGGTAGTTATGTTAACTGCTCACATAGATTCGTGGTTTAGATCCTTATTTAGTGATGTCAGAAAAATAATTAATCATATTAGTAAACCTGTTTTGATAATACAATAAATTCTCTATTTTTCTAGACATTATCTATAATTGGAGATAACTGTTTCTATATCATGTGTAATCAATATATGTCAACTATCTTATAAGATCTTGAAAATTGTAATATTATGATTTCTAAAATATGATGGATGTATTTATCGCTAGAAAGATAGAGAATGACATAGATCTATAGATAACAAACCTATCTAACTTATATACTATGGAACCCATATATTACTATATGAAGAGAATAAAAAATAATAATAATCATTATAATTTCTTATTAATTGATAATAAAAGTAGTAAACCTCTAATAATTGTAAAAGATTCCAATCTGCAACTATCTTCATCTTCACAATCATCATATACAAATATATCAAATACAAAAGACGAAAGATTAGATCTTATAAAAATTTCGAAAGGATTAATTGAAATTTTACAGAGCAATGGTTTTACAGTTGAAAAGATATTAGAATATGGGCCCTCACAAATTGCAGAAATGCTAGGAATAGATGTGTATATTGGAAAAATAATATATGACGAGACTAAAAAAGCAACTAGTAATTTAAACCCTAATTCTTTAATCAATTAAAAGTATAAATTATCAAAAAAAAGAGAATAATAACAAAAAAAAGATATTCGTAATCCCTTTTTGCACGATTCTTTATTCCTAACACAATTAGCTTGCTTGTTAGTGATAATATACAATTAACTGAAAGAAATACAACCATTCTCTGGTAAAAACGAAGAGATATTACTTGATTTTGTTTATATAGATTACTGGGATCTTGGATTAGAAAGGATAAAGAAGATAAAGAAGAATTATTCCAAAGATTACCGCGGTAAATCAAAACAGTTAAAATATGCTAATTAGTTTAAAACTAAAATACAGCTAAAAAAATTCTCTAATTGTTTCATTATCTGAGATATTAATATGCTGCGCATACTGATCCCTCTATACAACTGTTATTAACTATTGATTTGCTACTCTTTTCAATAATTTTAGCCAAAGAACTCTTGAAGTGTTGCATTAATATTTTTAGTCTTTTATTTTTAAACTCAAGAAAAAAATGAACAATTATTCAACTTAAACGTCTGTTGACTTTGGTTTGGGTTAATCCTTTGGTTTTTATCTTAATCTCTAATATCCCGTTTTGGTATCTTACCTTTGCAGAATTTGTATTCAATTCAAGGTCCAATGGAAATTCACTATGGTATTTTTTTTCTACATGTTCAGAACTTATGACTACAGTCTTTCAAGAAATTTTTACCTTGATATCTTCCTTTATTACTCCTGGCATTTCAGCAGTTACAACATATGTAATATCTTGTTCATTAAACGTTGTATCAACTAAAGGTTCTCTTATATCACTTTCCACTACTGCTTTTTTACTCGGTTTTACTTTTCCAAATTCATTGATGTAAGGTTTGCAGTCTGGACCGACAATAATTTGATATCCATAATAATATGGAACATTTCGCTTTACAGACGTCTTACTTCCTCCTATTGTTGTGAAGATGTTATTTTACATGTGTTCTGCTGTCGCAAATTCTCTATCAAGATCTTCAAAGATCTTTTTAAAATTCCAGATTCTTTCACCATATTTATCAGTTTACATTATGTAAGCATAATTACATTATATACCTTTGCATTACAGTTAGTATTTAATATTACACTACACAATAAAAATATAACTAATTGTCCAAAAATATTGTTTGGATAAAAATTAATATAGGATTCTACTAAACTAAAAATCACCAATCAAAACAGTTGCAATATATATGATTTTTCAATTAGATTGAATATAGAAGGAGTCCAATACATTGTTATCTGGTATATCGAGAAAAGTTCCATAAATTTTATCGGAAAAATCAATATTTAAAAATCCATGAATTCCTGCAAATCTGATCACAATATTCTTCGGTTTTTCCTGAGCTGTAAAAAAATGATGTTGAGGTGCACCACCAGTACCTATGGTTATGTATTGTATTCCATCCAAAGGAACCATGCGATAATATACGTGATGATGACCTGAAAGGACAAGATCAACACCCCTGGATTTGAATAAAGGATGAAGAGACTGGAACGAGGATGATTTAACTTCCCCTAATTCTTGTTTGACATCCTTTGCGCCATATAATGGCCTATGAGTAGCAACCAATGTATAATTATAAAGCTCCTTTCCGTTATTCCATACTTTATCAAGATCATTTTCAATCCATTCGTATTGTTCGCTATTCTTCACAATCTCTTCTTCTGTATTAATGACTATCAAATGTATATTTAAATTATTTTTATAATCCTTTTTTTTATAATTAAAATCTATAGAATAATATGGCTTGGTTAGATTAAATGTGGTGAGATAATCTTTTTCATTCAAAAGGTCATGATTTCCTAGAACAATATAAGATTTATCTAGTATTTCTTTGTTTTTTAACATATCTATAAAACATTCATCACCTTCAGGGGTTTCTGTATATGAAAGATCCCCTAACCATAAATAAAAATCCGCCGCTTTTTTTACAATATCGTTTATTAATTCTATTGCAGTAGATCTACAATCAACATCTCCTACCGTAATAATATTAAATCCGTAAACATAATTTGTAGTAAAAAGCAGCGTAAAAAGTGAGATAGCAAAAGAAAAGATGGAAAGTTTAAAGATCGCTTTCAATAATCAATTTTTGCATCAATAAACATTTTATTGTTTTGTAAATCGGCTTTTTTTGCCTTTTTTTATATAGTTCAAAATTTTTGAACCATTTCTTAAATACACGATAATCTCCTGACTCGATAAAAGATAAAAATCACAGTAACGACAATATTGATTTGAATTTATCAATAATGTTTTATTGATCATCATCCAAATTTTATTTGGAATAATTTGCTACGTTAGTAGATCTCTTTGATATAGAAATTCATATAAAATAACCAATTCTAACGCATATTTCATAACAAATACAATAAACTAATAACATAGAACATGCATTTACATTGAGGAAAGGAAGGGATGACGTTACAGGAAAATTCACAACAGCAGACTCTAAAACGATATATTAAAAATATCAGTATTATGAATACACAAACAGCAAATGAATATTACGTTCGTTTGCTAAACTTAGAGATTTTTGATATCCAATTATGGTTCTGACGTAACTATTGATAAATTCATTGACGGATTAAAGAAAGGAAAATTCTATGTCTATGACGCATTAGGTGATTATTGTGTCTATTTACAGAACTCACAAATTTATACCACAACCTTAAAACAAAGGATTGTTACTACCAAGAATTTTCTTGAATTCAATGATATTGATATAAGTCCTAGAAAATTCAAGATAAAGGTAAGATTACCCAAGGATATCAAACGAAACAAGGAAGCAATCGATAAACATGATATTATCAATATTTTGAATGGTTGTTCTGATATCAAATTAAAAACTTATGTTATGTTCTTGGCCTGTACCGGCATGAGGGCTGTTGAGGCTCTGTCTATACGCATTAAAGATTTAGACTTTGAATCTGTCCCTGCAAGGGCCACAATAAGAGGCGAATTCACGAAGACCAAAGTAGACAGATATGTCTTTTTGAGTAAAGAAATGGTTGAACAACTCAAAAAATGGCTGGTCTACAAATACAGGACCCGTCGAATTTGCAAAAAAGATCAAGAGACAGGACAATTAATAGACGAGTATAGAACACCCGAAAAGAATGACAATGACCTTTTATTTTCAATCCGTACAAAAACAGTTTACACTGGAACTAAATCAGGAAGGTCACCAAGATCACAACCTCAAAACCAATATTATTACATGGTAAGGTTATTTCAAGAAACTTTGGATAGAATTGGTGCAGGGTCAAGAGAGGAACATAATGAAAATAGAAGAAAGATAACTTTGCACTCATTTAGAAGGTTTGTAAAGACTACTATCTCGGACCTTGGATATTCCGATTATTCAGAATGGTTTATCGGTCATGCCGGTTCTACCTATTGGAGAAAGAAAGTTACAGAAAAGGCAGAACTTTACAAGAAGATTGAGCCCTACCTAACGTTTATGGATATGCAACAGATAGAACGACAGGGTGCGGACCTGCAGACAAAAATTGATGAATTGCAGTAAGTAAATCAGGTATTAAGAACAAAGGAAAATGAACGGGCACAGGAATTAGATCAGGTTAAACGAACAGATGTTAAAACATCAATCCGTTATGGTTGATTTATTGAGCAAATTTGAGACATGGGAAAAATCACAGAAGAAAGACGTTGCAAAGAAACTAATTGATAGTGGAATGTATATTCCCAAATAATTAATTAAGCCAGATCAGAAAATAAAATAAAAAAAAGGTGGATTAGGAAAGTGGAATGTTAAGGCACTCTACGAATGCTCTGAGGGAAAAATTCGTTCCAGTAGAGGTTCCATTTATTAACCAGCCTTGTCCCGTCGCTGTTTTATGAGATTCATTTATTTGCACATTACCCCCTACTTTTGTAAACCCTCCACCAGTTACAACATCACCGGCATCACAGTTAGCCGTTGAAGTTAAGGGACTGTCTGTATCAAGATTACCTGGATTTTGATAGGTAGTTGCGTTGACTGTTGCTGCTGGTATATCAATAAAACAGTCTGTACGGGCATCTTCTACCCATACGCCTTCTAGGTCTGTAAGGGGTCCACAGAGTTCTGCCGGGGCTGCTGCGTTACATAAAGTGGAATTAGTTACTTTTGCACCTGCACCCAAGTTTGTATCAGCTCCACAATCAAAGAGTGTTATTCCTTCTACATCACATGCTCCTTCCGCATCTTTGTCGACTACCCATACACCCGCCAAGTCACTGCCTGTTGGACACTGCTCTGCTGGGGTTGCTGCATTACACAGATCTTCATCTGTTACCTTTGCACCTGCACCCAAGTTAGAACCTTCTTGACATGTAAACAATGTCACTCCATCAGGTGGTTGTGATCCAGCATTACTTCTTGTCTGTTCGTTGCCATTAGCATTTACACAAACATTTACCAGGTTTCTGTCAAAGTTTATTCCATCTGCAAATCCGTTACCGTTTTGTGTATTTACTGCGTCTGGACCTCCTTCATCTGTTGCTCCTAAGGCAGTATTGTCGTGAGGTATCTCGGTAACATCTACACCATTTACGTTGACGTTACTATTTCCACAACTTATTTTCTGGATATCTGTGTGAGAACTCTTTTGATCTTTTTTATCATAACTATATCTATTGTCGTCTTGATAATAGTTATTGTCGTCTTGGTAATAGTTATTGTCGTCTTGGTAATAGTTATTGTCGTATCCATACTGATTGTCGTACATTTCCGCTTGTGCATTCCCTATCATTGATGGGTTTAAAGCCAATAGACCTGCGGCTACTATCACTGTGATAGAAGCCAGAACTATCTTGTTATTGGTCATTACCTGTTAAATACGAATTTAATATATCTAACATTGGAAGGAACGTTATCTGTCCTTGTAATATTTCAAGATTCTGAATTATTGACGATAAGAAGAATAGCAATTGTTCTTTAAGTACAATATCAAATATTTATATGGAGATAATCATATCATGCAAAGTAAAAATATCTTCCTGACTTTGAAAAAATGGTAAAATCGATCAAGTTGATAGATTAATTCGTAATGAAAATGATTTTGAATTAACATTTTATTCCTTCAAATTCGTCCTATTAATTTTGATGGTATTTGGCGATAATATCTATGTATTAACTCTTATAGTGACACGATATTAAGGGTGCAATACTCCAATTTTTCTGGAATCCTCTAAAAGATGAGTACTTGGAAGTTAAGACAAACAAAAAACATATTTCTTCATGTCCGCATAAAGATGGAAAAATAGAATAAAGAAATCAAGCAAATA
>DATGZA010000019.1:0-1824 GCA_035297365.1 Nitrososphaeraceae archaeon
TTATTTATATGAAGTTGATCATAATAAATTTTGGGCTAAAAAAAGTGGTCCTGTTAAGTTAGGATTATTTCACTTCCCATTTTGAAGATTATTGTCTTTCTGATTCTGGTGTTATATAGATATATGAATAATTTGATCCAATTGTATACAGGTAATAGATCACAATTTTGTTTATTATTACAAGGATAGTAATCATCAAAACGTTCTGTTCTATCTTTGAAATATTGCATGACTCGTTCAATCAGACTTTCTCTAAAGGTGAATGCAATCTATGTTTCAGATCTAAAAAAATTAGTGTGTTGTAGCATAACGCATATCAACATCGAAGTCTAGATAATTATAGGGATTTAATGCATATTTGTAATCACAGGCCATAAGCCCTGAACTCATTTGCATTACACAAGCCTGAAGTTTGTCACCTTCAATAGCATCAATATATCCATTCACTGTAACAAAAGGTGTGGCGGTGTTATCATTATAATAATTTTTAGTGGTTACTCCAGTGTCATAATTGATCAGAATTACTCCATATTTACCTAGTAGATAATCTGTCTTGTCTATGTTAATTTTGACCAATTGACTATATGCGTTGGCCTCATTTAATGCAGTTAATCCCAGGATGAACAACGTCATTGCTGCAATCAATAACATCATATGTCTTTGTGTTATGAATTTATTGTTTATTTTTTTTTCATAATTTAACTTTATTTGCATAAATAAGTTACTAATATAATATATTTAACTTTTTTGGGGTTCCTGTTAAGTTAAGACTATTTCATCTCGAACTTTGAATACAATATTGTTTCTGATTTTTGCGTTATACAAATAAACAGATAATTTGATCAATTGTATACATGTTATAGATCACATTTTATACTAATCTTGGTACATGGATAGTAATCATCAAAACGTTCTGTTCTATCTTTGAAATATTGCATCACTCGTTCAATCAGACTTTCTCTAAAGGTGAATGCAATCTATGTTTCAGATCTAAATGGTTAGACGCTTGACGATACCATGTACCTCCATCAGTGTAAACTGTATGTCTACCATACTTTCATACAAGCGATCTAATAAAATTCTATACTACAAACATGTTTCTATCTCCAGAAATAAAGATCCAAGCACATATCTGTAAACAGGTTCAATACAGATCCATAACCAGAAATGTTGACAACCAATCTGAAATATGGTTTCATCTATTATGAATGCAGAAATTCTTCTGTGCTTGTTATAAATGTGAGATGAATCAAAACTTGAATCCACTCCCATATAGCAACATAACTTCTTTTTTGATCCTTAAAAGGTTCCAATACTTTGGACGTATTTCGTAAACTGAGACCAAGAAATTACAAATACAAAGAAGAATACATCAATGATAGTGGATGTTCTATTTCTGACAAATCTTATAACATATATTGTTAGAATAGAACGTTCACAGCTATAGATCTTTCGTGAACTTAACAGCACCAAAAATGTTAAGGGGCAAATAATTTTTTTAGTTTACTAAGATAATTAAATAGCAGGTACAACTAAATCTACAGATCTGATTTGTTTATACGCAAGATACATATAATATATTCATTTTAATCGTAGCAAATAGAATCAATATAATAGATTTTGCGTAATCAGAGGATTTTATATTCGAATAGATTGAAGATGAGTAGAAAAGAAAATATTATTAAATATTCATATTGCTATAACATAAAAAATATTATATTAATACATAAACGAAATCAGAAAACATTATTTTTTTAATTCATACTAATTGTATTTATTCGAACTAACAAATGTAAAAATTACAATTGTTATGGATCTTTTATA
>DATGZA010000020.1:0-30217 GCA_035297365.1 Nitrososphaeraceae archaeon
AATGCATGCAATATTGTTAAATAAACGTAGAAATAAATTTTACTTCTTTCCATGGAATAAATAATTAACTTGAAATATATATTTGAATAAGATTTTATCTATTTATTTAATTTATTCTTGTAATACCGAGAGCAATGCTAAAATAAGAGTATAATGTTATAGTAAAATGAGATAATATTTAACAATTATTTTTTAATTATTATATCACATATTTTAAAAGATTACTCGAGGGTTTATCGGAACATAAAAAAAAAGGAAATTAAGGTATCAATTACAATTGAACATCATAGAAAAGTAAAAAAGGTATCGAATTTCTTTTATCTCATATTGCCTGAATGCACAGATTATTTCCCAGAAAGATGTCTAAATTATCAAGAAACGGTGGACAATTAAGGTTTTCTTTATTCTTAACCTTCAAATAGGTAGAGATATAGCATGATTGTTTACGGTATTATTGATATATACTTCCAGCGAATGAGTGTATGTTTTTATCAAACAAGATTTGTTTATTATTAATAGAAATACGAGATAAACAAGCTAATGAAGTTGAATGGTATTTACGTGATCATTTTTTCCGGCAGTTTACTCAAGGCAGAGAGCATTTCAAAATAGTGTGCCTTACTGACGAAATGATTAGTTTGTATTTGAGATACAGGAATTCTAATTTGCAGTATATGAATGAAATGATAACCGCCGTAGTTGAATATCTAATTTCCCGTCAAGTAATAAAAAAGACCGTAAATAATTCATTGGAATTGACAAGCAGGTTTTCTCGTTTACAGTGCTCTAAAATGCTTTTACATTTCTTATCTGAATAGTAATGAACCTAGGAATTGGGAGATGTTCATCAAGTGAATTGCATGATTTTCCAAAGAAACGGTAACTGTTAAATATTTGTCTTCATTGACCGATTTCATGAGTAAAATTACTGTTTTTTTACTTCCTACTTGACAGTATCGTGTCTGTTAATACATATTCAGAGTGAATCTCTTTGCTCTAAAATATGAGGATATTTTATTTCTGAATTCTGTAAATGATGAATAGTATTTAAGGACTAGAAGATCGTTTTTAGATATATACCATATTTCTTCAAGTACCATGAATTCTCGAGACGCAGTTGGAAGATGTACTGGAATTAAACTATCTTTATTGTCAGCAAAATATTTCAGCACCTTTCTTGATCTGTAATGTTGTTTTGCCTTATCCAGTCTAGGTGACATTTTAGAAATTTTCTATGTATTTTCTTAGATAGTCTAAAAAGCTGTTTTCATTAAACCAGTCATACTGTCTGAATAATTCTTTGCCTTGCATACTTGTAGCATCAAATAGAACTGTCCCCGGATTATGTCCAGTAATCTTTACAACTGGTCTTTCATCTTTCTTTATCCATACTCTTCTTACAAGAGAATCAAAGAAGAAAAATGATTCATCAGTAGATACTACCGTGAATACGTCTTGGAGATTATCCAGTATCTTTCTAGCTCTTTTTTAAAATGTTCTTACAGATTAAGATTTATGACGAGACAAAGAATTCAATATTTAAATATCATTAGTCATCATTATATACTAAATTATAAAATTGCATGAATCATCTAAAGATCCTTCTGATGATGCTGCTGATGACGATATCAATATTCCATCCTCACAGCATTCTTCAAATGAAATTGAAAACTCATTAATAGATTCTACAAATACTTTGTCATCTTCGTCTAACATTGTTCATGAAGGAATTATTGTAGGTAAAAGGATAGCAAAAATATCCGTAGTAACTCTTCTAGCTATTGGGATTGTTGAGATAATAACAGGATATCTAAGTGGTAGTGTGGTAGCTACTGCTGACGGAATTGACTCTATATCTGATTCCATGATATCGTTTATTGTATTACTAGGACTTAGAATAGCTCACAAACCTGCGGACAAGAAATTCCATTTTGGATACCATAAGGTAGAGAGTTTTGCTGCTTTAATTGCTGCAATAGGAATGATAGTAATAGGAATAATAATCTTCTATAATTCATATCAATCGTTAATATATCCTCACGAGATAAAAGAGCCCGTCTTGGTAATGATTGTGTTAGCTGGTGCTAGTGCTTTATCATTACACAGAGCATTTCAAATGCGAAAGATTGCTAATAAATATAATCTTCTTTCACTTAAAACCGATGCCCGAAACTCGATAAAAGATGGGTCGGCTTCCGTAATAGGTTTCTTTAGTATACTAATAGCAACCCAGTTTGGATTTTTACAAATGGATGCCATAGGAGGAATGATAATCGCGGGATACATATTCTCTGTATCCTATATATCTTTGAAAAGATCATCTCTTATCCTTGTAGATTCATGGCAAAATCCTGAGTTAACAGAATTGATTAAAAAGATAATTTCAGAACAGTTCGGAAATGAAATGTTCGAAGTTAAGAATGTATTACTGCGGTCTTCAGGTATGATTGACCAAGCAGAGATCCATATAGAATTTAGTGGTGATGAACCTTTGTCTGATATAGAAATGTTATCACTAGGAATTGAAATGGCAATTCGCTCTAAAATTCCATCTCTTGAAAAAATATCTATTATACCCCATTCATCTTCTAATTTTGTAGAAAAGCCAGCTTCAGCAAAGACTAATGCTTTGCGTTATATTAAATGGAGACAATCAGCATTTAGATTTGATAGACATAAACAAACCAAAGAAAAGAAAAGATAAAATGCATAATACCTTCAACTTTAAAAAGATATTGAAAATAATAAATGTAAGAAAATAGATGGTCCCTAGAAAATTACTGACCATCTGGAGTAACACCGATAGCGGTGCAAAAATAAGAGTCTAATCATGTAGTATAATGGATAATATTTACGATTAATACTCTACACATATTCCCGGAACATGGACCTTCTTGAATAAATGTGGCGAGACTACTAAACTATCGTCATCATATTTTAAAAGTGACGATTGTGTTTCAGAACTAAACAATATTTTGTTAACCGCTTCCTTATAATGCTCTATCGATTCCCAAACTGCATAATTAATAAATACACTACTTTTTCGAATCCCTTTGTGCAATTGTGTGGAAATAAATCCTGGTTGCTGTTTAAAGTTAGTAGCATCCTCTGCCCAATCCTTTAAAAACTGCTCAACCTTGTCTGGTTCTACATTGAATTTGTTTATTAGAATTACCGAGCCCTCTATTTCTTTTTCTTCAATCTGATCCTTAAATTTTACTCTCTCGTCCATTTCAATAAATCTTACCATAACAATACAATATAATAATAACTAAGGGAATAAAGGATTTCTTTTTTACGACAAGGACAGGAATACTACTGGGTTACTGAGGATAAGATAGAGGGTGTGAAAAGAAGGTCGTTTTTTCACAGAAACTAAATTATTAATCCTTGTACTATTAGAATTTATTTAATACAAATATACATATACATATATTTCGTCGTCAAACGTTAATGATAATAATAATTTCCTTTACAATTTTACCAAAATTATATTGAATTCCCACAAGTCTATACGATCGGTAGGAATAACTAATCATAATGGTACTATTCTAAATGAAAGAGTTAGAAAAGCACTAAAACTTCCTTACCGAAGAAGAAAATAACGAATTTGCAAAAAATTCAATAATTAGGCATAGAGCAAGATTAAAATTTGAATCAAAAATGGGTAAATTAATCTATGCATTTAGGAGATATGAAAACATGAGTAGATGTCTAATTCCAATCAATGAAAGTTATTACCTATTTTTTACTACGGATGTTGAGGAAAGTAATTTCGATGAAATAATAATGGAAAAAATTATTCTATTCCTCTCTTGTTATCATATATTTTTAGTTTTTATAGTTTAAAATTAATGTGACAAAATAAAATATCAAATAATATAACTTTTTAACGTGTACATACTGTTTAATGCAATATTTTTTGGATTGAATTCAAAATAGATGGTATCAGTTGATATCAAATGGTAATAAAAGAACACATTGAAAATTGCCATTCTCTAAAGGAATAATAAGTTTAAATTTATATTCATTTTCTTTTATTATGTCAGTTCATTGAACAATTACTAAAATTCTGATCTTATTCCTGTTAACATCCTATCTATGGAGGTTATGTAATTAGTTAATTTATTGTTATTGAAATTTTTTCGGCGCCGAAAAATATTATTAAAATTATAAAAAAATTATTTTCATAAAAATTATCAGCAGGATGGCTGGACTGGCTCAGATGCCATCCTGTTGTCAGTTACCCATCTTTCGTGTAATGATATGATTACTTTGTATTTGTATTATTTATAATATTTGGTAATAAAAAATATTTTTTTACTATATTAATTATCGATAATAATCTAGCTCATATACATTAGTAGATATATTGAGCTCTTATTTATTGGAGTATTCACGGTATGGACTTTCTTTTCTTAGTATGATTCTAACACCATCTACATGTCAGTCCAATAAAAGGCAGCGTTGCAATAAGAGTTGCTCCTACTATCATCCCTATGATGCACATGTTGAATTTTGTTAACTTGAACATATTTCTTTATTCTCTTTAGAATAGAAAAAGATTTTCCACGTCTGAAAACAGAATTGGCTGTAAAGAAGAAACTTAATTTTGAACATACAAAAAAGAAGACCAATATACATATAAGATACTATTTTTTAGTATTTTTTAGTAACTGTGAAGCTATGGTAAATATGTTTAAATATATTGTAAACTATATTCTGTTTTAATTAAAACATAAACTGAAAATATTATCAATATGGTCACCTTTGGTGGGGGTTCATCTACATGTTCGGTACCATGGTCATGAGTTGAATCCATCACGTAGGAAGGTTTTACCACCTTGTATTTGGCTTTTATTATTGAAAACTTATTTTTAAATTGATTTTGAAATATTAAGTTATGTGAATTCGTTAGAAATTTAAGTAACACATTAATACCGATAGCGGTGCAAAAATAAGAGTTAGATGTTACGGCCAAACATTAGAATATTTAAGATTTACTTCAATTACATTTTCATTAATAAAATATCATCAATAAAATTAAAAAACATAAAATTAATTACAGGTTTCCTTAAGTATCAAATTTAGGATCGCAGAGTTGAACTTTCAAATACAAATTTTTTAAAAGCTCCAATATCAACAAACTCATCGCATTTATTCAAATTAGAATCGCATTTAAATCCATTATGTCCTGAAATGGATAGATTTGTACCATCATATTGAAGTGTAATTAAAGAATAGTTTGTATTTGGATCTGTTGAATTACCTTTATTTATCCATGAACCAAATAACTTGTTAGAATATTGACCAATATTTTGTCTTTCCATTGTCTCTATTGACAACGAGAACTTTCAGAGAATTTACAAAAAAAGCTAAATGGATCTTTATTAGGCAAGATGAACAACCAACGAGATATATTCTTACCTATTTTTGGGATAAACTCTAATTATATATAGGGTAATTTGTAATAATAAATTGAATATTTATCGATAAGACAAAATCAAAAAAACGTAAAATATGAGAAGAGGTAACGTATTAAATTGAATATTTATATAACAATAAGAATTTTAAATCTAATAAATCTTAAATAATTGATTCACGTAATATATATTGAATTGTCGGGTGAACCAGCAGTATACGATTGGGATAGAATAGTACTCAGACCTGTACGTTCAAAAGACAATCAAGATGTTGGAAATGTGATTTCAGTAGAAAAAGATACTTTTACGATACATTCAGGTCGCTATGAATTTATAGTGTCAAAAAACGATGTTGAAGGCTTTACTGGAGGAGAAGTACTTTTGAGCAAAAATTATGTAGACTTGCAGAAAAGTAAAATTAAACCATAATTTTTTATTTTAGAAAATTATAATTCCAAATATTTAGAGAAATTTATTTGATAAAATGTTTCCCTAACGATAGTATCTTAATTCCATTTTGATTTAAAATATGCATTCAAAGAAGATTTTTACAATTGTGTCCAAAAAGAATTATTTTTAGAAAGCTCTAACTGCAAAAAGAAAGGTAAAAGGGGGTTAAAATAATATTTTTGAAACTTTGTTGATTCCCACTATAGTGGTGTAAATTAAAAACTTGCTGAAGTGAGTTAACGTATCTATGATTCCGTATTGAAGAACAACAAATCAATGGTTGTGAAACTATAGTATATCTGTTAACCATTGCTATATAATCTGGGTGATAGTTGGTTATTGAATAGTTACTAACTATTGAAGAGTCTTCAGTTGTTACCCACCCTCAGGTATAAAATTAATTAGTTGTTTTCCATGGTAGTTTGTAATAAATCTCCTATTTCGTTATGCATTTTGAGAAAGTTTAATCCTTTTTCCGTAGTCTTGAATGTGTGGGTCCCATCAATATATTCTATTAGATTGTATTCTATCAAAATAGAAAGATATTCTTTTAATTGATTATAACTTACAAAAGCTATGTACATAATTTTTGTCTTGGTTGCCCCTCCATTTGCAGCATCAAGTATATTACTAACTATTTCTGTTCTGCTTCTATTTGCCATATTATTAATAATGGATTTACTTATTTTAAGATAACATCACATGAAGAGGGAAGGTAATTATAGAAAAACATTCTACATATTATCTGCAAATAAAAAAATATAAGAAATATCTATGTCTTGGTTCAAAATTGTGTTATGAAATACTTTTCATATTTAATTTTGTCAACAATTCATTATATGGATTGTTTATTTTTAAATATAATTATTAAATCTGGAACTATCCGATGAAACTTTTTATTTTTCCTTTGGAAATTAATTAATTCTTTTAAGTATTTTCATACCATTATTTCTTTAATCATAGTTTTGTATTCTTCTGCTTTCAAAAATAATTCATAATTTAATTGATGTGATTCTTCAATTGTTGGCTTGATATCTTTGTTGGAACAATAAACAGAATAAAACAAAAGTACTTGTGCAAAAAATGCTCCTAAAAGAAAATCCAAATCATTGGTTACTGTTTTCTTTAAAGCGTATAAAGGGTCCTGAAATACTTGAATTGTATAAGGTAGAGTTTCTATTGTATCTTCAGTGGCTTTATTAAATAAGTTTCTAAGAATTTTTTCTCTATCCAACATTTATCAATAATATAAACTTGTTAAAAGATTTTGTATTGTTTGTTCACGTATCATATCAAATAATTTAGTTATAGATTAATGTAAATATTATTATACAAAAGATTAAGGAGGTTTTACGTCGGAAGTGAATTCGTCTATATAGTGTAGTTCTACTACATAATATTTAGATTTTATTATTAGCAATTTATTTTAGAACTATGAAGATTTACAATAACAGAGTACTTATTTGTAAGTCCCAAGTTTAAATTGAAAATATTCTATTTCATTTAATCTGTTAAAGAATGAATAACGATAGCGGTGCAAAAATAAGAGTCCAAATTTACATAATAGATATGGATATTTAAGATTTTTTTTATATTTTCAGTTATAAAGTTAGAATTTATATATTATTATATTTACATTCAGTTGATGAAAAATAATTTAACTTTAATAACGTTACTTTCAATACTATCAATTCTTGTTGTTGTATCATCATTAACTAAAACAATTCATACACAAGAACATCAAACCGAATTATCAGAATCTCAAAATGTCGAAGTCAATGTTGATGTTGGAGGAGGAAATGGAACTACAATACTTACTACTTTTACACCTTCACAGATAGAAATTAACGCAGGAGAAAGTGTAATCTGGAAAAATCCAACATCAGTAGCTGAACCACATACCGTCACTTTTATTGCTGGTGGAGACTTTTTTGCACCCCCTGTGGCACCAGTTAATGTTCCAAATTCAACTAAATTTACTGTAGTACCTTCTGACGCTAATGTTGAAGCGAAGATATCTTATAATAACCAAAATAATATTACAAATGAAACAAAAACTGTGATGATAGATAATGCCAGGTCTACTTACCCTGTGATAATAGATTCAACTGCAAAAAATGTTACCTATTTAAATCCAAATTCAATTTACACAATGCGAGGTGATGAAAAATATGTTAATTCAGGTTGGATGTGGCCTGAAGGTATGGCACCACCAGGTTACCCAAAAATTACTACATTTACAGTATTATTTGAAAAATCAGGAACATATTGGTATATATGTTTAGTACATCCATGGATGGCAGGCAGTGTAATAGTCAACTGAAACTGCAGAGTATCACTAACACAAGCAGTCTAAAATCAGAGGTTGTCCTTGTTTAACTACATTGATCTGATCATAATGAGTGGGTCAATATCCTTATCTTGCTTTTTCAGTGATATTACATAACATGTAGGAAGTTGTGATAATCCTTGGTTGATTTTCAAAGTATAACGATGCTGTTGACGAAAAATATGAAGAATATATACTACAAAAATGAGAGAATAAATCCTATAAACCACAGGCAGTCACGTCAACTCATTGCTTCACCGTGTCCTATGCTAGTAGGATAGATCATACTGTCCTGGCATTGCTGCAAAATAGTACTTTTGTGTACAAAAAAGATATACCTTATTTTTTTAACTTCATCATAACCTTTGACAAGATGATGAAATATATTGCATTGTTCTTAGTATTGTTAATAATCTTCTAATAACAGAATTAGTTTATCTAAGTCACCAATAACATCTTCATTCACTTTATCCATTTTCTTATTTTATCCTCTTCGGTAGACTAGAATTAATATAATAACTAATATTAGAAAATATCTAGCCCTACTTTATAGAAGGATTCAAATCCCAAAAATCTAGCTGATCACCAGTAGTGAACCCATTTAAGTTATCTGGTCCCATTTAATCTTTATAATATAAAGTACTTTAGTAACATATTAAATATACCTATTTGGAAGTATGAAATCCATTTAGTTAATGGGAGCGAGTGGAAAACATCTATTATGTTTTTATATTATTTGTTGTTCTATCTAAATTATAGATAAAAGATTTTATCTTATAGAAAATCAGAAGTATAAAAATTTTTAAAGTTATAGATCTTTTCTATAGCAGTAGATTGATGCAAAACAGAAAAACATTAGAAAATTTGAACAATTCAAAAATAGCCAGATTAGCAACAGTAGACCCTGAGATTAATCAACCTTACCTAATACCCGTGGTATTTGCATTTGATGGTAATAATATCTTTATTCCAATAGACGACAAACCTAAAAGGGTAAATTCAAACCAGTTAAAAAGAGTAAAAAATATACAAAAAAATCCTAATATTTCTTTTCTAATTGATACTTATGACGATAAAGATTGGAGCAATCTTTCTTATTTAATAATCCAAGGTAAAGCAAGAATAGTAGATAGGTTAAAAGATAGAGATATGATAGATAAAGCTCATTCACTATTGTCAGAAAAATATCTTCAGTATAAAAAAATGGTAGGAATTGGAGACATCTGCATTATAATTGATATTCAAAAGACTATAAGTTGGAAATATTCTAATTAAGAAAAACAGATTCTAATATTGATTACATTATGTCTTTATAGTATAAAAATTAATAATAGATATGAAAGTAGGATTAGCTGTTCCTCAATTTGGCATAAATGCTACTAAAGAAAATCTAATTAGATTTGTTCAAATTGCAGAACAAGAAGGATTTGAATCACTTTGGGTATATGATAGAATGTTATATGCTCTCAATCCCCAACAACCTTATCCCGGGACTCCAGATAAAAGAGAATGGCCTGAATTTTTTAAGAATGTTTTAGATCCATTAACAACATTAGCATTTATTGCAGCTAATACAACAAAGGTAAATTTAGGAACTTGTATTATTGATATGATTTTTCATAATCCTATAACACTTGCTAAAGAGTTTACTACAATAGACATTTTATCTGAAGGTAGGACAATCTGTGGTTTTGGTATTGGATGGTCAAAAGATGAGTATCTTGCCGCTAATATTCCTTATGAGAAAAGAGGAGAAAGAGCAAACGAAATTCTCAAAGCTATGAAAAAGGTATGGACAGAAAATATTGTAGAATTTAATGAAGACTTTTACAAAATTCCGAAGTCAATAATTGATCCAAAACCTATTCAAAAACCTCACCCTAAAATTTTGCTAGGGGGTTTCTCGCCAAAGACGTTTGAGCGTATGATAAAATATGGAGATGGTTATATAGGAACCTTAGCAGGATCATATGAATATTTTGAAAACTCTATTAAGATGTTCAATGATTCGATTAAAAAAAGTACAAGAGAAAGGAAGGATTTTGATCTAACTATTTTAACATTTCCATATATTCTGACAAGAAGTTCTGAAAACGAACGAGCTCCGATGAACGGAACAATAGAGGAAATTGGATCTGATTTAACTAAACTCAAAAGTTTTGGAGTAGATAGAGTAATTCTTGCCGTAAATGCAGAAAAAAATTATGATGTAAACGAAACTATTGAATTTGTTAAAGAACTAAGAAAATTCTGTTAATAGTTGTCAAACAAACAATATTTTTATCATTGATGCAAAGTGTATTCTCTCTATATATTTAAGTTGGCAACTTTTTATAGAATCAAAAATTTCTTTGGTTAAAAAAATTAAAACAGAGAAAAAATATAAAATTATTTATATAAATAATATATTGATACAATAATGAAAATATGATTGCTATAAAATGAAAAAATAAGACATTTTCATAGAAACTCCTCATTTTCAAAAATACATGTTTTCTCACAAGTTATTTTTTCTTGCATTTAAAAGTATCTTTATCTAGAGTATTGAAAGCTTTATCATCATCAGTCAATTTCAAATTATTAACAAATTTGACAGAGTTCAATTCACATGCCGATATTTTTGTTATAAGTTCTTGCACAGTGGGAGCCATAATCGATTCTTTGAAATTTGCATGTCCTAAACCAAGAGCATGACCAAACTCATGTTTTGCAACATGTTCTAATAGAGATTGATCTAAGGTACGACCATATGATTTTTTAGAGATTGAAATTTCTACATGATCAATATATCCGAGATGATCGAAAAATGTTACAGTTTTTCCAACTTTTTCCCCTTTGCCCTTTTTAAATTCAATTTCAATATCTGCGACAGAGTCATCCTTTACATATTTGAATTGTACTGATCCCTTTAGTGCTTTTTCCCATTGATTAATAGCTACTTTTACAATTTTAGCCAATTCTGATCCACCGTTCTTGATGGAAAATGTTAATACTCCATCGCTTATTGAATTCCCCCAACTACAACACACATCAATCGTTTTTCTTTTTGAATCATCTTTTTTTGCAAAAGCGATATCAATGTCTGATATTATAATTATGGTAACAAGAATGAAAAGCAGTAGAATTGCTAAAATGTAAAGTTTAAAGTTAGCAACTACATTCTTAACGCTGTAATTTGAGATGTTGTAAAGTATTTTAGATTTAATTCTTTCTTTGATAACGTTCTTGCTTATAATAAAAATAGAAATAAGAAATAAAAAAGATTTAGGTAAAAATATCTTTATAGAATGTTGCATACGATAATATGATATTCATGTGTTATATTTATTCAATCCAATTATATGTTCTGCATATTTATTCTATATTTTTATATTCTAACAATAATCTGAATCTTTTTATTGTACGATTTTTCAAAAAGTTTTCATTAAGTTTCGTTATAATTATAGTAACTTCTAAATACAAAATTTATTTCTATTGTTTTATATAAGCAATTGTTTAATTATGGCAATTTTGAAGTTCTAGATTTCGTGTATATAATCAGATGATATGGAATTTTGAATTAAGTTCTATTAAAAGTAAATTTATTCTTGACTAATCTTTTTTGATAGGATTTGACATTTGCGTGATAAAATTATATTCTCATAAATTATCTACGAGTATTGGTCCGTCGGGAGTAATACCGATAGCAGTGCAAAAATAAGAGTCTTCTGTTAAGTAAATAAAATAATATTTATGAATTCTTTTATGTTAGTATACTTATCTTATGAGGATATTATGACATGTTTGTGGTTAAATTTTGATCCTGTTATATTTTTTCTTTTCAGCATTATTTTTTGTTATATTCATCATGACGACGAACCCAGCCCATAGGAAATTCATAACCATCCTCGTCACGTACCTTTGGAACTAGATCAAGATAGTTATATGTATTATTCAATATATCTATTCCACGTGCATAAGCAGAATATGTGTGGAATATTTTACCCGACGGATCTTTATAAAAGATACTTACTCCAGGCAGTTCTGAAACAGATGGATTTTGTATGACAAAATTGTAGAAACCTTCTTTCTTTTCTAGTTCTTCTGATGTAAATGATACATAATAATCACGGTTAAAATCTGTATCAGAAGAAGAAACCCACTTAAAATCCCAACCCATCCGCTTCTTGTATGCATCTATCTTACTATAAGGTGCTTTAGAAATTGCTATCATGGTCACATCTCTTTGGTTCAAATGTACAATTATGTCATTAAAATTGTCTGCCCAAAAAGAACATGACTGACATGCTGCATCCCATGCAGGATCATACATCAAATGATATACTATTAGCTGGCTTCGTCCATCAAAAAGTTCTGACAATGATTGTTTTCCATTTGGTCCATCAAAGACATATTCTTTATTGACCTGAACCCAAGGTAGATCTCGTCGTTCTTGACTAAGCTGGTCACGTAATACAGTAAATTCTTTTTCTTTTTTAAGTAGTTCTTTTCGAGCTTCTATCCATTCACTTTCAGAAACAACTTTGTGATTATCTAAAATGTAAGTCATTATTTTTGCCAGGCCTCAATTTCTTTATATTTCGGTTTTCTACAATAGTTAGTCAACTCTTTTAAAAATAAAGTCCAACTCCTATTGTGTTGTTTTATAGATGTGGAATACATACACATTATATACAATATGAAATATTTAAACATTTAAATAATTCTTTAACTATCATATTATAATAATGACAGGGTCTGTTTGGAAAGCACTAGCTGAGGATAACAGAAGACAGATTTTATTATTGCTTAGGGAACATGATATGTTTCCTTCAGAATTAGCAAAGTATTTTGATACTACCTTTGCTGCAGTATCCACAAATTTAAGAATTTTAAAAGACGCAGATCTCATCAAAGAAACTAGAGAAGGACAGAAAAAAAGATACTCTATAAATCCTAAAAAAACTTTAGAAATAAAGGAATTTTTTGATAAAATGTGGGGACATAATCTTGAAGGCCTTAAAGAGTTTCTAGAAAGTAAAGAGGAAAAGAAAAAAAATGAGCGATAAATATGATGTACTTAAAAAAGAGATAGTAATAAATGCACCAGTAGAGAAAGTATATTCTGCTCTAATTACTCCAGAACAATTAATTCAATGGTTTCCTAATATAGTAACTATAGAACCAAAGATAGGTGGAAAAATTTCTTTTAAATTCCTAAAAGAAAGTACACAAGAAGATAAAGACCATGAAATTGTTGGTGAGATTGTTAGTTTTATACCAAATAAGGAGCTATCCTATTCTTGGAATTTTAGAACAAAGCCTGAATATAATAAAAATACTATTGTTACGTGGAAGCTTGAGCAACTAGATAAGGATAAAACAAAATTAACTTTGATTCATAGTGGATTCACAAATGCAGATAGATTACAATTTGATGATCATAACAAAGGATGGAGCAGGCATATTAAAAGACTTGAAAATCTTATGGATAAAAACACAAATGCAAACGAAATTGTAATGTAGTACTTGCAAGCTGTGGAAAACAGGTATTTTGAATCTGCTAGAAAATATAAGCGACAACGTATAGTACGAGGGACCTGAGGAACTTGGTTCATTTAATAAAGCGAAGCCTTGAAATATTTAGAGCATCTAAATTTACCAAAAGCAGATATCAAAAAGAAATTCGTAGATGATAACGATGTATGTCTTATCTCTTACATGAATTTCGACAAACAGTCTATAACAGCGTTGATATTTTCATGGTATTACGTTGATGATGGAAAAATACGTTGATGATGGAAAAATAACTTCGATAAGAGTTGCTTTTGATCCACTACCCTTCACCCAGAAAAATGAGACAAATAATAAAAAGATAAAAAATGATTTATTGCACCAAATTTACATTTAAAATTGTAATTAGAAGGACAAGTAAAATATACCAGATATTGATTTTTTTGTGTTTTTTAATTCGTGTTTTGTTTGAAAGTAATTGTAAAGCAACTTTATATCATTTAATCCCCCTAGAATGATCTGTTTTTTGACAAAGGACTTGAAATCTTTTGACTGTATGTTGACCACATGCAAGATTAGGTTACCTATGAAATGGATATTTATTTTAGCAAATTAATAGAAGAGAGAAAAAAGAAAACTTAATTATGAGGATGATCTTATTAGTCGTATTATTAGAGCTAAAGTAGATGGATATTCTTTATCTGAAAAAGAAATACTTACTTTTTCTCATCTTCTTTTAAATGCTGGCCATATTACAACAGTTAATCTAATAGGAAATTCGATTTTTTCATTACTTGAGAATCCTCAAGAATTTAAAAGGTTACAAGAGAATAGAAATTCCTTAATCAAACCTGCAATAGAAGAGACTTACGATATCGATCACCAGTACAATTAGTAATTCGTATTGCAAATGATGGTGTAACTTTATCTGAGGAAGGAAAAGGAAAAAGAGGGGGAAGGAAAAGAAATAGAGAAACAAGAAATAAAGAAAGGTCAAAAGATAATATTATTTTTGGGTTCTGCCAACCATAATGAATCAGTATTTACAGATCCTGAAAGATTTGATATTACTCGTAAAAATTACGTCATATGGCTTTTGGAACTGGAATCCATTTTTGTTTAGGGGCTCCTTTAGCTAGACTTGAAGAACAAATAGCCTTAAGAGTACTTCTTGAAAGATTTGATAATCTTCAATTTAATTTTGATTATAATGGTAAACAAGATCTATATACTAAAGTTACTCCACTCAAAAGTTCTCTTTTCCTTGGATTATCACATTTGCCAATACGTTTCCAAACTAAGAACTAAGAACTGATAGTAAATAAATTTTGTATATCTTTTTATTTAGTTCTATATCTTTGTAATTAGGAATGTTTGCATACCCAATAATGTTCATGTTAAGAATAATAATAATCGTTTGACCAAAAAAAATATCTAGAAGATAAAATTTATTTTTGGAAAATGATGATTACCAATTTATAAAATCTACTTTGATATACAATTCTTTTCTGATAATAGAAAAGTAGAAGATGAATTAAGAGATAAAGAAGTAGTCTTTAATACATAACTATTGGCGGTACACATTTACAATCGCTATTAACTTTATGATATATTTTTATTAACATTTTAAATTATTAGACAAATAATATTATTACCAAATGTATGTAGATTATTATACATATTTATTCTAGCATTTATGTTAGCAGTTAATATTTTGATAATAGACATAGAAAGTATTGTACATGGAGTATCAGGTAAAAGGAATATAGCAACTTTTGTACCACCTACTACTAATTCTCATGTTAAATGAATAATAGAAAATCCCTTTTTACTTTTAGTTTTTTAACTAATAGAAAATAAATAGATATGTCTATATATTTGAAATGCTTTTCTGTTTTTACCTAAATTGATTCTAAAGATATTCAAAACTATGAAAGCTCACATTCAAAGTAATTTGAATGCTCCCCATCCAACATTAGTAACATTAGGGATCAGCGCTTTAATTACAATTATAGTACTCGGTATATTTTACATTGCGGATACTGGAATGATTGGAATAGGAGATGCTGAGGCTGCTAGAAAATTAATGCCAAAAGATGGCGGAAGATAAAAATAATACAAGTTTTTTATCTAATGCCAATTTTACAGATAATAAAAAAATATTTTGAACAAAAGATTATTAGTATTATATAAAAATAAGAAAGATGAAAAATTTACATTTATTATTGTTGTTGTGGTAGTGTTTTATTACCCATAATCCTGTTGAACACATCTAATTCTTTTTCATATAATATTTCAGTTAAATTAGAATTTATTCTTAAAGCTTTCTCATAATATACTCTGGCGTTATCATCTTTTCCCATGTTACCTAGTATAAAAGCCATAGTACTTTGCAAATATTCATCATTAGGATTATCTCTAGCTGTTTTTTCTATAACTGAAATTGCTTCTTCATTCTTTCCCATTTCAGCTAAGGCTTCTGCTTTGTTATTTATTGCATAAACATCAGATGCATTAATGGATAAAGCTTGGTCAAAGTACTTTATTGCCTCATCATTTTTTTCTAATGCCAATAAAGCACCTCCTTTATTAATTAGAGCATAAAGATCTGATGCATTCATAGAGAGTAATTGGTCAAAGTACTTTATTGCCTCATCATTTTTTTGCAATCCCAATAAAGCAAGACCTTTATTATTTAAAGCCTTTACATTGGATGGATTTATTGCTAGAATCTGGTCAAAATACGGAAGTGCTTCATTATATTTGTGCAACCTCCATAGAGCAAGACCTTTGTGATTAAGAGCATTAATCTCTGATGCATTTATCGCTAGGATTTTGTCATAGTATTTGATTGCTTCGTGATATTTTTTTTGGTTGAACAAAGTATAGGCTGTCTCTAACATTGAATCTATTTCTGTTGAATTAATAACATTTTGAGCATCAGCTAGCGTAATAGTATTAACAGAAGCAGATATATAAAGAATTGATAAAGCTACAATAATTGTACTAAAATACAAAAATTTCAAATAATTAATTCTTTTAGATAGTGATGATGATGATGGTTTGTAATATTGACTTATCGTATTTTGTTCTAAAAGAAAGAATAATATAATTTTATCTGTTATGAATTATTTATCTAGAAAGAAAATACTAAATTTTAAATTAATGTAGTCTGTATTTATTTTCATTATATTTTTAGTTCTATTTTTTAGATTAATTGTTTACTTGTATTTTGTTATATTTATTAGTTTTTTTCTTAGAATCTATCCCAAAAATAGATAATAATATGGCTCATTGGTTCCTATATTACAATGATAATTGAATAACAGCAGCAAGAATAATTCACATTGGAACAATTATACGTATTCCATATGATCTTTACAACTAAATTAATATTTTACCTGTAGAAAAACCAGACAATACATAGGGTCGTCCAATTGTTCTATATCGAAAAGTATTTGATGGTATCATATTTGTATTGAGTACCGGATGTCAGTGGAAATTGTTGCCCAAAGAATTTGGTTCTGGTTCTACATGTTATACAAGATTTCAAGAATGCATACAATCAGGTATTTTTTGATACATTATGGACCAGATTACTAAAATTATACAATTTAAAGAAAGGAATCAGATGGAAAGTTACTTACTTCAGAACAGAATGACATTGTAAAAATAATGAGAAAAACTGAGGTCGATAAAATACATTGAACATCAAATTGTCGAAATCGAATAATTATATGATCAAATTGAACAAAATATTAATTTACTTCCTAGAACTATTCTAAAAAAATTCATTGAAAGTGATATACTCTGATAAAATATAATAGAATTCTTACTCATCTAAATATACTAAAATTAACATCGTCGAAAATTTAAAGTATCTTATATTTATAGCATAAATCCAATGTGAAAATCATTAAATCTTGTTTATTGTTTAGCATATTGGATGGATGTCATTTCTTTTAATATTTAGAACGTAGTATATTAGTAATTTTTTGTTAAATGTATCCTATTTTATTTTTTGTTTTAATTTGTATTTCTTAATATCGATAAATCAACCCTGGAAGACTACGGGCCCGTTAGTAGTAACACCGATAGTGGTGCAAAAATAAAAACCTAATTTAGAGATTCATACGTTTTAGACAATAACAGAACTAGAAGTCTTCATCTTTGTTTTTTCTTCTTGTATCCAAAAATGCTACAATATCATCAATAGAATTTACTTCTGTTAAGTTGCTTAGCTATTTTCTTGATTGTAAAAAATCTGCAAACATAACATAACTTTGATACAGTTTCTCTGATATTTTGCATTTGTATCTTTTGAGATTAGATATTTTGAAAATTCCTATCAAATTTTTATTTAAATTACTTTCAGCGGTTTCAATTTGCTCCAATACATTTTCTAAACTATGAGAGTAACTCATTATTACAAATATTATAAAAAAACACATGTATATGAACACTGATAAAAACGGGCCATTCGGATTGAGTGGTATTTCTGCCTCTTATGTAGTGCATTACAACCGAAGGTAATTTCATATTGTGTATCTAAGAAGGTTCAAAAATAAGATACGATATTTAGAATCATTATTTAATAACATATAAAGTCATTTACATATGAAATGGTTATTTAATTTCACGTTCTCTATTTGATATATGATATATTTAGTACCGAGGTGAGTATATATCATGAGTCACAACATTTACATAAAATGCGTCAAAAAAGACAAAAAAGGACACGTACATAGTGTGATTACGAATGATCATGATATAAGCCCTAAAAGGCACGAGACGGATATCGAATTTACCATTGAAGAGATTAGAATGAAACTCCAAAATAGTACAATAGACAACGTAGTCAATATTTTTACTGATAGATTAGGCAGGATTATTCGTCTTAAAGTAGATACTATAACATATGGAAGGTGGACATTAGTCGATCAAGAGGACTCTAAATTTCATTTAGATTTACTTCCTACATGTAGTAGATAAATTGAGAAAATTATATAATCTCTTTTCATCATCAAAACATGTATTGGTAGAATATTTACTATCAAAAAAATTCAGTATGCAAAGGAAGGAGACTACTGTAAAGATAATGTTGTATAAGTTCATATCGCTGTAGCATAATTTGTTTGCGAATAAAATTTATTATTGTTGAATTACCCCAGAAAAGTGAATGATTAAAGTCTCTCATCATATTTTTAATAATAAATACCATTGTTAGTCAAAATATGAGATAACATTAGAAATGAACTAACAAATGTTATAATTTTTTACACTGTTCTATAACATCAGAAAATGTGATTAGAGGGACTATTTTTAATGCATTAAATTTACCCGCATTTGTTGCAAAGAATGATTGTATTAAATGAACGTCATCTGCCTCAACGACCCATAAAAAAGTATGTTCTAATGCTGAGTGATATTGGTTAATTATTTTTATATTTAAATTACTTGCTTCTTCAATCACTTTAGGACCTTTTTCTAATACTAATTTTCGAGTTTCAGTGTTATTCCATGGACATGCTTCTGTAGTGTGACTGCCGTATATTCCGAATAATCCCATATTTCTATACTACCTTAAGCTGTTGTTTTCACTTCTGTTATCCATTCACATTTGACGCCAGCTTTATGATGATGATTTTCCACTGCTTCTCTATTGGGTGCCTCGAGAAGGCAAAAGAACTTGTCTTCTTCTTTGTTATACAGTATATTAAAATGTGTAATTGCGAATTCATCTATAGGAGCCTGTTGCAATTTTCTTAAAGTCCCTTCATCAAATCCTTTCAAAGAGTGAACATCAAGGAATTTTTTAGAATTGAATTTTGCAATTTCAGGTTTTTCCTTTTTTTCTTCAACTGTCTTAAAGAGTTTGTCTACCTTGACTCCATTTATTATTTTTTGTTGTTCAATTTTTTCTTGTTGCCGATTTATTTGATTCATAATATATGATAGCATGCTATCATCATATAAATGTTATTATTATTTGATATCATGATATCTGACACGTAAGAAATCAATAACTTGATATAATATTAATAAATAGAAAGTAACACATCATTTACTAATAAGAAAATATATTACAAATATATAACTATATTTTAATTCATAAAAATATAAATCCTAATTATTTTATAATACAAGATAGATTACTGCAATTTTATGATTTCATCCCATGTTCCAGATAAAGAGAGCATATAAAATTTGCTGTGATCTGCACTTTCTAAATTTATAATATCTCCAGCTGATACTTGAATTTGAAATAATTTATTTAAGAACTGCAGAAAACTGGGTCCTGCAACTATACTTTTAGCTTCTTTTTCAACAGGTAGGTTATAGTATTTTTGCAACGCTTCCACTAGACCCAAACTACTAATTTCTCCTACTAAGTCTGCAGGATCTATAAATTTAGAATTTCTTTTGTATACTTTAAGCCTAGCCATTATAAAATCATCCTTTATATTCCTCTAATCAATCTATAATATAATATTATCATTATTGTTTATCTATAATCAAGATATATGAAATTGATTTAAACAAAAGAATGAAATCATTATCAAAATTTGGGTTTCCAATAGTTGTGATTCCATTTGATAAACTCTGGTTTTTGTTTGTCATCGTCATATTTTATTTCATATATCTCATTATGATCGAGTATTGTTTTAATGAGTAACTCACAGTTAACATAAGATATAGTGTTGGAAGCTGAAATCCAGATATTGTATTTTCTAACTTCATCCTTTTTGGCATCAAGTTGATATTCATCTAATTGAATGAGATATTTATTTTTCCACAAACCGATCTCCATACTTTTAAATTGAAAAGTAGTAGCTTCTTCAATACTTCTTCTAATTTCATTACCATATAACGGTTCAATCTGTAATAATGTCACGCCCCACTCGTTATGCCAATTAAGAAAATCTATACAGGCGTTTCTTGTTTTATGATTCTCCCAATCTTTTTCTATACGATGTTTTTCCATCATCATAATTCTAACACTTTTTGAATCTACGTTATATTTATCTGACCTTCTCCTTAATCTTGCCTGATATTTTACTAATGAAGTATTTGACTGTGACTTTAGAAACGTACTGGCCAACATTGTATTTATAGAATCATAGTGGACAGCATATTGGAAAAGTGAACGATACATATTTTTCATTGATTCATCAAGTAAAATTATTTTCTGACCTTGATCAATTTTCTTTTTTAAACCAATTCCTTCATATTCGAAAAAAGTATCAAACGGACCAGACAATTCAGAATCAATATTAATTCTATCAATCATTCCTCGTTTATCTACTGGAAAATTACTATTTCCAAAAATAGGCACAGCAGCGTTTGGTCTATTATTACAAAAATTAAATACATGTATAGACTTTTGATGTTTAACAAAGTATTTACCCAGATCCTGAAAGAATTGGCTACTTGTTTGTGATGGTAAAAGATGTTCTAATTCGTTTTTGTGTTTAGTGATAAAACTTTCATATGCACTGAGATCCAATAGAATATGACCTTCATCACAAAGCTCACATAATCTTCTTACTATTGCTGGTCCATTTCCCCAAACAGGTATTCCTACTAAGGATTTAGCACTATCGATTTCAATTGCATCACCTCTTGCAATTGCTATTTTCAATGCTAAACAAGATTCTCCTCCTTTTAGTTGAGGAAATTCCGTATGTACTTTTAATGCAAGTTGAAGAGGTAATATCAAGGAATCTTTCTTAAACCAGATTATAACTCCGTCACCTGTAAACACTGTCTGAATTTGTTTTTCATATGGAGATAAATAATCTTTAATTACAAGTAGTAAATCTTTAATATTATCATTCTGTATATCGGTATCTTTTGAAGAACCGACAATATCAATACAAAAAAATCATACATCATAAAAATAATGACGAATTTCAAATATCTAATCCTTACTATATGCTATAGTATAATTACAGGGAAAAGAATAATTTATTTATATATGGATGTTTTTAAATTATTATTCTTTATTATTTCAGGTTAATCCATCTACATTAAATAGAAAAAGTAAATTTCAAACATTAACATTGTAATAGTCTTAAATTTAATTACAGGAAGAATACAAATATTTATTTAAGATACGTATGTATTATCAATTTTAGATTGTACTTTGTTGCACAACTATGATTTTCGTTAATTTTGATTAAAAAAATGAACGTACTATCATATAAGGAATCTATTGTGACAATTTATTCTTGTCATAATCTTGTATCATATTATCGAGATATTCATACTTGTGAAACAAAATAATAGATTGTAAGTTGTTATGTTATCTATTAAAATGATGCAATACGTCTAATAAAAACAAACTTTCAGGAAATACTTTTACAGGAAACAATGAATTTATAATGCGACATCTGTAAATATTTCAAATGTATTTGAATTGTAGTACATGTAAGAAGGAGTTTAATAATTTTGTTGAAGGAGTAAAATATTCCAGCTCAGTCATGGGTATTATATCATTTTGTTCAGATAACTGTTGTAAAGCATATCTTAATGAAAAATTGAAATAGCTAAATTTCTTAATATCAAGAAAACCAATAATTTTGCGATAAATAAAAAGGATCTATTAAAATTAAAAATACTGTTTAAAAAATAACTAATTCAGTTTTTTGTTGATATAGATTTATCTAAGTATCAGAATACACTTTCTTATTTTTCACCTAAAAGAATAGAAAATTTGAGATACTATTATGCAGGAGTAGTTTTTTTATTAATGGATTATATGAATTTAGCATTAGAGAATTTTAAGATAATAGAAGATGATAAGTCGATCAAAGGGTATAAGGATTATAAAACTTATAAAATAAATTATTTTAATTAATAAAAATAAAAGGAAATTTCACTCTCGCAAGAAATTTCTTAGTCTTGCTTGTTCAAATTCTATCATTGCTAATGTTGGATTATGTTGATTATAAAAAGTCTCTGCATTTTTCATAGCCAATTCTATGGATATTTTTGCTTCTTCTTCTGATCTTCTTGGCTGTTCTTCTGCAAGTTCAATTGTTTTTTTACCAGTTCTTCTGTAAATCCCAATTGTTCTTTTATCTGTTCTTGTGTAAATTCCATTTGTTTTTTTACCTGTTCTTGTGTAAGTTGCATTTGTTTTTTTACCTGTTCTTGTGTAAGTTCCATTTGTTTTTTAAAATTTTCTTGCATTTGTTGATTCAATCGATTCCAAAACTCTTTTTGCCAAATATCAATGTCACTCATCTTAATTATTCAATAACAGGAAGATGCTATTAAATATTAATAATTAATTTTAAAAATATTTCGATACATTTTTGATCTTTGATACTGGTATGATTTATACTGCTTTGTTGCATAACTCATTCTTCCTAACACATTTACCTAACCTATTTTAGGCATATTATGTTAACTAGAGAAATTACATGAGTCTCTTGTTAAACGTGATGAGATATTAGTTGATTTTGATGTTATAGATAACTAGGATAATGACCTCGAGGAGATGAATAAGGACAAGGAAGGTAGAAAATTCGTATATCCATGAATGGATTAAACATAAGTGGAATGTAAAGAGAGATTATCTAAAGATATATGTAGCGGTTGAAATTAAAAGAAAGAGAATTTTATCATTACATTTAACCAGCAGTAACAGGTACATGATGATAAAATACTATCAAAATTAGTTGAGGATATAACAATAAAGCAGAATAAGCAAGTAGAAATTACTATCTCAGACGGTTCGTATGACAGTAACAGGAATTTTCAATTCCTATCATTTAAGGGAATTGACCAGCAATCAAAGTAGAAAGAATTCCAGATGCAGTAAGAAGACCAATCACGATCTTACAAGAAAAAAGATTGCGAATATAGAAATAACTTCCAAGAATCGAAAGCTAACGTTAGCTACAGACAAAGGTGGATTGTAGAACTGTCTTCTCTTGCATCAAGAGAATATTTGGGGAATATGTTACTGCTATTAGATTTCAGAATATGATAAAGGAGATAATATTGAATGTATAATTGTACAACTTTTTGAGAAGCACGACTACTTTAACATGATTACAGATTAGACGAAAATAAAAAACATTGTCTAAAGGAGTTATGCAACAAAGCATTGCAGAGTAAAAGGTGTTAACATATGTTAGGATAGTATGCCATCAAAAATTCTTGTTGTTATTAAAATGTTCTATTAAAAGTTTAATGGTTGTACTAAACATTCTGAATATACTATTTTATTATAAAATGGTACCGTTTACACGGAAGTAAAAAAATTTCATACTAGTTAAATATTTTAAGACTAAATAATTATTAATGATTTGGCAAATAATATCCGCAGTTGTAGGAATAATAATTTTAATACTGCTGTTGAGATTCCTTTTTGGAATAATATAACAGGATTGGATACTAATGATGAATTTTACTTCAAAATTTATTCAGGCTGCACTAGCTCTCTCCTCGTTCAAGGTAGAAGAAATCAAAAATAACAGAATCAAAGAATTACTAGAAATAAAATCAAAAATTAAAGATAATCCTATAGCAGTAGAAAATTGGTTTGATAATGAAATCAATAAAATAATAAATGTGACAGAAAACAGTGCATCAGTCGATATTGAGTCTTTGATAAACAAAATAAAATAATAAAAATTTTAATATAAAAATGTAGATAGTTATTACATTGAAATGTTCTGAACGTATGTGTGATAAAGAAGATTGTAAAGCTAGCCAGTCACTATTTGAATGTTCGGGTTGTATTCTCAATATATGTTGTTGATGGAAAAGTTTTCATTTTATTAAAATAGCAATAATAATTAGTTAACAGATGTATTCCATTACCAGAGAAACTGTACAATATTACAAGAAGATTGAGAACTGTACGAGGTAGAAAGTTACTTTCCTGATTTCTTTAAAGCGTATAAATGGTCCTGAAATACTTGAATTATATAAGGTAGAGTTTCTATTGTATCTTCAGTGGCTTTATTAAATAAGTTTCTAAGAATTTTTCTCTCTAATATTTATCAATAATATAAACTTGTTAAAAGATTTTGTCTTGTTTGTTCACGTATCATATTGAATAATTTAGTTAATTTAATATGATATTTTCCACAATTAGTGAAAAGTAAATGATAACAACGGTAATTAACTGATAGCATATAAAAACAAGATGATAACAATAAAAATATTAAAACTACTTTTTAATGCCTCAATATTTGCTGATTCCACTATATTTTTCACTTTTATATGATTCATATTTACAGATGCTAATAAATAAATGGAAGAATCCCTGAAGGTTTACTTTGTGCAAAATTTCAATGCTATAACAAGCCAAGAAATCAATGTTCTGAATGTTCAATTTATTATTGCATTGAACATGTAACATCACATATTCATACTGAAACTTTCCAAGATTTACATAGAGAACAAGAACGAGATATAGACAATACCAGATAGATTCCTTTTTATTATTAATCCCTTTATTGGTAACAATAAGTATTAAGTACTTGATTTATAAATATATTTTATCTTTTCAATGTGATCCTTTAATTAAAAAATAAAATTAAAAAGATATATGAAGAGTGGCTTTATCAAAATACAATACACATTCCCAATGAATAGATATCTTTAATATATTAGAAATTATTTTACGAGTATTGATTAAGGATACCACTCATCTAGAATTACACATCAAAGAAAGTAATTATATCCGGGATATTATATTCGGATTTGGAGACGGTATAAACACCTCTCTGGGAATTGTTGCTGGAGTAGGAGGAGCTTTAATAGTAGCTGATGTTGTTATTCTTGCTGCATTAGTAGGAATGTTCACTGGTGCAAAAGCAATGGCAGTCCAGAATTATCTTGCAGTAAAGTCTCAGCGGGAAATATTAGAATCAGAAATAAAGCGAGAAGAGTTTGAGATAAAAAATATGCCTAATGAAGAAAGAAAGGAGATCGAAGATATATACCGTGCCAAAGGATTTGAAGGAGAACAGCTTGAGAATATTGTAGAAAAAATAACATCAAACAAAGACGTATGGCTCAAGACCATGTTGACTGAAGAATTAGGACTTAATCTTGACATTCTTGGTAGTCCCTTGAAGGGTGCATTAGTGATGTTTGGATCTTTCCTATTAGGTGGTATCCTCCCTATTCTTCCTTATTTTGTAGTCAAAGCTGGAGTTATATCTTCAATAACTGCTATTGGAATAGCTATTGTCATCAGTGTTTTGTCTTCTTTCATAGTTGGTGCATTAAAGGCTCGTATGGCAAAGAAAAATTGGATCAAAGGGGGAATAGAAATGGCTGGACTAGGAACAGGTATAGCATTAGTAGGTTATGGTCTAGGAGCTGAACTTGCAAAAACAGGAATCGTAAACGTTCAATAAATGATACTTTAACACCCCATTTTTGACATCCAAATAAAACGCGTTAATCAATAGAAACATATTTTAATAGCCGATAAATAAACAGATTTAATAGTTTTAATATAGATTTCCAAAATAAAGCTTTTGTTACATAAGATTTATTTTAAAAGTGCAAGTAAAAGAGTAGAGAATAGTGAGCTGAAACGTTATTGTTGAAAAATTGGTTTAGCTCATTGTGTTTAGTGTTAAGATTATTTTCTAGCTCATTACTATTGTCTTCTTGTGGTTATGTTTCTTTTTCTCTTTTTCTTTTTTAAATTTAAATCATATGGACAACATACGTCACATTCGACTCATTGCAATACAATGGGCTTCTCTTGGACTCTTCTAATGTTTGAATGGTTTAGCAACCTGTGTCATAGATCCCTTACTTTGCTGATATCCCTGATCTTAAATGTTTTTTCATTATATCCGAAATAATAGGCAAGTTGTTCATTGCCTGCACATATTTGTTTGATCAATTCCTCCACTCTAATCCCTGCAAATTCCTTAATTTCCTTGAGTAAGGCCAAACTTTTTTTGATATGCTAGATCTTTAGGTGATCGAGATATTACTACATTTTCTGAAAGCCCAAAAGCATCACATTATAGAACTACATTGTTTCCTTTGCATCCTCCTCATCGACTACTTCCTTTAATTTCAATCTAGCAATTACTTTTGTGACTTTCAATAATGTTTTAAAGACCCTGGAAGATCCGAAGACTTTGAGACTGACCTCCTTATAGAGCTCCCGTACCATTATTCTGGCTTCAACATTCAAAATAGGATTGAATTGATTTGATTAGAAATCCCGTATAATCTGGTAGTTCCCCCTTAACCTTTTTTCTTCAACTTCACTCAGTCTGTCAATGAAATAGTCATTATCTTCTTTTGATTTACGTTTCTTGAATGGAAAGATAGGATCAAAGCAATCTAACACCGTGTTCAGTATAGGAAACTCATTCAGGTCGATTTTATTGTTATGTTTCCAGTTTGCTCGATTCACCGAATTTGCTAAAGGCATAATACTGGTAGGGGATCCTATTGTGGCCTTATTCCATGTTTGTTTATCGAAAAAGGTCTCCTATGCATGCCAATAGTAATTATTGTAAATAATTAATTATAGAAACAGCTTTATTTTTAAATATACCATCTTTGTGTAACATAAGTTATAATTAAAATACAATCAAATATATACTAAAAATAATGATTGATTTCTATATCGGTGGCAAATTTGTATTATATTAAGGTTATAGTTATATATTTGTAATAAATCATTATATTATGAGTAATGATAAAGATCCTTCTATATCTTCAGATGCTAAAGAAAATGTTTTAGATAGGGAAGTAAGTGAAACAATTCATGCTGACGGAAGTGTTACACCAGAAATAGAACAAGAAGAACAACAATCACAATTAGGAAATAAATCCAAGGAATTACAAGATTATTCAATTTCAAAAGATAACCTTCCTTCTTTTAAGAAAATATTAGTTACTGATGATGGAAAAGATATATCAAATAAAGCACTTAATTATGCTGTCTCTTTATCTAATTCCACTGGAGCAGAATTATTCATACTTCGTATATTGCACGATTTTGAAAAATTTGGAAATGTTTCCTTAGAAGGCTCATATGAAAAATCAGAAAGGGATAATCAACAAGAGTTTCATAGAAATATCAAAGGTGATGTAATAGATGCTATGGAAGAAAAAATAAAGAAATGTCAAGAAGCTGGATGTCAAAATAAAATTTCTTATAAATTTCTAACTGGTAATGTAGTCGATGAAATAGTGAATGAAATTAATAATAATAGCTATGATTTGGTCGTTATGTTAACTTATCATATAGATTCATGGTTTAGCTCATTATTTAGTGATGTCAGAAAAATAATGAATCATATTAGTAAACCTATTTTGATAATACAATAAATTCAGATAAATGAAATCTTACAAACTATACTAATACTAAATTAATCTTATGTCTGATAGAGAAAAACCAGATTATAGAAATTCTATTAGAGTCTATAAGTGAAGTAGAATCATTATGTGTAAGAATTACTAGAAATAAGAAAGATGTATAAGGTCAAGCATTAAATTATGTAAAAGAAAATCCAAACAATATAAAAATTTCAATTCCAGAAAGTAAATGAAGCTTTTAAAAATTTATATTTATATACGAATTCATCAAATGGGATTCGTCATACACTATATGAACCCATTCTTTATTTTTCTGATGCTCTTTTTATGTTAGTATCTTGTTCTACTTTTATTTATTATTTAGTTTCTAAAACTTATGATGTAAAAATAAAAGCATCTTGAAGGATATCGATGGTGGGCCCTAGAAAACTACTGTCCCGTTGGGAGTAATACCGATAGCGGTGCGAAAATAAGAGTCTAATATTATAGCAAACAGAGATAATATTTAGGAATTATTTCATCGGTTTATTATTTTGGTTTTGTTATTTTCAGTACTTAAAAATGCAGAATTGGGTAATCTCAATTCTATTAGATGTTCCTCCAATTTTTAGAAAAGAATTATACTGTATGAATTTTTCTTACTAACTAATTATAGTACTAACTAATCATAGTATCAATTAGAAAAATTATTAATGGTTGTTAAATCATTGTAGATGTTATATTCTTCTTAATCTTTATATTCTAATTTGAATTTGACAGTACTGTCCTCATCTTTTGGTAATTCTTTGGTTTGACAGTATTTAGAATTATCAGCTGATTCTTCTAAACATACTTTAACATTATCTCCTGCCTCACCAGATATAGTTTCCTTTAATTTTTCTGTATCATCATTTATGTTTACTGTTGTTTCTACCTTATCATCTTCTGTTTTGATAGAGACGTCTGCTTCCGAATCGGCATTTGCGTCATTCTCGATAGATATATCAAGTTTATAATCTTCTGCAAAAGATTGAGTCACCAGGAAGGAGGAAACAAATAAAGTTACTATCATTGATAAAGATATAATAAAGGTTATGTTAAATCGTAGATAATTTTTGTCCTTAATTATATTATTCATATTTGTTATTTATTATTATTACTTTATAAAAATTTTTAAATACATATATCTATAAAAGAATCCAGAATTAAATACAGTATAATATTCTATTTAATATATGGTATTCTTAAATTTTATTAATTATGAAATGAGTTATTTAAGTTAATCATTTTCCAAATATAACCCAGGTAGGAGGATTTCACTACTATCATGTACGTCGATTTTATTATTAGAAACTTATTTTTTAAATTGTATTTGAAATGTTAAGGTACGTGAATTTGAAGGAAATTTGTGAGGGAGGGAGTTAATACCGATAGCGGTGCAAAAGTAAGAGTCTAATGTTATGGTACAAAGAGATATTATTCAAGATTTACTTCACATCTTAATATTGATAACAAAGGTTTTTATTAATTAATATAATATTTTAATGACTTTTTGACATAGATGTATTTTCAGTACTATCTTTCGTGTTAGATTTTCCTTTTACTTTTGTTATTTTTGCTTTTGTTATTCTTAAAAGCATTTCTCTCATTTCCTGCTTTTCTCTATCAGTAAGTTTCCCATCTATTAGATCTATGACAAAAAGCCAGAGCGTTGCTCCAATTTTATTCTCTTTAAATAATGCTTCAGAATCTACCTTCAATTGATTCTTTCTATGCCAAAACCCTATAATGATTGAAAGAGGTATATATATAGCGAAGAATATCAAAGCAAATCCTATAATATTTCCCCCCATGAACGAATTTATGAAAGGAACCTTATCAATCAATAATTTATATTGAATAACTATAAACTCTGAAAATGTTATCAAAAAAATAAGATATATACCATTTCCTTGTCTAAAATCCAACCATCGTCTACGAAAAAAATTAATATTTATTTTCATTATATTTTTAGTTCTATTTTTTAGATTAATTGTTTACATGTATTTTGTTATATTTATTAGTTTTTTTTCTTAGAACCTATCCTATCCCAAAAATAGATAATAATATGGCTCATTGGTTCCTATATTACAATGATAATTGAATAACAGCAGCAAGAATAATTCACATTGGAACAATTATACGTATTCCATATGATCTTTACAACTAAATTAATATTTTA
>DATGZA010000021.1:0-5497 GCA_035297365.1 Nitrososphaeraceae archaeon
TGGAGGACAAGTAGGCAATGAAGCAGCTGGAGCCCCTGCCATAGGTTTCACTCCATTATCCGCAAGTTCAGGAAAGGATCTGAATGTTAAGGTGGTTAAAAAATTCGTGCTATCCGACGAATGTAAAAAATTGTTTGGTCAATCTGTTGCCTCACAATATATCTTCACATTAAAACAGAATATAACCGAGGATCCTTTTGTTATATCAGATAAGTACAAGGAAGAGGGAGCTGAAATTACCAAAGTATATAACCTGACTGCTTTCAAGGGATTCTCTGCATATATCGATGATAACATACTTTTGCAAAAGATAAAAAATGACCCAAGATTACAATTATTTGAAAACAAGTATGGACTTTCCGGCCAAAATTCCGTTTCCTCTACCAATACAACCATGATAAATACCACAGATGTTAAGGGTAATCAGACAATCATAGATCAAAAAGAAAAAGAATGTAAAATAGATCATGATAAAATACTTGAACTTTCACAGAATTTCACAGCAAGAGAAGAAAACTTTACAGCCATAAAAACGAACATTACAGCCATAAAAACGAACATTACAGGAGGAGAGGTTCCAGATGTAGATATTGCAATTATTGATACTGGAATAGATCTACTGCATCCAGATCTAAATATATATAAAGCAATAAATTTTGTCAATGATAGTCTGTCTGCAAATGACGATGTTGGACATGGTACTCACATTGCCGGCATCATAGGTGCGAAGAAAAACTCGCAAGGAATTGTTGGTATCGTACCTGGGGCAAAATTATGGGCTCTTAAAGTCTGTGACTATAGAGGAGTATGTAATATGGCTGACGTATTGGACGCGATACAATATGTGACTAAACATAAAGACGAAATAGATGTGGTCAATCTCAGTGTTGGTTTTGCAAATTCAGAATTGCTAAACTCAGCAATAAATGCATCAGTTCAACAGGGAATAACATATGTAGTTGCAGCAGGTAACAAGGGACTTGATTCTATCAATTCGAGTCCTGCAAATAATCCCAATGTAATTACTGTTTCAGCAATAGGAGACAGTGATGGAAGATGTGGAGGACAAGGACCAATTCTAGAAGATAATCTCATGGACGATACATTTGCTAATTTCAGTAACTATGGTTCTGATATTGATATAGCTGCTCCAGGTGTACAGATATTTTCTACATATACTCAGGAGGGATATGCGGTAGATACAGGTACAAGCATGGCTGCTCCTCATGTTGCAGGTTTGGCGGCTAAAATAAAACTGGATAATCCTGATGCCACACCACAAGAAGTTAAGAAAATCATCTTATCATCTTCCATTGAGCCTGGAAAGATCTGTGCGAATGATAATAAAGGATACTTTAAAGGTGATAAAGACGCATATCATGAACCATTGCTTTACCTAAGCTCATTTTTGGCGCCAAAAATAGAATTACCTCCTGCAAACGCTTCCGTACAAAATGAGAATCCATCTTTGTTGAATTCTACGAATAGCATATCTGAAAAGTCAGTAGAAAAAAATGTTACAAAAATAGATAGTAAAAACATAAAACTGGACATCAACTCTACCAAACCAGCCATTGCAGATTCATCTAAACTGGACATCAACTCTACCAAACCAGCCATTGCAGATTCAATTCAAAATTTTACTAGATAAAATAGACAATAAAAATTTTTTTGATACCATAAATATACCAAAACCACCTCTATATGTGAATTTATCTTTTAATCCAGAAAATCGAATATGTCTTCTACATCACTCCAATAATAAATTCAATCAATAATTCTTATGAACAAATTATAACTACCACGAAATGTATAAAAAAATTCTTATGATCTATGGAGCAGTTGCTTTCTTTTTTGACTTTAGAATTTCTTGCATTACCTGCTCCATGTAGTCTTGAACGTTTTCCTCTGAAAGAGAAGCAGTTTCTATGCCAGTCTTTTCTTCCAATTCTTTTTCTTCTTTGTCTACTACTTCCTTTACATCCTTTACGGCTCTCTGAAGCTCTGCCGTCATTTGAGCACTACCAATACTTCCAAGAAGATTGGAATTGTTCTTTGTTTTTTCCCTAATTTTCTCTCTCAATGTTATGTTATGGGAAAGTGAAATAGCTGATGAATAAAGTCCAAAATTGACTAGATATGTACATACTACTATAAATGAAACCGTTGGTAATGCGTATGGCGGATAAGGAGCTATGATAAGTGTTGATTGTGTTACTGTAAAAAACATTATAAGACCGTTGGCAGTAACAATCAAGTATTTTCTAATTGGATTATTGTGTTCCAGTTTGCTAGCGACCTTCCAAAAAGAATATCCAAAAATAATACCACTAAATGCAGTACCCAAACCTTCAAACATATAGTATAGTATTAAACTCTCATCAGTATCAGGAACTTCAATTATATTGAAAGAATCTAATGATGTCGACAAAAATAAAATAAAGGAACTTATTAAGCCAACTAATAGTCTTATACGTTGGATTTTTTCTGTATATTGAGACAATAGCATGTAGGATCCAACCAAAAGCAAAATTAATGATATGCCCAAGAGATACTTATAATATTCATAAAACTGGTCAAAAATATTGCTTTCGATATCCGGATAAACCACTTTCATCATAGGTGTTATCCATGATGGCTTGTGTATGATTATGGCATTTTCTCCGATGTATACTACAAAAATACTTACTGACAAAATCATAAATCCCAGTCCATAAAAAAAAATAACTGGAGAATTTCTCTTTGAAAAATACCAGAATAGGAACTTTAGAGCCAGCAAAAACAATATTGACGAACCTATTAGTGCATTAATATTTTGAGCAAGTAATAAATTTGCCAATGAATATTTAGAAAGAAACAGAATCATTATTACAACTAAAACTAGATTTCCGATCAAAATGTAGCTTGAATATTTAGCAGTTTTTGATAAATTGAACAGATATTTGGATTTTGATAAAAGCGCTTTATTGTCTTTTTCTGCAAATTTCTGTAAATATATTTGCGCAAATATTGCTACACAACAAATTAAAATAAAAGTGAAGATGCCAAATGGATTCTTAATTTGTTCACTTATAAAATCAGGTATTCTTCCTATTTCTAGATCAATTATTAAACAAGCATTTATGATAATTATAATAAAATAATTCTTTTTGAGGTCATAAAAGGAAGCTAGTAAAAATTTGTTGAAAGGAAAAAATCTAGGATTATTCAAGTAGATTATCTGCTAGTATTTGAATAACTAAATTTTTATATTTAATTAATTTTGTCATATTTTATCACGCAAGTTCAAAAAAATTAAAAATATGTGAAAATCTATGAAATGATTCTATACCAATATTGATATTAAGTATTTGTATAATTTACCTATCGTGTAAAATTTCTCCTTGCATTGACAATTGATCAGTCATATTTGATACTTTATTTTCGGTCATGTTATTGTTCTCATCTGACGCAGCCATTGCTACAGATAACGGAGATGTCTGTTCTATTCCAAATGAGGATGCTATTGATGCTATTAGAAATGCCAAAATGAATAATTTTTTATTCATGCTAGCATTATTGTTTGGATCTTTATATTGTTTTTGGAATTATATTATGTGGATAGAGGTTTCATTTAGATAAACCATAAATTGTAATGATATCATTATTACTTTATATCTTTAGCCAAATTTTAGTATGATGTTGTTATGTATGAACTGAGTAATTAAACTAGATTTATTCTTTGTCCCGAAATGCTAAGCCACATTTTAAGCGAACAAAAACTAAACAAAGTTATAGAATCTCAGGTCCTGTAAAATATGAAAAAATAAATCAGGTTAGTAGGAAGGAATATTTGATATATACTATCAAAATGTCTATAGATGAATAAAAAATTACGAGATACTTATTGATTATAGGATAGGAAAAAAATAAAGAACTTTCATGAAGACAAACGAACAGATTAATAAAATTTCATTTCTTTCTAATGGATAAAAAGCTCAATTCAAGCATCTCAAAAATAGAGACATCGTTCCAAATTCTATTTCTTTATTTTCTCCTGAATTTTCCCTACTAAATATTCAAATTACTAAAAAAATGGATAAAGTAATAGTTATCCAGAGAAAATTCGTCCTGGTGACAGAAAGAAACGAATTTCAAAATGAACTACAGAGTATAAAACGTTCTTTATTCTGTGTAATAGTTAAAGAGAACTTTTTATCCCTCAATCAAGCCATCTAGCTAACAAATACAATGAAAGAAGAACATCGTGGGAAACCATATGTATTGAAAATATTTCAATTAATCTTTGGTGTAATGTTGGTTATAAATTCAGGTCTAATTCTAACTAATCCAATACATGCTTCTAAATCTCTTGTTTTATTACTTGTTATTACTCTGATAATTTCTGGAATGGAGAGACTTGGAATTGGAATTATTGCATACTGGATTGATAAACGTTCTAGGATAACAAATATTGGTCTTGGAATAATAGCAATAATTTTATCTATACTTGCTATCGCATACCCTGGAATTACTATATCGTTGGTAATAATGCTAATGGCATTTTCCTTATTGATAGTTGGAATTTCAAGAATCATTTTAGGTTTTAATGATTCAAGCAGGAATAAATTGAGTCGATATATGATTATCGGAACTGGAATCATATCTGTAGTAACAGGTGGCATGATATTTGGATCTACGTTATTTGGGTTTGAATTCGTTTCTATGATCTTGGGCACATCAGTAATGATAAATGGAATTCAAAGTATAATTTCATCAATATCATCGAAATGAAGTAAATCAGAATATAACCAATTTACATTATTTTTTATTCTCAAACTTCATTTTGCATATCTCATAGAGTAAATCAGATCCCAATTTCCTTTACATTTTTGTTACATATTCTTTTGGTTGGTACATTTGTAGTTAATAATGTCGTCTCTATCTTTTTAACTGATAAGAAAACATAAGAAATAGAAAAACTATAGTGTATCACTAGTTTATTTTTATATTTACAAATAAACATTTTATTTCTTACTGATATAGATGAAATGTTCGAATATTCCTGATTTATATGTTATCTCTTCTCTTTGCGCTTCTCTTTTCTGATGATAAGTTTCCATAACAATGGAGATGAATTATGATAATTATCAAAGGAGAATATGTCTAGACAAATCCATCATTTATGGTTTCGATTCTTGCAAGAAAACTGTTTAAAAACAAGATACATCTAAATACTAAAATATATCTTCATGTCATAATCTTTAAATCCCAATATTTGAAAGACATACTTTATAATAATCCTATGCTAATTTCACATTTTGAATGTGGTTGGCTCTGAATGTTGTAGATCTTTTTCAATAATTTTTTCAATTTATATATTTATTACATGAAAACCTTTTTCAAATCTATACTGTTATTATATTTATGAATGAAAAAGGAAAAAATAATAAAAACTAGCTTTATAATACTTTTTTCGTTTTTTCTGTTAATAGCTACCACTTTTTATTTTATAAAT
>DATGZA010000022.1:0-8378 GCA_035297365.1 Nitrososphaeraceae archaeon
TAGTTAGTAACATTTCTATAATTTCAAAAATAACCGTACTACTTATTGGAGTATAACTCTTTTGGTTAATGCTTCACGATCGACTTATTCTTATATATAATAATGATTTAATTTTTAATGAGAATTACGTTGAATTCCAAAATGTTATTATCAAATTGAAAGCCCGATCGGACTCTTGTAGTTTTGTCAGAAAAATAATACACCTTTCTTATGTTCTTTTAGAAGATTTAAAATTAATTAATGTAAATGAAAAAAATTTAATCTCTTAGATAATACTCTCTTGTTACCTGTGAACTCACTGCAGACACACATAGTGAGTAAGCACTTGATTCTTCAAATTTTTGATTATTTTTCATCTTTTGTTGGTCCATCTTTCTTTTTTGTTCGTGTGAATCCAATTAGAAAACTATTATCACAATGGGGCCAGTGGGATGTGAAACAAATTTGACCTAAATTTTGGTCCTAACATGGATAGCAATCATTTTAATTGAAATTGATATTATGTCTAAAACTACAGATTTACAATAAATTTGAATTTTGAGTGGCTTCTACAAACTAATCCTTTTTAAAAACACCTAATCCACAACAGGTTACAAATGTCCTTAACCTAAGAACAGTTCCATATTTCGTTAGTTTATATAAGATATCTGAACTATAAACACTTTTTATATTTCCTTTTCGTTAAGAACTTAATGTCAGTTGATGACCCAAAAGCCATTGAGAAGACAATAATAGAGAATGTTACAAAAATTACCGATGATCATATATCCTTTCGTCCTGTGATCATGCCTGAATGTGCCGATTTATATTTATCACAAATATATAAGGAGAATTATGAACATGGATCTTTAGAAATATATAATATATTTAAAGAATATTTTTCGAGAAAGATAAAAGGACAAAATTCAGAGGGTGAGTCTCTAGACACTGCATTCCCTCAGCATAGGTTTTATTGGGGATTAACAAATAGTCGAGCTGAAATCTCGAAAATATTTGAAAGTATGTGCAGTATATTTCCAGATGATAAATCCGAATATTATCATCCTCAATACGGACCAAAGGGTCAAGATATTCACAGAAGACCATATAATGACGAGGAGCTACGTAAAGTTGGCCAGTTAGATTGCTGTGTTCCTTGCTCTAGTTTAAATTTGTGGGGAGATAGAAGATTAAAATCCGTTATACACCCCGATAACTTTACTCCCGAAGTTACAGACAATACTAGAAGGTTAAACAAATTATTTATCGCGGATGTTCTTTGGCTCTTTTTCTTTGATAGAATGGGTATATTTAAAATTGTTGCAGGTATTCTAGATGATTATGCTAATAGCGGCAAATATCCAATATCCAGTAACAATTTTACTTCGCTTATTATAGAGATGTTGATTAGGGATGTAAAGAGAGGTACCGCTTCCACCGTAAGGGATCGAGCATCTACCTATGCAAGAAGTTTAGGTTGGAAACTTACTACTAAGCTCACTGATATTGATCCAGAAAAAATATTTGTAAATAACGGATTTAGCAAACTATTTCACAAATTCATAAACTTAGCATTACGTTACTATAAAGAAAAAAGGTTAGCCGAGACTATCGAGGAAGTACGAATTTTTAAGTCTTCGACAACTACAGTAATTGAGATAGAGGGCATAATATCTTTACTCATAAATACAATCAAGACTTTTCAATATGGCAGAAATTATTATAATACACTAAATGGTATAATCTGGCTAATAGCAGGTCTTGATTTAATTTATAGAACACGTGATAGTTTTGGGATTCCTTTAAACTATAAATCTCCTGAACAGTTAATCCCTGCAGCATACAGTATCATAGTTGAAAAAAAATCGATTAATTCAGCTGATGCAAATAGATTCAAGTTACATTATGAATGTGCTCAAGATTCTAGAGATATTTTAATTGATATTGAAGCAGGGAGAATATCTGAAAACCCAAACACTCTTAGTTCATGGCTCAACATCATAGAACCAAGAATAGAAGGTTACAGAACAGCTTATAAGGGATTAACAGGAATTGACCTGGAGCAAGAAGGATCTTTAAACATAGAGCAAGAAATATAATTTTAACTGAGTAATACGAAGGAAAGAAATAATTTGAAAATGATAAATCTTGAAACTTCCGAGATTCTTTTGAAATTCATAAGAGGTCAAAATAAATAATAACATTACTTAATTGGGATGGAGTAAATATTTAGAATCCGTGAATTATCGTGCTTTACAGGCGTGTCTCATTCTCAAGACATATATACTATCAGAAGCAAAATTAACATAAATTCTTGTCCACATATAGACCCATATGTTTGTATTAAATTTAAAAAGAACATGATTTGTACTCCAACCACATTTTTTATCATAATAAGCGTAATAACAAGAATCGTTTCGCAAGGATGTAATCCTTAGGAATATTATACTTGAATTGTTCCTACGGATAAAAAATAAAAAATTCTCATATAATAAACCAATATTGTAAATGATAGTGGTTGACCTATGATAAACTTCAACTGTTCCCTTATACAATATGGGGCCAGTGGTTTCCGTTGTGATATTACTACTAAAAATGGATTCAAAATATTGTAGAAAAAGATGATCTATAAACCTTTCTATTTTCAGTAACTATAGCATTTTTAATTACAAAGCATCTAGAAAGAAAAAAAATTACTATTGATTTATCTTTTAGCAGAAATAATAGGTGGCATATTGACAAGTTTTTTCATATATTTTATTCTAGGTAATGAAGTAAATTTAGGTGCTAATTCCCCCAACTATAGTAATTATCCAGTTTACGTTATTATCGGAATAGAAGTATTAGCATCTGCTTTACTTATGTTAATAATAATGACAGTAGTATTTACAAAAGGATTAAAGAAATTTGGAGGATTAGTAATTGGTGCTACAGTGGGTTTAGATATCTTCCTGTTTGGATTAATTTCTGGTGCTTCAAAGAATCCTGCTCGTTTTTTGGCACCCGTTATTGTGTCTGGTCACTATACTGATTTATGGCTTTATCTTACTGCTCCTTTTATTGGAACTTCAATAGTGGCGTGTTTGTTAAGGAACAAATTTTAATTTCTCATCTAATGAAATTTTAATCTATGTGTAATTAATATGCTATTAAGATACTAATACATGAAGGATTATCAAAATTATAAGCAAAGCCGATAAAATAATATGTGTATGAATTATTCTATTAAATTGATTGATAATTCTTGATTTTGCGAATCTTAATAAAATACCACTAAGAGTAAGTACTGTTATTACAATTGCTAAAGATATAGAAATAAAATCTATTCCACGTACTAACAACATTCCATGAAATACACCTGTAAAAAATCCTATTAGATTCAAAGCAGTATGAAAATTAATTATTGGTCTATGTTCTAGAGCAAGATTTCGAGTTAAACTGTCTCCTCCACCTAATCTTTTGACGGATAGTTTCTTTACACGTACATATAAGATAAATGGAACATTAGCAATTAATCCACAACTGATAGAAATCCATCCTAATAATTCTGCATTGTTATGCAATAAACTTCTAGTATTAGTGTGATTACCAGCATAAGAAAATTGAATAGATAACAAAAATAAAATTGATAATATTAGTATAATGACAATGGATTCATTTTTAAAAAAGAATCTGTTTTTTATCAACTAATTAAACCATTATTATTTTAGTTTGGACTCTCTTGATTTTCTTTTGATTAAATAAATTTTATATAAAGCATATGCACTGACACAGATAACAACAATTATTGTTACAATTATTATTATACCGGTAATTTCATTGCTAAAAATTTGAGAATCGTTCTGTGCATGTATTCTAGCACGTTCTCTTTCTTGTATTCCAAAACCTTTCTTATCATCGCCTTGTGAAAATACTGAAATTAGAGTTAACAATTGGATATTATAAAATAATACAATTGTAAAAGAGAGAGAAATTAAAAAGATAAATATAGGAAAAAGAAATTTCATCGGAGTTTATATAAATAATTTAAATATAAACATTTCAAACCATTTTTCTGTTGATACAGTAAATATAGATATCAATTTATATTTGTCACTGTATTGTACTTTTACATTCTTTAATTAAAATTGTTTTCACATATTTTGGAGTTATTTATTCTTAGTATTTGTACTTGATTCAAGTCTAAGAAATAATCTAAAAAGCATACATCTATATTTATTGCCTTTAATAAAATCAAACAATTTTTTATTTTATAGTCATATTGAGAGTATTTATCCATCAGTTCTAAAATAGAAATTAATGAATCAAAATAAACAATTTATGAAAAAATATTATATTTTTTTACATGCGTCCAAATATTTCCATTTCTATAATTTTTCTTTTTGAAATTACCTAAAGAATATTACTGTTTTTAAAAAAATAAAGTTGTTTACAGGTAATATTTTTCTTCTCATTAGTAATCTAAGGTCTGATTAAAACTTCCGATATGAGTCTCAGGGGTTGCAGACTTATTGACCATATCAGGATGTTGAACTATTGGGACTTGTGGTGGGAATGCAGGTAATTGATCATTTGGATCCCATGTTAATATCACTTTGCCATATGAATCCTCTATCATTTTTAATACTTTTTTCTCATCTTCTGCAGATAGCATAGGGAAGTGAGGATCGGCCCTATTTGGAGCAAATTCTGTTACATGATAATGCCAGTATGGTTTTTCTCTTTCTGGAAGTTTTTTATAATCTTCTGGTGTTAGCATATATTCTATTCCTATTAAAGTAGCATTCTTTTGATTGGTATCAAATAATGAACATACAGCCATTATCTTATGATGAGGAGTACAATAATGGAATACTCTTAAAGTAGGGTCATCAAATACGTGTCTAACGGCGGTTAATGGACCTGCTTTGATTACTGGGTTTGTTGCATTAGGAGATGTTTCTGGTGGTTGTGGCTGTGCAAATACTTTTGTATCAAATTCTATTTCTCCTGCTATCAAGGCTAAAGAAATCCCTAAAATACTCAAAATGAATGCAGTATATACGTAATACCTTATCATTAATTTAGTTTTTAATTTCTCGTATTTATACAATTGGATTAGTTTGTGTTTGTTGGTACACACTAACACAATATTTATTTGAAAATAAAAATAAGTATGATGAATGTATCTTTGACTTCGACTATCATCACATTTAGAATCAATAAAAAATATGATTATTAAAATTTCTAACATATATTTTTAATGTGATAAACTAATAAGAATTAGTTTTATCAAAAGAATAAGTTCAAATTATTATTATAGAATCACCTACTTCAAAGAATAATTCAAAGAACAATTTTCATAATTTCAATCTAGTACAACAAAATAAAATTTCCATTTTCATTCTTTAAAGATTCAATGATAAATAAGTATCTCTAAATTGTCATTATTTATATTCAAAATAACACTGGTGGAAAAATGAAAAATTTAACAATTTAAGACTGGTAAAAAATGAAAAAAATGAGAATTTTACTTATTAGTCGTTCCCGTCATCATATCAGTTTTATTCATCTGTTTCATCATTTTCTGAATCTGCATCGGTTTTTGATCCATCATACCAGTTTTATTCATTTGGTCTTTCATAACTTGAGGATTTGCATATACCGATTACAGGTCTTTATAACTAGCAAGAAAAACTATTACATTAATACAGATACCATAAAAACAAGAAATAAGTATCTGCTATTCATGTTATTAAAATTGATATTCATTAAATTGACAAAATCAACATAATATAAAAAGATCTATCATATATCTTATAACCTTATAATTTAATATTTTAGAAGGTATGATTGCATTTTTCGAATATAGATAAAATTAAAACATATCTAAAATAGACAATGGTATTACACTAATTTTGTGGATATTGGTCCGCGACTGTTATATTATTTCATCAAGAATTTTCATATGTTTACAACTCTTGTAACTATTTCTTGTCTGGTCCATAAATGAACAAGATCAAGGACCAAAAGCAGTAGCAACAAGTCTACACCATTTATCTTTAACAGATTTGGATGGAAGATAATAAAATTTTGATAAATCATAATCTGACTGATTATCCAAGCAAAGTATTTGATATTGTGTGCTCTGATAAATGGTATTTTATTTCTAATTGTTAAATTATACAAGAAGATGAACAATCTTATCCAATTGTATACATGTTATAGATCACAATTATATTTTTCTTTTTGCTTATAGAAGGATAGTAATCATAAAAACTCTCAGTTTTATCCTTAAAATATCGTATTACTCTTTCAATCAGGCTTTTTTCCAATGGTGAATACGGTGTATGTTTTAGATACAAAAAAGTACAACTGTATAAATTTATGTAGAATTAAAAAAATAGATTTGTATATCCTATATGATTTTTTCAGTAGTTAATATAAATCAAAATGCTTTTAATTCGTTAATGATTGGTAGATAATTATATTTCAACAGAAAAATAAAAACGTAAATAGTTCCATTCGTTATTGTATTTAATGAATAAACTATTTCTATTTTCTATAGCAATTGCCGCAATTCTAACTGTTTCTACAATGAATTTTTCCATCTATACTAGCATGGCTTTTCCCCAACATCCAAATCAAAATATGATGATGAAGCAAATGGGCCAAACAGGAATGATGGGTCTAATGATGATGCAACCCATGAATCCAACTGGTACGATGATGGGACCGATGATGGGAATGGGACAAGGTATGACAATGCCTTGTATGTTGATGGCACCGATGATGATGGGAAATCAGACGATGATGGGTATGATGCCATGTATGATGATGGGACCGATGATGGGAATGGGACAACAATTGCCTATGATGGATCACAAACGTCATCATATGATGATGGAGGGTGGACAACAGCAAGAAAGTTCTAAGAGTAATTTTTCTATGCCAAGAAATAATCAAATAACTGCTCATGGTGATAACATAATATATGCATCAATAGTCTTGGGAGCAGCCTCACGTACAACTGATGCTTTTCAACCAAATCCTATATATCTGAAAGAAGATCAGATGGTAGTATGGACCAATAATGATGGTAATCTACATACCGTAACGCAAAGTCCCTTATCTTTAGGTATAGATACTGCCTTAAGATTTGATTCCGGTATACTTTCAAGAGGTCAATCTTTTTCGCACCTATTCGGTAAAGAGGGAACTTACGATTACTATTGTACTATTCATCCTTGGATGGTAGGTCAAGTAATCGTAGGAACAAACTCAACAACCGTTACTGCACACCATACCAAAAACCAATCAGCAGCATCAATATCAATGCTAGAAAGAGGGGCTATGGCGATGGGCTTTAATCAAAGCAAAATATTACATAAGTTTAAGTCAACTCCTACAGGAGGTCAAATATTGATAACTGCATTAAATAAAAGCGATATAGATACAATAAAACAAATCAAAAATCATATTTTTGTTATACAAAAGGAATTCTCAGCAGGAAACTTTACAAAGCCTTTCTATATACATGCACAAGATGTTCCAGGTACTAAAATAATGACCGAAAAAAAGGACTTTATAAAATATACTATAAATGAAATAGATAATGGCTCAACATTAATACTAGAAACTAAAGATGAACAAATACTTGATGCAATACATCAATTTATGGCATTTCAAGGGACTGAACATCTCGGACATTAATTAGTTAATTGAAATTAATATTATATCGATTTCAGTACAAAAGTCACTTTATAGAAGGGTTCAAATCCCACTAAACCCTGATAACTAAAAACCTAATATAATACTTATCGTTTATTAAGAAAATTATTTTATAAGATATTGTTATTATCTTTATAATTTATTAACATTAAAGAAATATTAGAAAAATATATTATATAAATATAAAAGATCAATAATAAAAAAATATATTATATATTATAGGTAGCGCTGCATTGTTGCATGTGCTGCTATCATTCTGTTTTTGATCCTGATTCCATAGGGTCTTTTAGAAGGATGTTTTGTTGAATGCTTCATTTATTTATAAAACAAATCTTCTATAACGAATTGATAGTCAAAAATAAGATATTTCAACAAATGACAATGATTAAAAGATCATGTCATAAGTATAATAAAAAAATTATGAATCAATAAAAAAGTAAAGGTTATTTTGTACCTCATAACATTATTGCTTCATGAATTCTAGTAAAAATAGGATTAGAACCCAGAGTTCAATGGGGCCAGTGGGATTTGAACCCTTCTATGAAGTGGGACCAGCTAAATTTTTAAACAATAATTATGATCACATATAACTATGAAAATTATAGGATGATTTATGTTAATTTTAAAAACCCAAAACATTTTTAGATATATTAAAAATGAATTAATAAAATATTTAATCTTTTAAATAT
>DATGZA010000023.1:0-6789 GCA_035297365.1 Nitrososphaeraceae archaeon
CAACAGCAGGAACAACAATTCAGAATCTGCAGCCGGGTACATATACAGTAAATGAGATAAAGCATGCAGACAATCAGAATCAACTAGGAGAAGATGCTACTGCCCAACAAGGATGTACAGCAGTAGCTGGCTTTGCCGATGGAGGTAATTTACACAACGAAGCTACAGCCAGCCGCTATTTTGCAATTTGCTTTGAATATGAAGACGAACAGGATAACGACTGCAGTACAGTAACACTTGCACCAGGAGAGGATAAAACCTGTACAGTTAAGAACTACATACGAGCTGTCACCGTACAGACACCAATATAAGAAAGAATAAATCCTATCAAGAACATCAACAACAATATTTTTTATTTTCTTTTCTTATTTATTTTTATTACTACCACTATTATTATTGTGGATAGTCAAACCTGATATCGCTATGTTTCTCGTAAATAAATATTTCCTTAATGCTTTTTGGTAAGAGATAGTAAAGTACTAGTAATAAAAATTTATTTTACACATTAAAGCTTTTACTTTATTGTTACATACACAAAAAACTGTTGTTTATCGGTCTTGCTGGGCCAGAATAGTGTTCTATTTACGTTATTAGAACTATCTGACTCGAATGAAATACATTAGTTATAGATAAATCGTTTTTGCTCCCAAATGGTCATATAACCATTTAACGACAGTAGGTGGCCCCGAGAAAAGTACGGGTCCGTCGGGAGCAATACCGATAGCGGTCCTAAAATGAGTCCAACGCTATAGCAATATGCATAATATTTGGGATTTTAGATTTGAATTATTATTAAGGCCTTATATCTTCATTTATTTGTAAAGTAATAGTAAACGATAAGTAAAAATCAATGCTCTCTCTTGCATAGACACATCAATATTAAAAGAATCTGTTGGATCAATTAATAGACTCAAATTGACGATGAGTGCTATTATATAATTTATTTTCATTATATCCATGTTCAAATTTTATTATCTTAAATACATCAAATTTATTTTCTATAGCAATAGTAGAATATTTTCATGTGAGAAAGAAATATAATAGAAGCAATAAGCTAGGAACACTATGAAATATTTTTTATCTCATCTTTTTGTTGTTGTTATTGTTTTATCGTTAATGATGTCAATTATACCATCATCACTTGCACAATCAAATTCAACAACTAATGATTATTATAACCCGTTTCTTGGAATTAAATTACAATACCCCAATCCTTGGGAAAAAGTAAGCCCATCTTCATTTGATAGTAATACATGTAACTTATTTGGATGTATTATTGCCTTCAACTTAAAAGAGAATAATGAAAATAGAGATTCGTATTTTTCCATAAGGTCTTATGATTTGGCTAAAATTAAAGATGAATGTAAATGTTCTAATTCAATTGATTTTATGGTATGGAAATATGAAAACTTAAACAAAGCTCCTGGATTCTTATTCATTGATGATAAACAGATAACGCTAGCTGGGAATCACTCTGCATGGGTAATGGAATATCTATCTTTATCAAATAACGGATTTAATTATAATTATGATGTATTGGTAAAGTATTTCGATAAATTCTATGATTTCAGATTTGAATCTCCTTCTAAAGAATATTACATGGAACATATTGGAGATATAAAAAATATTCTTAATTCTATTGAATTTGTACCAGTAATTCAAGATTCAGAGAAACCATCATTCTTGATTCAAGAATATAAATAAGATAATAATTTAAGAAAAAATAATTCTCATAAATCACGCTGGAATTCTTGCCATTCATGATATACGTTAGAAGCTTTCATCTAGAGTAGAATCTTTCATGTGGTAGGTTTTACTACATCAGATTTATATTTTTGGTAACATTAATAGCAGTAAAAATTACTGACAGTTTCATACCCTTACATTTTAATATTATAGTATGTTTGTATGAATTTGTAAGGGTATTTTGTATGGTATCAATAAAGAAAAAAAAAGACAAGAAAGGTAATTTATATTATTATCTGCAACAAACAGTAAGAAAAAAGGGGAAAGTAGAATATAAAGAAAAATACATTGGTAAAAAAATACCAAAAAATATAGATGAATTAAAGATCAAATTGTTTAGAGAATCTTACAAAGAAGCGTACGATTCTATTGAATTCATAAAAAATAATTACAACAAAGAAATCAAAACTATGGAAAAATCTATTAGAGAAAAATCATTGGAATTATTTGTTACCATATTTACTTATGATACACAAAGAATTGAAGGTTCAACTCTGTCATTAAGAGAAACTGCAAATTTGTTGGAGAAGAAAATTACTCCAAAAGATAAACCTATTGAAGATATTAGAGAAGCTGAAAATCATAAAAAATTAGTTTATAAAATATTAGGATATAAAAAAGATTTATCATATAATACGATCTTAGAATGGCATAAAGATCTCTTTCAAGACACAAAGCCAGATATTGCTGGAAAGATAAGAAAATACAAAGTTGGAATTTCAGGAAGCAAGTTTATTCCACCGTTACCTGTAGAAGTTTATCCTATGTTGATAGACTTTTTTAAATGGTACAATAAAAATAAGAATAAAGAAAAATTCCATCCAGTTGAATTAGCAGCAATTGTTCATTTAAAATTTGTAACTATTCATCCATTTGGAGATGGAAATGGTAGAATTTCAAGATTAATTATGAATTTCGTTTTGAATAAAAAACAATATCCTATGTTTAATACACCATATGAAGGAAGAAACAGTTACTATAATGCATTAGAAAGATCACAGACCAAGAACCAATGGAATCATTTTTTATTGTGGTTTATCAAAAATTATATCAAAAGTAATAAAAGATAATAAATAGATCCAATAAATTAAAACTTTATAAAAGTTCCACTTCGTCGGGAGTAACACCGATAGCGGTTCTAATATAGGAGTGCAATCTACGTATACTATTATCTTGTATTTAGCTTTTATTGTTAGAAACTTATTTTAAAATAGGGATAAAAATTTCACCTTCTTGTTGAGGTCAGAGGGATTTGAACTTGTCATATAGGTGAATTCACATATCTTGTATTTAGCTTTTATTATAAAATTAGAAGCATATTAGAAAAGATGGTTAATCTATGGTAATGGGATTTGAACCCGTTGTTTGCATTCAACACTTTCCAATTTATACTAAAATTTCAATAACATATACACACACATTGTTAGAATAGGATGTTCACAGCTAAAAATATTTGGTTAAATTAAATCCCAAATAATAGTAATAATATTATTGTATAAACTATAATAATAATAGTATGACAAAGCAGGATTCTCATTCAGATTCAGAGTTAAAGAAAATCTACCAGTTGAAAAATATTGCAGTAGTTGGTATGTCAAAAAATGAAGAAAAGGCAGGAAATTTTGTACCTAAATACCTTATTGAACACGGATATAATGTTATTCCAGTCAATCCAACAATTTCTGAAGTATTGGGAAGAAAATCATATCCAACAGTAACAGACATTCCAGAAATGGTAGATGTAGTAGACATATTTAGAAAATCAGAGGATGTACCTCCTGTAATAGATGATGCACTCAACAGAAAAGACATTAAGGTGATTTGGATGCAGGAAGGTATTTACAATGAGGAGGCCGAGAAGAAAGCAAAGCAAAACGGCATTGATGTTGTTTACAATAGATGTATGATGGCAGAGCACAGACGTCTCTTTTAGAATATAAAGATCTGAAATAGTCAGCCAACACAATCCACAATTGTAACGATAATCCATATCATCAGATAGAAAAAGATGCGGGATTAGCGAAGCTCTAAAGATTGTCGCCTTTTTCTAAACATTGTTTGGTCTGACACTGAAGACTAATTTCAATATAAAATGTCTATTCATTCTTTAATTAATACTTCAGGAGGAGCTCACCTTCTGCGTATTTTTCCATGAATCTAATTTTTTTTAATTTAAGAATAGTTACTTCATGATTTTTTTCCATTTAAATCCCAAAGTAATGTAAGAATTGCTTGGTTTCTCTTATATGGTTCATACTTTATTATGGTTAAAATTAGTCTTTTTCACAAATTTCACTTTCTAAATATGAAGATATTCTCTTTGTTTTTTTATTTTTGATTTTAAGAAAAATAGGATTTAAGGATTGAAGTGAAATGGATAACTATAGGGTAATCCTGAAAGTTGCGAGGAAATATTAACTAGACTTTTTGATTTTTATAAGAAACATAATGATATTAAGTTTCATTATTTTAAGTAAAAATAAATCATTGAAAAAAAGAAAAAAGTGTTTGGGTTTATAGCCTCAAACACATTCTGTTGGAGGAATAATTACACCAATGTCAGCTAAGCAATCAACTATGGCGTCAACCTGACCTTGCCCTATGTCCGTTACCTGATTTAGTTCATTGAGTACATCATCAGTTTCTTCACATGTGTTAGGGGTAGTAGTGAGACGGTCACAATATGCTCCGATTGATGTTACTTGGGCGATACTTAACAGACTGATCATTTGATCTTCACTCAGAGGTGAAAAGCAGTCTTCACATATTAGAGGTTCTATTAACCCTAGGCTTATTAAGCAGTCTATTACAGCCTCTCTTTCTGTGTTATCTATACTGGCTGTTCTGTCTAGGGCAAAAGTCACGATAACATATGCTAATTTCTTGTTGTCTTCTGAAGCAAAACGTTCTAGCAGATCGCATAATTCTTGTAGGTTCTGTATTGACCCTCCTTCAAGTGGGATTGGGAAGAGATCGTCTAGATCTTCTGCATCCAGATTTTGTGCAAAGCAGTCTTCACATGTAGGCGGAACATTTACTTGTTCGTTGTCGTTCACATTGACACATATATTTACAAGGTTTCTCTCGAAGTTTATTCTATCAAAGAGTCCGTTACCATTTTGTGTATTTGCAGCATCTGGTGTTGCTGTTTCTTTATTTGCTGCGGGTGCTACTGCGCTATTGTCTTGAGGTATTTGAGCAATATCTATACCATTGATATTCTTGTTATCATTTACACACGATATTTTCTCGATATCTGTATGGGAACTTTTTGTTTCCGGGTAACTATAGGAATTGCTGTCGTATGCATATTCGTTGGCGTACATTTGTCCTTGTGCATTTCCTATCAATGTTGATGGACTTAAAGCCATTAGACCTGCGGTTACTATCACTATGATAGAAGCGAGAACTATCTTTTTTTTGTCTGATGGGTCATTACATTGTTAAATGCGAATTTAATATATCTAAGGTTAGAAGGAACAATATCTAATCTTGTAACATTTCAAGATTCTAAATTATCTAGTATAAGAGGAATAGAAAATAATGTTTAAGTAGTAAACGAAATTTCTTGTAAATTATCTTTAATAGTCAGGATTCTATAGAAATTGCGCTTTATTTACTTATGAAGCAGGTTATTCTACCTCGGCCTTCGCGGTGCAAGATCTTCCTTAAATTTTTATTCTTATATTTATATTAAACAATTTATTCCATGGAACCAAACAAATCAGTTATTTCCAGAACTCGGTCTGGTAATGATATGCAACCATCCGATTACAGAAAGGACAACCAAATAGAAAAAGGAAAACTTTCCTACGAATGGGCATTAAAATCGATGAAAATTATTACAAGAATTATGACAAAAGAAAGTGGAAAAAAACCGCTTTCGGGTCTAAAAGTTGCGTTTTGTCTTCACATAACAAAGGAAACATCTGTCTTGGTTATGGCAGCCAAACAATTGGGTGCCAAAGTTTTATTGTGTTCGGCCAATCCTCTATCTATCCAAGAAGACATACTTGAATTTCTGAAAAGTAACAATATCACTATCTTTGCAAAGAAAGATCAAAGTGAAAAAGAGTATCTGGAAAATATATCAAGAACTGTTGAATGTAGTCCTGATCTGATAGTAGATGACGGCTCGGAGATGCATGTTCTAGCACATAAAAAGAAATTAAAAACCATAATTGGAGGTACAGAAGAGACAACTTCTGGTATTAACAGGTTAGTTGTCTTGGATGACAAAAAAAGTCTTTTGTATCCTGTAATAGGTGTAAACAACGCATTTACCAAATATCTTTTCGACAATAGATATGGAACTGGTCAGAGTACCGTAGACGGAATACTTAGAACCACGTCTATCTTTATTCCTGGCAAGAATTTTGTTGTTTGTGGTTATGGTTGGGTTGGAAAAGGCGTATCCTCTTGTCTACGCGGATTAGGGGCAAAAGTCACAGTTACCGAAGTTGACCCTATCAAGGCACTAGAGGCTTACATGGATGGATTTAATGTTTCACGGATCAAAGATGTTGCAGGTATAGGAGACTTTTTTATAACATGTACAGGACAAACAAGTGTAATTAGAAAAGAACATATTGACCAGATGAAGGATGGAGTATTCATTGCTAACGCAGGACATTTTGATGTTGAAATAGACATCGATTATTTACATATCAACGATAAATGTCCAAAACAAGTAAGACCATATGTTCAAAGATTTAACTTTGGAGGTAAAAAAGTAAATCTAGTATCTAATGGCAGGGTAATTAATTTAGTTGGAGCTGAAGGACATCCTCCAGAAGTCATGGCACTTTCTTTTGCAAATCAGCTCCTATCTATATTATATCTTGCAAAAAATTATAAAAAAATGGAAAGTAGACTTTATTCAGTTCCATCAGACATCGATAACAAAATAGCCGAATATGCATTAGATTCTTTTAGCATAGTAATTGATAAACCAACTAGAGGACAAATCGCCTATCATAAAAAACCAAATTTTTGATCAAAAATATTAAGAAAATTTTACACTTTGCTATCATATTTTGAATA
>DATGZA010000024.1:0-7023 GCA_035297365.1 Nitrososphaeraceae archaeon
AAAACTATTATCAATCTAAATAAATTAGAATTGCAATAAATATAATGACGTACACGTCTTAACCTTCTAAAGTACGGAGTAAGTCTTGCGTTCGATTCTGCTTACTCCGTATATTTAAAATCTATAAATCGAATCATGAGGGTTGTACATATATGATAATATTTTAGAAAACCCATAAAGAAGAATTTCTTACGAGGAGATGATATTTCAATATAGTTTATACACGAAATATCTTCAAACAAGAGAGATATTATATCGTGGTGTCTTATGGAGTAGGTTCTGATAATATATAAATTTGTACATAGTCAGAAATAGATCTCTATAAAATATATATTCATTATTTATATTTTACCGATTTTTAGGGATACATTTTCAGAAAAAATTCTTCGCACTCTATATATATCTACTTTTAAGTAATAAAAACATTGAGTATGAAGGCTTTAGCAATATCCATGGCGCTGGGCGTTATACTAATGAATATTTTCTCGTTGGGTAACGTATACGCACTCAAGGATAAAGATGATAGAGAGGCTATAGTAACTTTAGAAAATGTCAAAAGCAGAGATGTAGAAGTTACGGTATACATATTTGACCAAAATAAGGATAAAAAAATCGAAGGCAGTCCTGACCCTATTAATGAAACTCCTTCAACTGTGAAACACACATTTAAATTTGACAATGACGACTTTTCTCCTCCTGGCATAACAGTTGGAACAGAAATCATCACCTGTATAGAATTCAAAAATGGAGATGGAGAACAATCATGTCTTACAGATAAATTCAAGTCAGAATCACAACCTTTCAGGGTAACAATGGATGTAGATTCTATAAGAAAATAAATTATTGTGTTGTCATAGCTATTATTTCATAAAGCTTTTAATTCTTATGAGGAAAGAATCTCTTGTTAAGTGTAAACGTCTTTTAGAAAAGTTCAAAAATTCTTCATATCTTAATCTCCTTTTTTCTGTTTCATTATTTATCATTTCTTGTATTTCTTTATTCGGATCCAATGATTGTAAATAATTGATAGTTATATCAAAATCGTGAATAGATCCAAGATGATCTTGAATTTTTTCAAAAATATTTTTTAATTCCATTGCATTTTTATTTTCTTCAGGTAATAATTCTAACATATATCTCATTTTTTTACAGTCTTTCCTTAATTGGTGTAATTCTTCTATTTTTATAGCATTGGTTATAACAATAGGAAAGTTTATTTCTATTTTTGAAAGGAGGTTTAAAAGAACTTTATCATATCGTTTCTGCAATTCTTTTTCTGTTATATTGATTTTATCTACAACTTTATTAGAGCCGAGATCTTTTAGAGAGATTGCTATTGTTCTTGCTTTTTCTAAATTTAATTGTCTATCTTTTTTTATAAAATCTATAATAAGATCTCTTTGACTGTTTTGAGGATAATTATTTAATATGTCAAAGATAATGTCGTAATCTCTGATTTTACTATTAACTTTAAAAAATTTGTTTGCAATTTCATTATATTCAGATAGTAGGATAGGTCCAGTTCTGTATTTTTTAGGCAATGATAAAAACGTAGAATTGAATCTTCTAACGGAAGTTCTTACATCGTGAATATGTTTTTCATTAGGATTTTTAATATACGCGTTAGTTCTGTGATTCAATCTTTCAATACTTTCGTGCAGTTTTATTAAAAATGGTAATAGAGTTAGCAACTTTGATACTATCTACTATGTATGATTGTTATTAATATTTTTAATATATGTACTCTATTTAGGATTGTATTATCCCATAACTTAGGTACACTCTTTTACTTGATAAAAGTAATGAGCGTTACACCGTATGCAGGATACACGAGCTCTAGAGAGGGTAAGAACGTGATATATAAGATCCAACTTGGAGCGTGGAAGTAACTGAAATATTGCAATACACTAAAAGAGCGCTAAAGAAGTGTATAGGATTGCAACATCTATTGGTGGTTAATACAATATCTATGATGATCTAAATAGTTTTAATAGAATAAGACTAAATAAATTAGTTTGCAATATGTACTAAAGAAATGAAAAGAAAATATACCGATATAAAAAAAGAAACTGAAGATCTATTATTTACTGGTAAAGAAGTACGAGTACAAGATCGTGAAGGTAAGAATATTGTTATAGCATTAGTAGACAGGAGATAAACCTAAAATAACATTAATGAATTTCATAACAATCGAGATAGTTTATTTAATATGTATTTGATTATTGTACATTGGAATAAAAAATGAATTTGGCCACAAAAAATGATTATAAAAAGTGATATTCAACCAATTTCCCTCACTGATGAACAGAGAAAGTTAGGAAGGGAACTATATTTATTATATAATGATATAATCAATGAGGCGGAAAAAATAAAAGAATATTTCAAGATAAATGACAGCAATTTTCAATCGAAGAATAAATGCTGTGACAACCTATTGTGTTATCTTATTTTGAGAAAAAGAAACATAGAACAACTTCAACTGAGGTTGGCTGAGGACGGTCTTTCTTCTTTAGGAAGATTAGAAGATCATGTACTAATTAGTATAGAACAAATTTTGAAACATTACGGATACGCTATTAATTCCAAGACAACTCTTGAGAAAATAAATCAAGCTGATGCTCAGACAATAATTTCAAACCGTAGTCGATCATTACTTGGCCGTCCCAGAGATAATAGAACAACTCGTATAATGGTAACTGTAGATATTAACATAGCTCACCAACCGCAATTGATAGAGGAGTTACTGAAGAACGGAATGGATATTGCACGAATAAACTGTGCTTACGATACAGAACAAAATTGGAAAATGATTATAGACTCTATCAGAAACGCAGAAGATAGGTTGATTCAGAGCGGTCATGATGTTGGTAGAAAATGCAGAATTGTTATGGATTTAGCCGGTCCCAAAATCAGAATAAAACAGACGAGTTTGGGAACAGGTCCTTTAAAAATTACTGTTCCGAAAGACACATACGGGAAATCCGTTAAATTGGTTGAGGGATTTTTGGATTGCGAGGCGGAATATACAGAAAAAACAAATTTAATAGGCGTTCCTGAAAGTTTTGTAATTTCTGTATCAGACGGGAAGCAAGAGTTAAGTGACCTTGAGATAGGAGAGAGATTATTATTTTATGATTCTCGTGGAAAATATCGGATGATGACTGTTCTTGAAAAGGTAAGTAAAACCCGAACACGTGTTGGAATAGATAAATCAGTATATCTGGATGAAGGTTTAATTATACATAGAGAGAAATATTTTGACAACAAATTTTACATCAAAAATAAAGAAGAGAATTCTAATTTGTGTACATATCCTAGAGAAATTGCACGAGGGATTGTGATTGGCAGAATTAAACCACATCCCATCGATCTTGAGATCAAGGCAGGTGATAAAATTTTAATCAATAAGAAAGAAATTCACGAAAACACGGATCTTTTTGAAGGTTATCGCTCAATAAGTTCTACAATGCCAGACGTTTTAGATAGAGTCCAGGTTGGTCATAGAGTCCTAATAGATGATGGAAAGATCGATGCTACAGTAATATCCACCAGCGATCAATATTTGGAATTAGAAATAACATATCCATCAGATAAGACTGCAAAGATTCAATCAGATAAGGGGTTGAATTTTCCAGATTCAAATTTAGACATACCTGCTATAACATCCCAAGATATTAAAGATCTGAGATTTATTATAAAAAATGCAACCGCAGTAGGAATATCCTTTGCGCATTCTCCTGAAGATGTAAAAAATTTGTATGATGAGTTGGTGAAACTGGGGAATCCTGATTTTGGAGTAATAGCAAAAATAGAAAATCGTAATGCTGTACACAATTTAGGAAAAATTCTTTTAACAGGACTTTCTTTGCCTAAATTTGGTATATTAATTGCTAGAGGGGATCTTGCTGTAGAGATTGGTTTTGAAAATTTATCTCTAATTCAGGAGGATATCTTGTGTTTATGTGAGGCCGCACACGTTCCTGTTATTTTGGCTACACAAATTCTTGAAACATTAGCTAAGAGTGGTCTTCCTACAAGAGCTGAAATAACCGATGCCGCAAGGGGTCATAGGGCTGAATGTGTAATGTTAAACAAAGGCAAGTTTATAGTAGAAGCGGTAAAGATATTATCATTATTATTAAAAACTGAACAACAGCATAATATAAAGAAAAGACAGATATTTAGAGAATTTACTTGGCAGAATGGTATATTTGATTTTGATGATGATAATGATGATGATGGGAAAAACAAACGGAATCATATTCAAAGATAAGATAAATTTCTGGTATAAAAGACATCCTTGAACCATGTTACTTATTTTTGTCAACTTATATTATAGATAAAATGGCGAATAATATATCTAAAATTAATTTTTAGTTCCTTTTTTGGTTTCCTGGAGTCATAAGATCATTTCTAATAAGACTAGATAGAATAAGAACTATAATATTTTATAAAGCTAATAATCGTTATAATATGTTCACACTATTTTTATTTATCTATATAATATTTTAATCATCATGCCTTGGGAACTCAGATGGTTTGAGAATGATATGACTAAGTACAAATTAGCTTTGGATTGGTTTAAAACAATTGACGAAATATTTATCAGAGAGAATCTTCGAGAAGACAGATATATCTTTCTACGGAATTGCAAAGACATTGGTATCAAGTTAAGGCCCTTTGATGATGAAAAAACAAATAGACTGAGATTCAGGCTTGAAATAAAATGGAGAAAAGATATAAAATGTGATTTTTCAGTAACAGGCCGACAGATATATGGTAATATGGAAGATTGGACAAAGTGGGGATGGATTTTGGATGACCTTCCAGTATTGCCTGATAGTATAATGGACCCTGTTCCTACCACAAATAATGGACCTATATTAAAGTTAGAAAAATTGAGGTTTCTAAGGAGGTATCTTTTTCAAGAGAACACATGTAAATCAGTAGAATGGTTGAATATAGATACAGATGAAGGTTTACAATGCGAAATAACCAAAGTTATGAAAGAAGATGCTGCTGCATGGTGGACAATAGGATTTGAGAGTATCGGAAAGAAGAACAATGAGATAGAATTTCGTAAGACAGTTCAAAAGATCTTGAAAGATTTTAAGATAAAACTTGAAAGAAAGAATTCAGTTGGATATCCAGAATGGATCAAGTTGAATTACAGAAGTTTCTCTTAGGTAAAAATTTTTACCAAAAATTAGAAGAAATTTTTTGATGTTATGATATAGAAATCTACTATATAAGCGCCTATAGAAAATATCGAGAAGATTCTGATACATTGAGTATTTTAGAATGATTTGACATACTTTTCATAATTCTTTATTCCGTCTAAAACTATTATTTTTGCTTTCTCTTTGTGTCCGATTTCTCTGATTTTAACAAATTTATTGTTTTCTAGATCCTTATGATGTTCAATAAAGTGTATTAATTTTTTCAGGATATGTGAATTTATATCTTCTATATCATTCAATAACTCGTTATTTGATTTATCTGTTTTTGACGATGGTCTTGCAATTATTTTTGAGTCTATTCCATCTTGATCTTCAGTTAAGATTACTCCAATAGGAACACAGTTAACAACACTTTTCGGTTGTAAGGAATCAATTCCAATAACAAAGACGTCTAAATTATCTTTGCAAGCACCAAGTTTATCTGAATTTTCAAGAGTCTTTGGAATAAATCCATAATTAAAAGGATAAACCATTTCAACTGATAATATTCTATCTACATACAAATTACCATCCACAGGATTTAGTTCATATTTTATGTTACTACCCTTCGCAATCTCTATGACTACATTAATATCTTCTGGAGGATTTTTTCCTGAATTTATAGTATTTAGAAAAGACATATCTTAATAGATGGAATTATAAAATAAAAAATATACTTTTTGAAATTAATCTATCCTCAGTAGAATTTCTTGCTAAAAATTATTTCTTCTTTCAATTTCTTTATTTTTTGGTTATTAAACTAGACATCAGACAATGTCATTTTATTCCCTTTACTAAATTTTCATCATTATTTGATATGTTAGACTGAATAATGCAATATAATCTATAGCAATCAGCCTATATTTTCAAGATAAAACTTGAAAGAAAGAATTCGGTTGGATATCCAGAATGGATCAAGTGGAATTCTAAGAGTTTCTAATACCGAAAAATCTTGTTCAAAAATTTAAAGAAATTTTGTGGGATCATATGAATTTTTGCTATATTGTAATTCTCCATAGCAAATAATGATAAAATCTAATAGATAAAGTATTTACTAACGGTTTTGAATACTTTTCATAATTTTATCATGCTGAATTATTGTTAATGTATAACATTATTTTAAAAGACTAGGTATATTGGAGTCAATCGTAATCCTGTATAAGAATAAAAGTTATTTTATAATTCAATTTTTTCTGTAATACTATAAATATTTTCTAATAGTAAATTTTATACAGATTGGATCTATATATTATGAGGCATGGCTATGCTGGAAAACGACTTTCCAATCCTATACGAGACCGCAAAAGATCATTAACATCCCAAGGTCTTAAAGAAGTTAGAACTATTTCAAAATCTTTAAAACTTCTAAATGTTCAATTTGATACTATATTTTCTAGTCCCCTCCCCAGAGCATTACAAACAGCTACTGTTGTTGCTAATCGGTATAAATTAAAAAATAAAATACAACAATACAATGAATTAATTTCTCAACAAGACAGATTCTTGTTCTATGATAAATTGGTTAATTATAATCAAATGTCTTCTATTCTGATTGTTGGACATGAACCATATCTCAGTACCATGATTAGTGACATCATATCAAATAGTAATAATAAAAATAAGATTAATAATGACATAAAATCAAATAGTAATATTATCCTAAAGAAGGCAGGTTTATCAAAAATTAGAATAACTTCTACTGTACCTACTTTGCAGGGAGAATTAAGATGGTTACTTACACCGAGAGTATTAAAGAGTATCATCTAGATAAGACCATAAACAAAATGACTTATGGAAAACTTTC
>DATGZA010000025.1:0-10037 GCA_035297365.1 Nitrososphaeraceae archaeon
ATGTTCCATATTTTTCAGCAATTATGATTCTAGTAATAACAATAAGTCTTCATTTCTCTTTAAATAACATTAATCCATTAGCATATAGCATGGATACCAATAACTATCCTACTGTAGAAAATAATACTAAATTATTTTTAGAAAAGCTACAACAAAGTGGTGGTCCTCCACTCTATACTTTGACGCCCACAGAGGCTCGTAATGTACTGTCTGGAGTTCAGGCAGGTCAGATAGAAAAACTTCCAGCAGAAATAGAAAACAAAACTATTCCGGGGGGTCCTAATGGTGAAATTTCTATTCAGATAGTCAAACCCCAAGGTAGTCGCAATGAAACTCTCCCTGTTGTAATATACACCCATGGTGGTGGATGGGTACTAGGTGGTTTTGATACTCATGAGAGATTGTTAAGGGAACTTGCTAATGGCGCACATGCAGCAATTGTATTTGTCAACTATACGCTCTCTCCTGAAGCAAAATATCCACAATCGGTAGAAGAAGCATATGCTGCTACAAAATGGATTTCAGAGAATGGTCAAAGCCTTAATTTAGATTCTTCACGTTTAGTAGTAGCAGGTGATAGTGTAGGGGGCAATATGGCTACTGTAGTTGCATTACTTGCAAAAGAGCGTGGCGGACCTGCCATTATATTCCAAATGCTATTTTATCCAGTTACAGATGCGAACTTTAACACTTCTTCATATAATACATATCAAGAAGGATACTTTCTTACGCGTGAGAATATGAAATGGTTTTGGGATAATTATGCTTCAAACGATACTAATAGAAAAGAACCAACTGTTTCTCCACTACAAGCATCAATTGAGCAGCTTAGTGGATTACCACCTACACTAATCATAGTAGGAGAAAATGATGTTCTACGTGATGAAGGTGAAGCATATGCTCATAAACTCATGCAGGCTGGCGTTCCAACCACAGCAATTCGCTACCTTGGTACTATTCATGACTTTATGATGCTTAATCCAATTACTGATACTCCTGCAGCAAGAGGTGCAATAGATCAGGCTTCTCATATACTTAAAGAAGTATTATCAAAGTAGAGAAACCCCATATCCATTTTAATTATTAAAAATACATGTTCTAGGAATATATATTATATTTTAAAAGTTTAATTGTTTATAATGATGTTTTAAATCTTGATAATTTGAATTCCACCTACGGCGAGTAAAGATGATACTACTATTGGTATTTTTTGTATATCTTTTTACTCTTTTAAATTGGTGTAAATTTTTTTAATTTATTAGATTTATCATCTATTGGAATTAATATACTGTTACTGTCAAAAGAAACATACTTCAATATAAGATTCTTTTTCTCAGGATCTAATTTGCTAGTCTGGATATCTGTGAACTGTTCAAAGGTTTTAATACTTTCTTTTATTTTATCTTGGGCAACTGTTATTATATAAATAAAATTATATCAATAAGAAATTTTATAGATATAATTTTCTTGCTTAATATTTCAGAATATTATGTTTAAATTGATATGTTTAAATTGATACTAAATATCATTTATATTCATTATAGCAGATATTCAGCATTAACCGAATTCTAGTTCTATTTAATTTATAATGCATATATCTATTTGTACCTATCTCCTTCAATTTTGTAACCATCAAATTTATTAATTTTATATTTCTGAAACAATATTCAATATTGTAGTAATGAATTTTCATCAGTGACGGATATTTTCTATAATTAGTTAGAAAATTATGTAGTTAATAATTGATTATAACATATATACAACATCTGATGAGTTAGTGGGATAGGAATACAATATAGGATTTTTAAGATCCTTTGCAGTTAGCCCTTGTCGAATAGCTAAAGAGAAAATGTTAATGACTTCTTCAGCATGTGGACCAAGTATGTGAGCCCCTAAAATTCGATCAGTATCTTTCTCAATTAATACTTTAAATCCTGAACAAGTCTCCCCTACTCTTTTTGATGATGCCCAGCTATCTGTTTTTTCGTGGTTGGTTCTAAATTGTAATCCTCTTTGTGTAGCTTCTTTTTCCTGCATGCCTACCGAGGTTAAAGGTGGAATAGTAAAGACAACACTAGGCAAGCCAGCATAGTTTGTTTTAAGAGTATTTCCATTGATTAAATTATTTGCTACTATAGCACCTTCATAACTTGCTACAGGAGTTAATGGCAGGCCTCCACTGTCTGCAACATCGCCTGCTGCATATACAGATGGATTTGAGACACTTTGAAGATATTCATTTACTTTTATACCTCTACGCTCAGTATGTTCTATATTACCTGTAATCAGATTTAATCCTTCAATATTTGGTATCCTGCCAGCTCCATGTACTACCAAGTCAGCTTCCTCTGTTTGTTCGTCTGAACTCGTTTTTTCCTCTGCAGTAGTAGTAATTATAAAAGTGTCTGAAACATTACTACTAGAATGTTCAACTCTTAATTTACCATCAGACATTCTATCGATTTTCTTGACTGTTCTCCCAATTTGAACATCTATTCCAATATCTCTAGAACGTTTGACCAATTGATTCACAAGGTCTGGATCAAAGTGCTCTAAAGGTTGTTTGCCTCGATGTAAAATAGTAATCTTCTTAACTCCTGCACGAGCAGCAATATGTGCAAATTCAAACGAGATATATCCACCTCCCACAAATACTATTCTATCAGGTAAATGATCTTCACCAAACTCTAGGAAACCATCACTCGTAATAATGTTCTTGGATCCAGGAATGTTCAGATCCATAGGTTTTGCTCCGGTTGCGATTAGAATATTTTTACTATTAAGAACAGTAGTTTTCTTATTATTATCATTATTATTATTTTCTTCAACTTGAATGTTATTTCTGCCAATGAACTTGGCATGACCATGAAATACATTGATTCCAGCTTTGATGTAACCATTTTCTCTATGTTCAGGAAAAGGTTCAGTAAAAGTACTTTTGAAACGTATCAAATCAGACCATTTTATATGTATTTCATGTGAACCAACTATACCTTTATTCTCATGCCTCAGATTTGAGTCAACAATCTTGGCTGCCTCCACTAACACTTTCTTAGGATCGCATCCCCGCAAGGCACATGTGCCTCCAAATGGTAATGAATCTATTATCGCTACACTCCATCCTTTCGAACGACATTCATGAGCAGCTGCTGATGCTGCTGATCCTGTTCCTATAACTATTAAATCAAATACACTTTCACTATTCATTCTATAATATAAGTTCATAGAAAATATAAAAATACTTGTTATCTCTACTTAAATCTAAAGAAGTAAAAGACTTAGAGTTGGGAAATACAACAATAGAGGTTCTAAAATACATTGCAGTAAACCCTTCGACTTCTTTCTACGATTGTTACAAATACATGAAAAATAAATATATTTTAAAGAACAAAACAATAACGTATAAAACTGTCCATTTCAAAGTACATAAGTTGCTTCAATTATGCTCTAGTAATCCACTAATATTTTTTTAATTACTTTTTTCTAGATTAGTTACTAATTTTAATTGATAAATTGTCTTTCAATATTAGTTAAGTTTTAAATCAAATCAAGTTATTTATTATTTGTTAAATTTGTTCTTTGTACGCGTTGCTTATTCAAATTCTCGATGATGTTCAAATTTAGTATGATTTTTGAGCAAATCTATTAATGGTCCTTTAATTTCTTTAACATTCTGTTTAAATAAAATCATTTCCTTACCTTCTGCTATGCAATAGATATTTACCTTCCATTTATCATCATCAGGATTTGGAAAATCAAACCGGTAATTAGCTCCTCTGCTCTCTTGTCGCATAAGCGCACTTTTTATTATGATCTCACAAATAACCAATGCCGACTTTACTTCCCAAGTTAAAACAATATTTTTATCATCAATTTTAAATTCTTTTATTATTTTATCGTTAGAATAAAACTCTTTTTTTAATTCTAAAATTCTTTTTAACCTCTTTTGAGCTTTGTCTGTTCCCTTATTATTCCAGCATTCTGTTTCATTAATTCTTGTATTTCATTGAGAAACATAATTGGTTCCTTAACTATAAAGATAATTCTATTTGTTGAAAAAATATTTTAATATTTAAGGATTAAAAATTTTTTTATGGTAATCAACTCATTACATTATAAAAATTTGATAGAGATAATATCATGCATTAAAGAGATAGTTGTGAAACTGTTACTACGAAAAAAGCGTCGTAGAAAAGGTCTAACCAGGTCGCATTACTTTCTTCTTTTTTATTTTTTATCTTGATTTTTTCAATTTGAATTAAATAGTATTATTCAAATTGTTATTCTTCTGATGATATTCTTTGAACTGAGAAGAAGTAAGTCTTTTAATCTAGAACTTATTATTTTTGCCAATTAACTCATAAACATATTTAACATGTTCATAAGTTTTCAATCTCTTTTCTTCTGCTATTGTTATTTTTTTAGTTCTAAATATATTATTGTTGGTTATCTTTCTCATTTCATTATTAAACTCTTTTGAGATGATAATTTGATCATTATCAGCAAAGCCCTCAAGTCTGCTACAGAAATTAACATCATCTCCGATAGCAGTAATCTGGCTTCTTAGAGGAGAATACCAATATCCAAACAATACTTCACCAAAATGAATAGCACATTTCAAATTTATATTGGTAGTAGGCTTGTAATCATAATGAGAATATAAAATTTTCATATGTTTTTCCTTGATTTTTATAAAATTCACCTTAAACTCTAATGCAGCGTTCATTGCATTTGAATAAACTATATCAAATTTTTTATCTTGGTAACCAAAGTAAGCAAAAATTCCATCGCCTATAAATTTGTCCAATATTCCATTATATTTTTTAATCACTCTTGTTGCTTCACTATAATAATCTCTTAACAAGTATTCTACTTCTTCAAAGATAGGACCTTGTATTTTCAGTCTTTTTTTCAGTAATGCTTTTAATTCTTTAATTAAGGCAGAAAATTTACTTATATCCCAAAATACAATAATCAATTTATTGATGTTAATTCCATCTAATTTTAATTCTTTAATATGTTTATATATGAATAGATCAAAGTACATGCCTAATTGTTCCTTAGAATAAGGTTCATTATCTGTAATATTCTGATTAGCCATTATATTTGCACTCCTTATTTATTTTGATCTAGAAAATTTAACAGATTTGGAGTTCTGATATTATATATCTTATTAAGGCATCTTAATCTTTGAATATTGCTCATATTTTTATAGTCATCAGCAGTAAAAATAGTAATACTATTAACTTCCATTCTATGTATTTTACATACATAATCAATTCGTTCATAATTATAATTAAACGTTATTTCTCCTACTTCTCCTGAGTTTAAATAAAGTCTTTCATTTAATAGTTCAATATTTGTCGGGTTTGGATCAATTTTAATAAAGTATAGATTGTGAGGTTTACTATCTGTATTAATCCATCTAATGGTATCTCCTTTTTGAATTTTGACGGTTTGTGGAATATAATTTCTAATAGACTCATTAGGTTGAAATTGTGGAATAATTACCTGCTTTTTCATTACTATTATGTAATTATATCATATAAGATATATTAATAAAGTAAATTATTTGGTCCCACTTTATAGAAGAATTCAAATCCCACGGATTCCATTTGGATTGGGGTTTACATTATTTCATTCTAATAATGATATAATGAAATTTCTTCTATTATTGTAACAATCATGTTTTTATCAAATACAAATTCTGTGCATTGTATAATAAAACTTTAATAATTCAACTGACCCCTTATACTATATGGGCCCAGTGGTTTCCGTTGATATTACTACTAAAAATGGATTCAAATTAATTATAGATTATTGTAAACTATAAACATTTCTATTTCCGAAAACTATTAACTCATAGGTTATAATTAGTTTTTTACTCCTCCAATAATGACCATCAACAGGTCAGTACTGGATCAGTTATAATATTTTCAATACTATTATTATAGTCTATTTTAAGAGATTTTTTTTCTTATAAGAATTATATATCCTAGATACGGTAATAATATTATGGTTTGGCCTATCTTCACAATAACAATAATTTAATTAAAAATAAGACGTCATAGCCAATAGGTCAATCGAGATAGAGTTCAACATAAAAAAATTAAAACAAAATTTTATATATCTGTCTAATTTTTAGTAAATTTCAAAAATTCATCTCATTATCTGCCACGAATTTTGTAGATTATCGTTCCTGTTAATGTCTTGATGCTGATACCCTCGTAGAAGACATTTTGTCCCTTGAATCACATACTTGTCGGTTATTTTGAAACTAACAACGCATATACCATTGAAATAAATGCCATTAATCATAGAAATCCTAATGTTGAAATTTGTTGTCCTATCTAGCTCTTATAGGTTCGTCTTCTATAATATCTAACCCATAGACAGAAGCAATTATTGCCTTAGCCTTATTATAGGATTCAGATGTACTATTTAGCTTTTGCCTTTCTTTGCTCTGATCCTTTTTTATCTTAGGACGATGAGTTATTCTCATAATAATAATAAGACATTATCATTAATATGTGTTGTACAACATACTTCCAAAATAATGGTATTAATATATTTATTATTGATTGCTAAAAGTTACTTTTAGGCATATATGTCGGTTTACTATAACTTTTATATATTTTTAAGTACTCGTGACGTACATTAATATATTGAGGTAAATAAGTATTTTATTTTTTCTATTAATAAAAGTTGACGAAAAATTACCTATAATATTAGGAATCTAATTCAGGCACTTTCGTAAAAGAGAAATCATGTTCCTCGAGTAATTCATTCAGTATTGTAATTATGATAATGGGTATGAATATTATGAATGCCTCTAGAGAGATGACAGATGTTATATGATGATAAGATTCTTTTAGGTTCATTCCATTCTCTGAAATAAGTTAAACCGTTGGAAGTGGTGTAAAGGAATATCAGAAAAGTAGGGGTAAATAATGCATCTCCTGTTATTGTACACTATTTTTAGATAAAAATTTAAGTCACTATATATAGACTTTAGAATTTTTTCTTGCTGTTCATTGAACATTTTTTCTTTTATTTTAATCTTATAAGATTTTTCTATCGTTGTATTATGTTCTGTACGAAAAAATATGAATGGGTCTCATTTTAGAGATAATAATTTATTTAGAACATTATTACTGGTCATTTTTAAGCTCTCGGCATCTAAAAATATTGTAAGCATATAGCGACTTTCAATTATTAATTATATATATGTTAATAAAAATTTAAGAATTTATTGAATCTTCTATTGAACGTTTTTGACTAACTATAATTGAAAAAAATTCTTAACCTTCTCAGCTAATAGTCTATTGTTACCTGTGTTCTAACTGCAAACAGGAATAAAGAATATGCACTAGATTCTTCAAATTTTTGTTCTATTTTCACAATTTTCTTTTTTTCATTTCTTATTTTTATTATTTTGTAACGCAAATTTTTTCAACATATGTAAATTGTACTTGTTGATAATGTTGTCGATTGTTTTTAAAAGCTAATTTGTGGTAATTAGGTTTACTACATTAAAAGATGTAGAGTTTTAATAGTAACTTTCATAAAAATAATTCTTTTACTTTATTTACAAATGTTTCTTTATCAATAGGCTTTGTTATTATGAGATCTTTGTCCAATCCTGGAATCAAAGTCAATATTTCATCTGCAATATACAAACCAGTAATAAAAAGAACCTTTATAGTAAGATCTATACTCTTGATTTGCTGATAAAGTTGAAATCCATTTAATTTGCTCATTCTAATATCTGCAATTACCAATAGATTCTGATAAAAAGGATTTGATCGCAAGTACTCTACTGCCATAGTAGGGTCGATAAAGGATGTAACATAAAAGTCATGTGCTGTTAAAAATAATTCTATGGTTGTTAATACTTCAGGATCGTCATCTACTAAAATGACTTTTTTTCTGAGATCATAATTCCTATAAATCATTTGTTGACTTTCCTGTTCTTTATCTAATATGATAGAATAGCTAGCATTAGTTTCTCCATTAGAATCTGAAATATCCTGATCTTTTAAATATTCACTCTTAGATGGTCTTCTTTCTATTGTATATGTAAAATATTTAATATCTGAAGAGATATTATATTGTTCTGACTTGGTAAAATTATATAATTTTTCAAAAAATGGAGAATAAGCGTTCAATATTCTATAAAGATTATCTCCTATCCTCAATTCATTCTGTAAAGATAATTGATTAATTTTTGCACATAAATTCACAGTTGATCCAAACAAATCGAGTTGATTATATTCTCCAGATAGTGCTATTTCTACTACTCCATAATCCAAGCTGATTCTGTAGTTAAATGGTGAAAAGTTTTCTCTTGATAACTTGTCGTTGATATTATGACGATTCTCAAGAATCTCAAAAGAACATTCTAATGCTTCATAAAAAGCTGAGATATTTGTACTGTCAGATGTCTTGGGAAAGTAAAATAAAAGCGAATCTCCCATATTTTTTATTATTTTAGCCTTATTCTTTTTAGCTATCTTGGATACCGAATTGATAAACGTTTCATAATATCTTCTAGTATCTTTCGAATTGCAAAACGCTAAAGTGTTTTTAGTTGAATCGACCAAATCAATAAAACAAATACAACAATTTATACTAATATCAGAGAATTTGATTCCTTTTGAACCGACAAATCTCATTGATAATTAACAACCCCGTCGAATGGAAAAATGATAGTAATAATAAAAATTAACGAAATTTTACCCTTGTTCTCGTTACTTGTAAGTGAATTCGACAATTATTTCTCTTCCTATTTTTTCTTTTATATTTTTTAATATTAAAAGTTATAGTTTAAAAGTTAGTGAAATCCTAAACATAGAACTATACAAAATATTTAATATTTTGTAATAATTATAAATTTGTATAATTATGAAGAAATTATTAGATTGATATATGGAAAAAATATACTTTATTTTTTGTAAAGTTATTAATTCATTCCCTTAAGATTAAACTTTAAATCAAATAATCATCTAAAAAGCATATTGCCAAAGAACAGCACTCATACAATTATAGAAAGAAGAAGTAAAGTCATAATGCTTTTGGCTGAAGGAAAGACACAGATTCAAATTGCTCCTTTTTTAAAAGTATCTCCTCAACTGATTCATGATGATAAAAAAGCCATAGAAAGAGATGTACAAAAATACATAATGGAAAATGCTTCCAAAAATACCGCGTACCTTCTCTATATTTCAATGGGCAATATTTTAAGAGTAAACAGAGAGGCATGGAAAATATACGAGGATAAAAAACGACGGCGAGGGATAAGATCAACAGTCTCAAAGTATCCATTCAGGCTTCTGAGGCATTACAGCATCTGGCAATAGAGGGATTCAACTCTCAAGAGGCATATATGACAACAATGGACCTGCAGAAAGTATAAGATGAACAGAATAATAACAAAATAAATTATCCGGTAATTCCTTTGGTGAATGAAGAATCAGATGTTATAGATTTAGAACATTCACCTACTTCATCATAAATTACCAGATCAGATGACGATACATACAGATAATGAAAAATAATCCTCATTATTTCGAGTTGAAATATAATATTGTTCCTATGTTTACATAAAATATGAGATGATTTAATAAGATAAATATACTTTCAAGATTTTATTTATGAGTGAAACGATTTTTTGTAATAGAATAACATATCTAAAATATATAGTCAAGATTATTATTATTCCTTTTATATCTAATATTACATTATACTGATATGATAACCATTCCTTAATTTGATAATAATGAATTGATTCGAATTATAAAAATAAAATTATTTGATCAAATAAAAATGAAATAGGATCAGTAATATGGTTTTTTTGATTTTCTGTATAGGAAGAATGTATTCAATAGTGTTATAATATTCAATAGTGTTATAATCTTTATATCTTTTAATGAGAAAGTACGACATAACTATGGACTTCCATCGTAAAAAAAGGAATAGAGACAACTTTTTATACGTTGTTGCCGCATTAGTCACAGACATTTGATATGGGAGACAGT
>DATGZA010000026.1:0-65012 GCA_035297365.1 Nitrososphaeraceae archaeon
AGATTCAAATAAAAGAGCGAAATTAATAGAAGTAATTTCCTCTGAAACACAGGAAATTAACACAAGTGCTAGGAGAAAGCAAGCTCTTAAAAATATTTGATAAAGTATAACTATAATTGATAGAATAAATCATTTTTAAAAAACTAAAAATCAAATAAAATATTTAAATAATTTCTTTATCTTATATATTAACTCAAATCGCATCAAAAAGAATTAAATTAACTCGTTAATATGTTAGGTTTTACATAATTATTATAATATGTCAAATAATAAATACATAGAATATAGTAACCTGTCGGAATCAGAAAATTATATAGATCATCCTCTAATCAAAAAAAAATCAATTGATCATCGATTGTATCAAACCAATATTGTTAATTCGTCAAGGGGAAAAAATTCAATGGTCATTCTTCCAACTTCTTTAGGAAAAACAATAATTTCAGCTCTATTATCTGCAGATGTCCTTTATAATTTTAAAACTATGAGGGTTCTAGTAATGGCTCCAACGAGACCATTAGTATTGCAGCATATGTTCTCGTTTTCTTCAGTACTTAAAATATTAAACAATCAAAAAATCTTTGTTACCGGTCAAATTCCACCATCTACAAGAAAGTTGATATGGGATAATAAAAATATCAGATTGATATTTTCAACTCCTGAGATAATAAGAAATGATCTTTTTGAAAGCCGTCTATCTCTCGATGATTTTGGATTGGTGGTTTTCGATGAAGCTCATAGAGCAGTGAAGGACTATGCATATACATATATTGCAAAAAAATATCTAGAACAGTCACTAAATCCAGTCATTCTAGCTATGACTGCAAGTCCTGGATCAGATGGTATCAGGATCGACCAAATCTGTGAACATCTTAGTATTGAACATATCGAGTATCGAAATGAAGAAGATTCTGATGTAAAACCATATGTCAATCCGATCGATCTGAGTTGGGAATTAATAGATCTATCATGCGATTATAAAAATATCGTACATCTATTTCGCGAAATATTAAAAGAAAAATTAAGATATTTGGTTTATCGTGGATTAATTCAAAAAAAAAATCTTGATTATATATTTAAAAGTGATTTATTAGAACTTGGAAAAGTTCTCCAAAGAAATCTACAATTTTCGGTAACTGAAGAAAAAGGACAGTTATACTCTGCTTTGTTAAACCAGTCATCTGCTCTTTCTTTAATGTACTGCATAGAACTAATCGAGAGTCAAGGTCCATATTCTCTTGAAAATTTTATCAAGAGAATGGAATCTAGTGAAGGAAAAGCACATTCCATACTCTTAAAAGATCCGAGAATGGACGAAATAAAAAAGAAACTTGCAAATATTTCAGACCATCCAAAAATTAAATATATTATAGATTTAGTAGATCAAAATAAATTCGTTTCCAATATACGGGATCCAAATAATACAAAAATTTCATTAGATTCTAATTCTAAAATTTTAATTTTTACTCACTATAGAGATACAGCTACACATATTGTTGATGTATTAAAACAAAGACAAATAAGATCCTGCAGATTTGTTGGACAATCGAGCAAAAATAATGATCTAGGCATGAAACAGGATGAGCAATCCAATGTATTAGATTCATTTAGAAGAGGAGAATTTAATATATTGATAGCTACATCAATTGCAGAAGAGGGACTAGATATCCCTGAAGTAGATTTAGTTATTTTTTATGAACCTGTTGCAAGTGAAATAAGACATATACAAAGAAAAGGAAGAACTGGCCGTAGGTCAAAAGGTAAAGTTATAATCCTTGCTTCAAAAGATACTGTCGATATGCGTTTGCTATATGCGAGTAAAAGACGCATGGAGAAGATGAGAAATATATTCAATACAAAAAAAACCTCACTAAAACCAATGAAACGATGTCAAATATCCTTAAATCCATTAACTGAAAAAGAATTAGAATCACTTGAAGAATTACTTGAAAAAGAAAAAACCAATCTAGGTACGGAAGACTATGATTTCAAATTGCAAAATTACAAGTTATTAGCAAAAATGAAAGATAATAAATTTGATGACAAATATTTAAGCAATAAACAATCAAGATTTGATGGAATTATTAATTCAAAAAATATATCTAAAAATAATAATAAACTGATAGATAAAACAATTAGAAATATTTATGAATTGTTGGTAAGAGAGAAAATAAATAAAAAGACCCAATTTGATCTAAGATATTTGTCAGATCATTTTTCTATAGACTATAACATAATGTTAGATGCAATTGATCAACTCCAGAAAGAACAAATAATAACAGTAAAAAATAATTCTATTATTTTTAATAAAATACCAAATTCTAAAGGACAAAAATATATGATCTATGTTGAAAAAATATTGCCAGGAAAAGCATATGTCCTAGTAAACGGAAGATGGCATGCTGAATTAAATTATTATGATTATGATGGGCCACGTAATATTTTGAAAAAAGGATCCGAATTTATGGCAAGAGCAGATCTTTATAATAATGAAGGATCATTTTGTATTAGAATAAAAGAAGTAATTCTGTAGATCTTAGTATATTATAATGTTAGCAAATATTATAAAATGATTTTTATATCATTTGTTGAAGATTTCATTATCGATAAACGATATGTAGATCTTATATGTATCATAAAAATTTTGAATTTTAATGCTTCTATTAGTAAAAAATATCTTTCTAGGAAATAACAATGCCTTTAAATTTATCAGATATTTCACTTTGTGTCAAGTTAGAACCAATTGCCGTGATTTTAGCATTTAAAGAATATTCTCCATCTGGATTATTACTTCTAATATGATATGCTCCTATAATAGAATCGCTAAAATCTGGACCATATACCAAGATATCGTCAAGATCACTTGAAATAAGTTCGATCTGAAGGTCGTTTCCTAGAGCAACAAAGGTCTTTGAAAAAACTGTCTTTAAGTTCTTGTCATCATGCAAGGTAATAGTGTAAGTTAATGGTACACTTTTTTCAAAGTTAACGGAAGTTGGTTGAAAATCTAGTAAAATTCTATCATTTTTGGTAGTATTAAAAACCCAATCGTATTGGGAATTATCCATTAAACCCATGTCAGATCCAGAATTCAATTTTATGTTATTACCTTGCTTAAAAGAATCACTTACATAAACAGAACCTATCATCCAAGGATGAATCTCACAATGATATGCAACTCTTCCAGGAGTATCAAAAGTATACTGCAATGAACCAGAATAAGGTATAATACCTGAATTGAACATTTTTCCTGAATTCGGTGATCCTGGCGGCCCGCTAGTTACAGTATGTATTGCTTCTGGATCAAAATTAAACCATGCTACAGTAGTGCCCGTTGGTATGGCAATATTTAGGGGATAAAAATGTTGAAATTTGTAACTAATACCCGAACCCGTGGTTATATCGACAACATAAGTAGGCAGTACCTTGTGGGAGGTTGGAGGTGGAACCATTCCATTTTCTCCGAATATCTCTTCATTTGATAAGAATAAGGTAAAGATGATTGCTAAAAGTAGAAATAAAAATATTTTCAATAAATAAACTTGTATCTAGGTCTTAATATCAGTTATGTTTGCACTAGATTCCTATGCAATCATTTGTAATATCTTTAATACTGATTTCTAGTAAAACAATATTATTTAAAATATAAATGACATTAGATTTCTATCAATCTTGAACTTCTAGAAGAATAAATAACTTCATTATTCCATAAATTATATTTGATTAAAATCAATTCAAAAAATTCAAAAATATAATACAAATGTCTTGAAATGATAAGTGTTTTACGACTTTGGTCACCTGAATAAATTTTAAATGAGAAATTGCTATTACCAACATATATTGATTAATTTTAACGAAAAAAGGATTATTGTTGTTTTTAACAAATGGGATTTGATCTGTCAGTTAATGGAAACAAGGTTCTAGAACAGGGGAACGTTACATTAAAGCCGACTTGATGGAAGAGATGTTAAAGGTGACTAAAGCAATATGACTGCAGCACCAGAAGAAACTAATGAGAATCCAAACATTAGAGAGTTAAAGCAAAGTGACGACGTGGTTAAGAGTGGCCTCATTAAGTCTGGAGTCTATTATACAAATAATCACCATGTAAAAATAACATTAAATCATGATGCAATTGCAGATATTGTATTTACTGCAGATGAGAATAATAAATGGCAAAATAACATTAAAATGCTTTGGGAACAGGCAGAAGTATATAGTATAGGGAAGGAACATAAATCCATATTCTACAGATTTCTGAATGATAACCAGGACATTATAACACCCGATAAAAATAGTTATGACAATAACAATGGTGGAGAGAATGTTAAAAGTTCACAGGCAGACAGGCAGACGTACTAATAGAACTATTTAATAAATCGTCCCCGATACTTTTCAAAGATGAGTTTAACGTTCCTCATGCACTGGTAAATATAGACGCACATTATGAGGTGTTACCTGTAGAAGGTACAAAATTTAGAAGATATATTGCAAAACTATATTATGACAGTTTTGAGAATAAAATTCCTAACGCTGAAGCAGTTAGAAACGCAGTCGAATTCCTTGAAGGCAAGGCATTTTATGAAGGTGATAACATTACCATGCATTTATGAACTGCGTGGTGTGACGATGAAACTAAAGACGCAATTTATTACGACATGACAGACTCTAAAAATAGATGTGTGAAAATATATACAGATGGCTGGCAGATAGTAGAAAATCAGATAAAAGTGCTGTTTAGAAGATACAATAACGCAAAATCCCAGGTTGAACCTATCCCTGCGGGTAATAACGCAGTTGGCAGTATTAGCAGTATTGACAATAAAATATGGGATGATTTCATGGCACTTCTAAATATAAAAGGTTAAGACAATAAACTACTGCTAATATGTTGTATCATATCTCTGTTTATTCCGGATATTCCTAAACCCATTTTATTACTGCAGAGAACAGGGAGGTGCAAAATCTACACAAGAGGAAATGATTAGAATGCTGGTTGACCCAAGCAGTACAAAGACGCTAACCTTCCCAAGAGATTCGATTCAAACGAGTTCATTCAACAACTGTCACACAATTATGTAGTTTACTACGATAATGTATCTGTAATCCAGGATTGGATAAGTGATTTACTCTGTAGGGCAGTCACTGGAAGCAGTTTCTCAAAACGTGCATTATGGACAAATAATGACGACTTACTACAACTTTATGAGAAACACCGGCATTAACGGGATTGACTTGGCAGCAACAAAAGCCAACTTGTTGGATAGAAGCATAATCATGCAGATAGATAGAATCGAAAAGAAAGACATGAAAAGAATAGTCAAGATATGGCAGAAGTTTGACGAATTAAAACCCGAGATGATTGCATACATCTTCGATATCTTGGCAAAAGTATTACGATACATGGAGAGATTGAATTCCCTAATGGTTTGAATAGGATGGCAGATTGGGAGGAGTATGCCGAAATAATTTCTAGGTGTATGCGTAACGAAGACGGCCAATTACAAAGAGTTTATGAATCAAACATAGGAGTCCAGATGGATGAGGCTATTGCTTCCAGTGCATTATAAATGGCAGTAATCGAATTAATGAAATTCTACGAGGACAAGCAGAAACAGGCAATTAAAGCAAACACTAGTATTAATCTGCCTTATGTTGACGATAAAACAGTTAGGATAACAGGTTCAGTCCACACAACTATATTCTGAACTCAATGATATCGCAGAATTCAACCTAAAGATGAACACATCAAAGATAAAGGAATGGCCTAAGGCTGTAAATGTCCTCACACGCAGGATAAACGGCATAAAGACGAACCTAAGACAGAAAGGCATAGAGATTACAATAGGCAGAGACGAAAAAGGTGATAGGATTATAACGATACAAAAAACGATGAATAAAGAAGTAGCAGAAGAAGGGAAACCTCAATGATGACAATTGAATGTTACTTCCAAACTGTTACCAAAATACTGTCAATACTGTCAAACCCTCAAAAAGTGGGAAATCAAGCACAAAACAGTAGCAGAAATTGACAGTATGTACGGTATCGATAGTATTTTACAAAGAGGTTAAGAGGAGGATAAAAAATAATTATGATGTTGTCGTCTAGTCAGCAGGAACGGCAGAAACAACAAGAAGAAGAGATACAAGCAGGCCTAGACTTCTTACTTTCCCATTTTTCCAGTCCACTTTTCCCCAGAACAATATCAACACAGAAAACCGTGGATAGCCAGATACCCGTAAGCAGTAGGGAAGAGGCATTAAGTTATTACAGAAAATCAGAATTCAAAGATTGCAAGATTAATGCCTTTTACTATTCGAAGTTGGAAGACACAACAATAGGGGGTTTATTCTGGCATCCAGATTTAATATTCATTGATTTAGATTTACAGGATTTTAAGAGTGAAAAGGCTTTACAGTTTGCACTTAGCAAGACTTTGAAGAATATTGCCGATAAATTGGGTAGTAACTCTGCAGTTCCTACTGTACTTCACAGCGGTGGAGGTTACCACGTCATAGAACCGGTAGACTGTCCGATACCGTTAGAGAGTATCCAAGATGTAAAAGAGTTCCGGGAGATACAGAATCCTTCAGAAATATTTTTGAGGTTTGCCAAAGACTTTCTATCGAATGGAAAGGCAGACAAGAAGAATAATCCTTCCTTCAAATCCTGCATGTTAAGGATTCCAGGTTCCATTAATTCCAGACGTAAAGGCAAGAAGGTTATGATTATTCAACGTTGGAACGAATACAGGCCACGAATAACGAAAGAGTTGATAATAGAGTTCCAAGGCTGGTTGATACAGAAGAATATAGGCAAAAGGATAGAACAGGAAAAAATAGACAGGGAGAGACAAGCAAGAAGGAAGGAATTACCTGCAGGTTACAATATCAATTATTATTACGAATGGATTGATAAATTATTAGATACAGGAATAGAAGACTGCAGGAAAACATGTGTAGGTTTGATTCTAGCACCCTATCTTATTCATGTGAAGGGATTATCGTTTGAGACTTCTAGACAAATAATCAAAAACTGGTTACAGAAATGTGACTCCCTTAGGAAGTTAGATAGAGGTTTTGATTCCAGAATAAGAGACGCATTGAGAAGTTCACAAAGGAACCAGATAGGACCAATGAGTAGGGAGAAGATAAAAGTCGATTCCACGTATAATACATTATTAAATTTGCTGGTTAGCAAGGGGGTTTTGGATTAAGAAGATTGACGACAATTACAATGGATACCGCATTAATGGGTTTGGTAATCGGAGGGGAAGTCTGTATACTTATAGCAGTTACCCGAATATGGAAATCATTGAAGGAACGTAAGAAAATGAAGAAGAATGATAATAATAAGAACCATTATGATAAAAATGATACTCGTTAAAAATTGAGATTATAAAAATGGGAAAATCAACCAGTATTGGATTCAATGATGGAATCGGGTACTAAGGTAGGTAAATGCATTGAATCTGAATAGAAAGTTTATCGGATTTGAAAAGGATTTAAAGATTTTTAATATTGTTAAGATAAAGATCAATGCAAGATCAAAATAAATCAGTAAATAATAATAATAACCATATCATAGGAATTTTGATGGAAGATAAAGTCATTTGTCCAACATGTAAACAATTTAACTTAAGAAGTAAAGTATTTGTAGTTGATATGAAGCCATTCTTTCAAACTTCTGGTGGATACTATAATGAAGACGGTCATTGGGTAGAATGGGATTCCTCATTACGAATGATGAGATCGTTTAATTGTAGTTTTGGTCATTATTGGATAAGGTATATTTAATTTAATACCCCGTAATTTTTTGGCATAAAGGAATACTTTTGTCATCTATAAAATACTAACAAGGTAGTCTTGTGTAAAGACTTACTCAAAATGTCTAATCATTACTCTTGTTTTTACACTATTAATAGACTATATTGAATTCTCTTATGTAAAAATATGAGCAAAATGTTACCTTTTATGAAGTAAAATCAAATAAAAAAGCTCACAAAACAGAATAAAATTAGGTAATAAAATTAAAAACCCATTTCTATGGCGCATGTATTAATGCTGCAGTACTAGGATTTCACTTTCTACCTAAAAATCATTTTCTATTGTTCTTATTGTCAATAATTCAGAATGATAACATATTACAAGATTAGATAATGTGCCTTCTAACCATAGATATAATAAATTAGTATTAAAGAATGTAATGAGCAATAACAACAAAAAGATAGTGTTTGCTTCTATACTGGGAGCAATACTAGCAACAGGCTTACTGTCTCTGAACCCATCAACAATTACAAATGCAGGTGCACAAATGTAAGCCAATGATTACGTATACGATAATAACTATTACCAAGACGACAATAGATAAAGTTATGATAAAAAGGAACCAAAGAGTTATACAGATATCCAGAAAATAAAGTGTGTAAACAGTAACATCAATGTCAATGGTATAGATATTACCCAAATACGCACATCCCCACCTATCTGGGATGAAGCAGCAGAATGAACAACAGAAGAAACAAATACACAAAATGGTAACGGACTCGATAGAATAAACTTCGATAAAAACCTTGTAAATATATGTGTAAATGTCAATGACAACGAACAGATAAAAGTTAGTGCTCCAGAAGAAGAACCCAGTGGTACAAAATTAGAATAAATATTTTTAGTTACTTAGTTGATTATAATAATATTTTTTATGATTACAATATTTTTTCTAACTAACTAGTCTAAATATAATATTATTAAGCTGTGATAGGTTTGTTTTTAATAAATTCAAACCTTCTCTTAACGTCTCCCATTTTACCTTCAGAAACCTCATAATAAACCAACAAGTCAATTAATCCGGTTCTTGTATCCCAATCCCTTTTAGAACCATGTAACTTATCATTAAGTTCTATGATAATATCTCATAATCGTTCATACTGTTTCTGTACTTCTTTTATTGAACCCTGCAGTAACTCAAAGAAATTAGACATTTTTGTTTTTGGACTTCAGAGTTTTTTTACTATAATATGTTGAAGTTGTACTAGTTGGTTTCTTCGTAGTACCAGGCCTGTTAGTACAGATATGTTTTTTCTTGTTAAAACTTCAAAATATGTATTTTCTGCAGTATTCCAATAGATTCTTGTATTACAACCATAAGTACAGGCTTTAGGATAAATGTTATTTTGACTCAATTTATTTAATTTAAATTAATTTCTCTCGTAGTCTTTTTCGAAATTGCTGGTACTCTTCTTTAGTAACAATCCTGTTCTGGACACGATATTGTGTTTCTTCTTCATTATCTCTTTTTATATCTGCAATAAGTTTCAAGATATCTTTCCTTTGTGAATCATCACATCTAATATATTCACCATTACCATTGAAAACATCATTCTTAGAACGAGCTATCCATATCCAACGTCCCTTTCCATCAGCGTATACTCTTTTTCTACACTCATTATCGTTATCGTCATAGATAATTATTTCAAACAAATTCTCATGATCATCATCAATATTGTCTGTCATTTCTTCTGTTTTTCCCAATAGAAATGCACAAGCTTCCAGATAACGTCTTCATAACTCTCTCCCTTCTTACCCAAATCTTTCAATGCATTGCGTAGGTCCTCAGACACCTGAATAGTTGATCGTTTTTCCAAATCTTCATTTTCTATTAACATTGTATCTATTATACTTATACTTAATTATAATTGTTATGTAGTCTATATAATTAGGTATAGTTATACATAATAATTATATAATCAATATAAGTATAGAACAGTACAATATGAAACAAAAAATAAAAGAAGTTTCTAAACAAATAGCTGAATCAAAACAACAACAAGAAAAAGATAGACGAGAGGGAAAGGGGAGGGTAATCTCCCTTTCCCGTAGAATCTACCACCTCCAGAATAAGAAAGCATATTATGTAGAATCTGAAAGCAGTAACTCCCGTTATTACTTCAAGATTTGAATCTTCCTCGTTTGAATGGTGTTCGTGTATGGATTACGGGTCCCATAGAGCGGATAGGTGTAAACATATCTATGCGGTTGAATATGCAATAAGATTCAATACACTAAAAGAAGTTGAACATTTGCCGGAAGAGGTACATGGTAAGAGACAACCTACAGAGGAAAAACCTACTATAGAATCCAAATCCTGGGAAGAAAACGAATATTCTTTTTAACTGGAGGAGAGAATAAAAATGAGTGATAGAAGTCGGGCAGTGTATGAATTGTGGACATGAGTTCCTGCAGCATCCAGGCGGGCAATGTTACCTTTGCGATTGCGTAAAATGGGAATTGAAGCAGCAGCAGCAGTATAAGCAGGAAATAAAAGACATTCAGAAAATATACGAATCCCTAAATTTCTATTTTATGAAACTTGTATCAAAACAATCAGAAGATTCAAAATATCAAATGATACTCAAAGATTTAGGAGACGTGAAAGACAGACTCTATGCAGCGAGACTGCAGATAGAGGATTATTTCCAGAACCAATAAAGAAATTAATAATTCTTCATTTTCTTATTTCTTATTTCTTATTTCTCTATTTTCCTTTTTAATTTATTAATTTCCTCATCTTTCTTCTTCTTCTTTTCGCCACCTTTCATTTTGATTAATCTCTGCAGTGCGTTAAAGGTGTGCATTCTCCAGGCTTCATTACTTTCTCGTAATTCCTTGACTACCTTCCATAATTTATTTATCTGTTCGTCTTTCTCTTTTAGTTGGACATATATTACATTGTCTTTATCATGGAGTTTCTTTGATAGTTTGTTCTCTTGGTTTATCGTTAATGATTCTACAACCTTCATGTATTCTCCTAGTTCTTTGAGATTACTTCCTCTAAAGTAGGAAACGTCCTGCCCAGTCCTGCTTTATATCCCATTAACGATTCCTTGACTGTATGGTTAACGTTGTTCTCTACACACCTGATATTGAAAATCTTTCTAAAGACGTGTGCACGCATTGTACGCTTTCTTATCCTTCCAGACTCAGCATGTTTTCCCGACTCTATTACTGTCTTACTTTCAATGTTGGCGTCATATCTCAGACGTTCCAGCATTTTTTGAAATCCCTTCGAAGTATAAAATCCCTTCATTTTCACTCCATAAATAGAGTTTGTCCTATGTCTGATAAATGTTGAATCATTTGTTAGAGTCTCCCCTTCCTTCTCTGTACGGTCTTTAAAATAAATGTCTATAATGGAAGCACATTCAGGAGTACAGAACGTAACATATCTTTCATTTAAGTCAGCGGCGTACGGTACAAATCTGTAAAATTTGAAACCTCTAAAAATGACAGGTTTGATATCTTTATAACGTAGTTCTGCAAGTCCACCTACACGCATACCGGTTGTTAGAAGTGTAAGGACTGCAACTTTCTCCGTCAGGTCCGCATGTTCAAGCAACAAACGTATCTGTTCGTCAGTATAGAGTTCGTCATCTACTACCCGTTTGGGTTTACCCTTGAGTCTTGCTATTTGTTTCCAGTTGGGTATATTTTCCACCCCGTTTATTTCATAAAATAACTTTATTGTTGCAGTCGATAGGTTGGCACTGGAATAGGAAACCTTATCCTTGTTAATCCTGTGGTCGATATACTCCCTTATTGCTTGAAACTTCCTTATCCGAAATCTCCAATAACTGTTCATATCTGTCAAAATCACAGAACTTCAGGAAATTTTTCAAATGATATCCATACGTAACCTTGCTTTCCTCACTATGAATTGCGTTCAGAAAGTTCTCATAAGATGTATTTTTGGACTTGTAAGACGCTTTTTACAATGCATTTTTATACGAAATCAGCATATTTAAGTTACAACTTCGTATCTAAAACGTAAGTTTCAGAAACAACTTTACAACTATTAGACATTCTTGACAGTCATAAAAAAAGATAATAAGAATGTATTCTAAATAATAGTATGGAACCTGTGACAAAACATCATGAAAATATTCTTCGTATGAAAAAAGTAGTTAATTATATGCCAGAGAAATGGAACAATCTTTTTTTGAAAATAATACAATTCACAACCTAATAAGTTGTAAGTGAATAATTTGGAACCAGATTTTAACCAATTACTTTTAACAGATAATTTTGACAGAGTTGCTAGAAAACTAAGAATTTCTGTGACAGACAAGTGTAATATGAAATGTATTTATTGTATGCCTCAACATAATATTAAATGGTTCGAAGACAAAGAAATTCTCAGTTTTCAAGAAATTGTAAGAATCACATCAATATTTGCAGATTTAGGTATCAATAAAATAAGAATAACTGGAGGAGAACCACTACTTAGACCCTACCTAGAAAATCTTATTACTGATCTAAAAAAGATCAGCAAAATAAAAACTATCAGTATGACAACAAATGGTATGCTATTAGAAGAAAAAATAGATCAATTGTCATCTGCTGGAATTACAAGCCTAAATATTAGTCTTGATACATTCAGTGAAGAGCGATTTAAAACACTCAACGGTATATCTAATTTGAATCGGGTTATAAAAGGAATTCAAAAGGCTAGGGATTTGGGATTAAAAATAAAAATCAATACAGTAGTAATACGAAATTGGAATGATGATGAAATTATAAATTTTGCAAAATTTGCAAGAGACTACAACGTACTTTTAAGATTTATTGAATTTATGCCGCTTGATGGGACAGGTATTTGGAACAATGATCTGGTAGTAAGCAAGAACGAGATAATAAACAAAATTAGCTCTAATTTTATGGATATATTTCCTTTAAAAGATAGCAATTATCAATGTTCTGACCCCGAGACTATCTATAATTTCGCCGACGGTAAAGGAAAAATCGGATTTATTTCTTCTATTACCGAGCCGTTTTGCAACAATTGTGATAGGGTAAGATTGACATCTGATGGAAAATTTCTTACTTGTCTATTTGATCAAAAAGGATATGATTTGAAATCGTTGATACGTAGTGGTAAGACAGACAAAGATATAATGGATTATATATATATGTGTCAAAAAAAGAAACCAGAGGGAATAGTAGAATTAATTAGACTAAATGCACTTAAACCAACCTTAAACCTTATGCATACAATAGGAGGTTAACTCATCGATTCTAGCAAAAAAAATCTATCTTTAACTATAAAATTGTATGGGGTTTAAGAGAACAAATAGCTGGCGACGCTTTGATTGTTTATATAAAACTTCCAATTTCATTACGACATCTGAAAAAATAAAGTCTGATGAACAATCGATAAATAGTGTAAAAATTATTGAATAAATCAAATCTTTACAACAAAATGTTCAATGTATCAAACAGGATAGATATATTATGTCTGTCACTGAAAACACCTTTATCAGGTAACTCAGGCTAATATTGTTCCTATAAAAAAAGGATGGGTGGGTGGAAGGAACCATCAAGGGAAATATAATAGAAGTTGAGGAAATATTATTTGTTCTATATACTGCTTTGTTTAGTGATAAATTGACAAAAACGCATTTCTTAAATAAGTCTGAGGTCTTCTTTTTGGTTAAAATTAACAAAATCATAGTTGTGAAAAAAAGAACTATAACCAGTTATTTTTATCATCCTTGTAGATTTTATATTCATATATTTATACAGCATCTTTTTATAATGAAATTTAAATTTCCTGAAATTTGTCAGTCATTTTTAATATTATATGATATTCTTGTATTAGCAATTCTTAATAATAATTACAATTATTTTATAATTTATGAAAATGAGAGAAGTATTCTTATTTACAAAATTAAGTTTTGTTACTACATTTATTATATTTACATTTTTGATAAATTTTATTTCCGAAGCATTTGGTTCAATTCAGGATAATCTTAGTCTAATGATGCCAGGACGTAATATGACATTTGGTTCATCACTTGATAATGCTAAGATGCATTTGATGGAGGCAATTATGGATCTAGAGGAAGGAAATATCAATGGGGCATTAATACAATTAAACTTGACAGAGGATGGAATCAAAATGCATGAAAAGCAGATGAGAGATATGATGAACATGATAAGAACAATGGAAAATATGAGTATCATGAATTTTACAAAGTAGATTAATCTATACTGATAATATGCGTTAATATAATTTTTTGAAAAACCACTTTTAATCTAAAACCTATCAAAAACTTAAAGTATGATAAACCTTAAATCATGTAGGTTTAATATAATTACGTGACCCATAGGTCGAATTACGTTGCATTTTTATTTCTTGCAGGGATCGTTTCAGGAGTAGCTTCCATTGCAATATCTCTTCTGATAAAGGAATTTGGTGATGGCCTGTTTCTTCCAGAGCTTGCATCACAAGCATTATTTTCCTTAACCCCTGGGGAATTTGAATCCCAGGCAACAGAGACTTTAGGTCCTCTTGCCAAATATTCTACATTTATAGGAGCAGTAATCACAAATATCTTAATTTATGGACTCTCTGCAATATTCCTTGGAAGAATATTTATTAAATCTGGTATTACTGGATATTTTAAGAAAGTAGTCTTATCGTCATCAATATTGTATATATTATTAGCGTCAATTGCAATCTTGTTAGTAACAACAATTCAAGCTAGAAGTGGTATTCAAATAATCCCTTTTTATGTGATTATGTTCTCTCTTATACCAACACAAATAGTATTTGGACTGCTTTTTTCATCCTTTTCGAAAAAAGTTGTACCAGTACAAAAAGAACATCTTACCACAAATGTCATAGATGATAAGAGTGAACTATACTATGGAAGAGGCGAATTTATCCGTCTTATCATCGCGTCTATTATTTCTCTACCTGTTATTTTTTTTGGACTAAATCGTTTGTTTTCAATACAAGAAGATAAGGAAACAACTAAAAATTTACCTAATCTGATACCCAAATCCATATCAATTCCACAAGGATTCAAAGACCCAAAACTTGCATCTCTTCTTGCCTCAGAAGTTACGCCAACATATTTATTTTATCGCATAGATATAAATCCAGTTATTCCAGAAGTTGATGTCAATAGTTGGAATCTTAAGATAAATGGATTGGTGGATAATCCAATATCGTTAAGTTATGAAGAGATAAAGGCAATGCCCTCAATTGAAGAATATGTTACCTTAGAATGTATAAGTAACAAGATAGGCGGAGATCTTATTGGTACTGCATTATGGAAAGGAGTACGTCTCAAGGACATTCTTGCGAAAGCAATAGTTAATTCGAATGTAGAATATATAGTATTCCGATGTTCTGATGGTTATGATGTAGGAATACCTCTCGCGAAGGGACTGATGGATGAAACGATATTAGCCTATGAAATGAATACTACTCCTTTAACCTCCAAACATGGGTTCCCACTAAGAGCAATTGTACCTGGGTTTTACGGTATGATGAATCCAAAGTGGATAACTGAAATAGAGTTGGTCAGTGATGTCTATGAAGGATATTGGCAAAGAAATGGATGGACTAATCTAGCAAACTATCAAACTGGCTCATCAATCGTAATTCCGGGACGATCTCCGATACGCCAGAGATTTAGAGGATTAGATGAAATTTCTAACAATTCAATTAATAATGCTGTGCCTATTGCGGGGATAGCTTTCGGAGGTGATCAAGGAATTTCCAAGGTTGAGGTAAGTACAGATGGTGGTTCTACATGGAAGACTGCTCAAATAAAGGATCCACTCTCAAGATACACTTGGGTGCTTTGGACAGCAGGATATGTTCCGCCTGATGCAAAAAATTACAAAATTATAGTGCGAGCAACGAACAAAACTGGAAAAGTTCAAACTTCTGAATTAACCAAGCCATTTCCAGACGGAGCTACTGGATATCACACAATCACAGTATGAGAAATTACTTTCAAGTTCCTATGGAAATTCAAAGGTAAAAAATAAAGAAACACAAAACTTTTCAATCAAATCATGCTTATTGAATATATTTATTGAATATATGAAATATCATCACCTCAGATATGTTCCTCATTCCGTAGAATTAAATAACTAATGATAATGATTTATAAATAAATTTATTATTCAAAATTAAAATAATCAAATTGTAATTTTATAATTGATTATTTATGATGTTGCTCGGTTAAAAAATTTACGTTAACACTTGTCAATGAATTTATTTACAGGCTTGAATCCAATCAATAATGCAAATTCCAACCATCTCCAGTAACAATCAACATCTACAAATCCAATTTCCAGAAGCCATTGTATTTGAATATCTGTTTTAGTCAATCTTTTTTCATGTTCTTTATTTACCGGTTTTCTTGCTATCATTTTTCTAAAATATTTACTTAATCTTATTGAGTTTGATGAAATATGATCAAGATTACAAAAAATACCTCCTGGCTTAAGAATGGAAAATATCTCAAAATACAAATCTTTTTTGCGTTTATGTGTTAAATGATGTATGGCAAGACTTGATATTATTGCATCAAACTTCCCTAAGGTGGACGGAAGCTCATAACTTAAATCATGTTCAACTATTTTGACTAAAGGATCTGATAAAAATTGCCTTTTTAGTTCAATTAACATATGGGGAGAAAAATCTAATGCTACATATTCTACTTTTGGTAGTTTCTCTTTTAACAATTTTATCAATCTACCATTTCCTGACCCTATATCAAGAACTCTTTTGGTTTTTTTAGATATGAACTCGCATAATACAGATTCACCCTCTGTCCTATGTGGGATTTGTTCTACTTTATTCAAATAATCTTTAACTCTTCTAGAAGTTAACCATTTACTATGATCGTCTATTTTTCGCGTGTTGTTTTTCTTTTCTTTTTTTCTCAAATAATCTTAAAGGAGAATAAATATTATAAGTAATTTTCGAGTATATTTAATACAATCTTTCAAAAAACTTCAAATATATTAAGAATGGCAAAGTAAATCTGTTTTTTCTGCTATTGTAAATAATATATATTTAATAACTAAATTTAGTATAGCTAAAATCAATGATACTCTTTTTTCATCTTATTTGATTGAAATAAGATAACATGACTTTACAAAATAGAGTAATTTTATATTATTAAGGGTTTGTAGGTAACAAAGTAAATAATTTTTCATATTCACAATGTGTATTTATTGCTTTTTATAGAATTATTCCTTCACTTCTTTACAGGGTCTTTTGGGTAATATTCTATGTTTTAGAAATCTCATACTCAAGACAAAATGAAGTAGCAATTGATTTCGCTATGAGAACTATTATGATTTTGTTACCAGCTTTAACAATTCAGATAAAAATGTAAAATAATTTTGTTTAATTTGTTTAATTACTTTTCTGATAATTAAATTATAATGCAAAATGAAAAAATAATACAAATAAAACAACTAGGCGAAATATATGGATATGAAGAAAATATTGAAATCTTAATTAAAATATTGAAATTTGATAAAAAAACTCGATTTGTAAATTAATTGATATGTAAATTAATTAATTAATTAAACATGGCTTATAGAATAATATCTTGAGAGATATTCGAAAAGTTACAATGCTACTTCAGAGGATTAATAGAACGAATGTTTGGGACGGAGGAAACAAAGTATATCATCAGCTATAACGCAGATTCAGATTTAAGAAACAATAATCAGAAAAGATTTGTATTAATCATAAATATAGGATGTAACTCGTGCGTTCGAAACATATAACAACATGGAAAAAGTCTAGAAATAAAAATGACATTATATGTTAGATCAAATTAGCCAACAGTACATATGTAATAAATTAGTTGTAATCTTTATTTTTAATGAAACGATTGTATGCTGGAAAACATGACCTCATTTATTCTAACACAGTTTAGCGGATTGGAGTTATAACTAAACAGTCAATAAGCGTAAATTAAATATATCTTAAATGTGAAATGAAATGAATTTGTTTTATTAATATAATGATAATTGGACCATTTTTAGATAAGGAAGTAGATTTAGCTATCAATTTAAGATAATTTTATAGCATGAAACTTTGGTGCTTCATAAAGTTCAGCTTACATTAACATAGCAAGATTTATCTTTAAAAACTTGATTCACAGTTTAATGACTATGTAAAAATACAAATTTTAAATTTAGAAAATTTAAAAATAAATACACTGATATAGATAGATACCAGATCAATTAAACTTGATTTGGCTTTATCAAAAAAATTCACATAGACGAACTCATTTATATAAAACTGCATTTAGATGATCCCAAGATGCTGCACGAAAAAGTTAATTTCAAATAATCAATTATGGGCTAAAGAAATCAAAGCGCTATGAACTATTAATTATATAGTTTAATGGAAAAAGTATGTTCAAGTTATTTTGTGCATGCAGTATGACTAGTTAACGTTATATGATATTAAATCTACTGATAATTAATTTTATTTTTGCCATTTTTACAACTAAAACATCTTATATAGCATTCAAATATTTACACAATAAATTATGTATAATCCATCATCAAAAATTAATCAAGAGATAGATCCTAAGGATTTAAAAAAGAAAATGGATAATAATGACGATATTTTTCTTTTAGATGTCAGAACACCTGCAGAATATGAATCTTGGAGAATATGTTATGATAAACATGAGAATCCAAAATTAATCCCTGTTGATCGTTTATTTGGAAATACATCTAACTTGTTAACGGAAATTCCAAAAGATAAAGAAATTGTAACAATTTGTGCTCATGGAAACAGATCTCTAATAGCTGCAAAATTGTTAAATCAACTGGGCTACAATGTAAAAAGTGTTAGGGGTGGAATGGCAGGCTGGAATAAAGTCTCTGACATCGCAGAGGTTCCTGTTTCTAAAAATGCTCCATTTCAGATATGGCAAATAAGAAGAATATCGAAAGGATGTATGGGCTATATTATTTCTTCCAAAGAAGATAAAACAGCAGCAATTATAGATCCAAGTCGTGAAATTGAAGAGTCTTTTCTGATGATTGCAAATGAAAATAAATTAAAAATAACCAAAATAATCGACACTCACCAACATGCAGATCATGTTTCGGGAGTTGCTAGATTGGTGAAAGATAAAAAAAATGATACCAACTCCGAAAATTGTTTTGCATATTTTAGTTCATATGAAGATTATGATTTCAGCAAATCTAATCTTGATAATATAAAGTACATCCAAGATGGAGATGTTATATTCATAGGCCAAAATGTTGAATTGAAAGCAATTCATACACCAGGACACACAAACGGTAGCATGTCTTTTATTCTAGAACATAATTATACTGATAAGAACAATATCAATATTGATAACAATGATACTCAAAATAGTTATTTATTTACTGGAGATACACTTTTCGTTGATGGTATCGGAAGACCAGATTTGCGAGATCAAGCTAGTCAATTTGCAGAAATGCTATATGATTCCTACCATCAAAAAATCCTCAAATTTCCAATGAACACCGTAATTCTTCCTGCACATTTTAATGGAACTTCAATCACTTTAAAACATGCCATTCCTATATCAGATACTATTGGTTCAATAATCAACAAGGTAAAACTTCTATCTATGCCCAAGAATGAATTTATTAAATTTGTAACTGATACATTACCTCCACGACCTATGAATTATAAGACTATAATATCAATTAACAAAAAAATGCCTACAGATGACGAAATACAAATGCCAGACTTGGAAGCAGGTCCTAATTCTTGTGCTATATCATCATAAAATCCATTTAATTTCTTTTTAGTTCTAATTTCAATTTTTGTTTGAAATAAAAATTCGTATAATATAAATTCAATTCCCATCAACATTTTTATTGGAAATTAGACTTGTTTATTTTATTATGTTTCTATGATGAAATCTTTATAAAAAATATTATCTTTCTTTAAAAAACTTAATAGATGATTACTATTTATAATTGATAGAATTATTTAACCTCTCGAGAATTTATAATATGATCATATTATATAGTTGTATGACGTATATATAATATGAATGGCTTTTGAAAAGACTAGTAATAAATTTCCTATGAAAGAATATCATACACAACATATGGAAAAAACTATTCTGAGATTTGTCATGGGGTTGCCAGAAAATTCATCAAAACTGCAAAAGAGAAATCATGAAAAATACTTTGGGCGACTTACTTATGTATGTAAAGAAATTGAATATGATATACTACATGGAGTTAAGATTGAGGAAGTGCTTTCTACTCTTAATAATATTAGAAATTATCCCTCTATTTTACAAGTTAAGGATAATGAAGATCTAATAAGACGATTGAACGAGATAGAAGAACGTTTTATTAAAAATAGATGACGTAATATCCAAAATTGACTATCTTATCTTCATGTTTATGTATATTCATAAATTATTTACTATTGTCAATTTAATGAATTATAATCAAGTCTCAATTGGCTATTTAACATGTAAATTATATTTAATATCTAGAAATAAATTATGGAATTATTTGTACAACTTTTTAGTTTTTAGTAAGAAAGAATTGGAAGAGGAATAAAAATGCCACAAATACCACAAAATAATAATTTAAACTTCAATAAACAGAATAAAAATTTAGATAATAGAAATTGAGGGCGAGGTATATGAAAATAATACTTTCTTAGCTATGGAAATAGATGTAAATGTATACCTTCTAGACTGAAAAGTGATCCGCTGCCCTGTAACTTAACATTAACTGGAGTATTATCCATCCATCCTGCTTTTACTGATGCAGACCCAGCTAAATCTCCTCCCCCTCCTACTAATGTAAGGTTTTGGTTAACTGTGTTAGATGAATTACTCTTAATTTTAACCAATAATTCTTTATCATTTACTATATCAACTCCTGAAAGTTGTATTCCCTTGACTGAACTCATCAGATGATAAGTGGATTTAGAATAATGTGGAGGCATCATCTTCATCATTTCCCCCATGTCCATTCCTTTCATTTGTTGACCAGTTTGCATTGCTATGGAATTATTGTTAGTCATATCTTTACCAGTCATTTGCATCTGAGAAAATACTTCATTATTAGTCCCAAAATGTGTTGAAGGTAATACCAATCCCAAAAGAAGAATTCCTGAGAGTCAATAGTAGATATTTGAAACTTAATTTCTGTTTCATAAATTTTAAGATATTCAAGTGTTTATATCTTTAGCTATAAATTAATTTAAGCAATTATTATAACCCTTCTAATTTCGCCATATCGTTATCTACAGGTATCTAAGATAGCCCATTCGTTATCTTTGAATATTCTCATTTTGAATAATGTATTATAAAGGTTAAATAGAAGACTTGTATAGTAAATGTCTCCAAATGTATGTAGAAAAAACTAAAGCCAAAAATTATGCTACAATAATTGTGATAGCAATGGTTGTACTGTTTGTCTCTACAATAGCCGTAATATCAGTATATGATCTTATAGTTCACGACATATCAAATAATCTAAATGATTTGTGTGCAAGATATGGTTACCTTATATCTCCAGGCTGTCAATAGTTGATTCAATATGTTATAATGTATTGATTGACATTTAATAAGTAAAAATTTTTATCCTGAATCTCCTTCTAAGTAAAATAGTAATATTTTTTTATTGACTAGTTACAGTGAACATTTATAGAAAAATTCTGAAATAGAAAAAAAATGAAAATAATTATAGTCACACTTTTTCTATCTCAATAATGAGCCCAAAATTTAAATTACAATCAATAGTCGTTAACCTATGAAATGTAGAAGAAATTATTGTGTTCTAGGCGGAAAATTATGTATACTTTCCTTTTTGACAATATCGTTATTGATTTTTTCTCCTGCAAGTACTTTCGCAATTACGGATTCACATCTCGATAATGATAATAAAAAAAAGACAGTAGTTTATCATCAAAACTAACAACGATAAGAGCAAAACTCAACCTCAAGAATATAACAGACATCGAAAACTATGATCGTATCAAGGTAGTTGGTTATCTAAATGGTGAAGGACAGATTTCGTATCTAGACCTGAAAGATAATCAAAAGGAAATAAAACAACAACAACCAAATCAGAATTTAAACGTTGATCTCAAGTTTAATCAAAGCAACTACATTTCCAGTGTCATGTTTGATGACGAGTATTTTGTATGTGCATATCTGTTAGGCGATAAACAGATGGATAAAACAAATCTCCCAATATATGACTGTGATGAAGGAAATATAGGACTATCAACTGAAGCAGATACTGTAAAACTCTTTTTTACAATGAAAAAATACAGTGAATCTAATGCATTTTATAACACAAAACTAAATTCTATAGATGACCAAAATCCAGAGAATATAAAAATTACCATAATTGTTCCAGTATACGATGCTAAAGATATTGAGGATATGAATGTGGTAGGAATGGTCAAAGGTCTGTATCAGATAAAAACAATCAATGTACAGGATGAGTTAAACAAAGGAAGCAAAAACGACCAAATTTTAGTACCCTTTATCTTCGATAGGCAGACAGAAGCTGGGCTAATACAACCAGGTGATATGTTCTTTGGATGTGCAACATCTGATGAATTTCCAAACCAAAATTCAGACTGTGAGAAAAAAATACTGAAAGATCTAAATGGATTGAATTCAATATGTGCCAGAAAAGACAATACTTGTTGATTCTTAGGAACGTCTATTATCATTGACCAACAAGATATGCGATCGTATGAATAAAGATTGGAAAATCACAATTGAAAATCTCAGATGTAGATGAAATTTTATGTGATCTACATCTGAGATCATGTCGAATGACTGGTTTGATCTATTTGCAGTGACAATGCCAACGTCTTCCAGACGTCGCTATAGTTAGGTAAGCCTAATATATAATCATATATTTGATTCCAATTTTGGAAAATAAAGAAATTATTAAGGAAATCCTTTTCCTTAGTTTTGGTAAAAATATATCTGTCAATATAGAAAATTGTATAAAGGTTAAAATATTTCCATGATATTTACACAAATAACACATGAGAGTAATTCTGCTTTCTCTTATAACGAGTGTAGCAATACTTTCTATTTCTATCCCTTTGTTTTTTGGGAATTCAGTATTTGCACAGAATACAACCGCAACAAAAGCCATAGGCGCATCAATGCCTTACTATCTTTTTCCAGCTGAGATAGAAGGAGTTGAAGAAGAAATTTTAAAACTCCCACATGATGCTTTTACATTGCAAACAATTGTTGCAAAGAAAGGGGAGAATGTAACTATAAAATTCTACAATACTGAAGCAAATGAAGCACATACATTTACTTTAGACGCTCCATATAATATCAATGAAGATCTGAAAGGAGGACAAAATTCAACCATTAATTTTGTTGCGGATAAAGAAGGAATATTTACCTACTACTGTATATATCATCTGCCAACTATGACAGGAAAATTAGTTGTATTACCATAACATAAAGCACAATCTCAATAATAACGAAATTTCATTATTCATTCTTTTTTCTAGAATTAGAAATTAATTAATCATTACTCTAGCGATATACAGAATTAATTCATTGATTGATTAATCCTAAAGGGATTAAACTAACTAGATAACCGAGCAGTTTAATGAAATAATACTATCTGACAATATCATATTTCAGCACCTGCTAGTCAAATTTGTTAATAACAGATAGTACATTTAAAGTCATATCTTTTATGTATTTCTAGATTCTTAATTTTACTGATTAATTCAATGGATTATATACATTCATTCAGGAACGATAAATGAAGTTACTTTTCTGTATAAAATTTGTTATAGTGATTTTGTTAATATCAAATTTATAGCAAAACAGGAACGATAACCGTCATATTCATGATAATGGAAACCATGATTCAGATTGGAGATCATTATTATTTGTTATAGCTTTTCATAATAAGCTCATAAACTATTACTAATATCAAAATTTCAGATATATTTGTAATTACTCCGTTTATGTTATCTGTTATCTATTATCTACATGAATGTGATTTTCTATACATGAAATTATATTACATTACGCATTAAAAAAGTTTCATTGAAATAGTCATAATATATTTTAAACATAAATATGGATCTTTCCTAATTATTATTCCATACATCAACAAGAAAAAGAATATGAAGTGAGATTTGTCAATCTTTCATTGGATTGAACCGCTTATCGCCAGATACAATGCTATATAAGAAATATAATTTCATATTTAGAATCCTGAATTTATCTTAAGACTTTTATAAAATACAACCCATAAATACGGACTTATCTCATTGTTTAAAATCTGTAGCTCACTTCCATTCCCACATAACAAACGTACCTAGATCATTATTTTTGTTTAACTCTGTCTTGTAAATACCTACCATATTACTAAGAAGAGAAAGACTTCCTGTTGCATTTGAACTAAAGAATACAGCTCCTTTACTTTTTTGTAACTCTTCTTCAGAATGTCCTACTGCTTGAAAAAAGTATGATGCATGTCCACCATCTTCTGTTTCTGTTGAAATAAAAGCTCTTCCAATAATCGATTGTATCATTTGTGGTTGAGGAATCGAAACTCCCTCTCCAAAAAGATTAACTTTTATTTCATTAACAGTTCCATTGCCTGAAAAAACGAATTGAGTTGCATTCTCTCCATGCATAACAATCGGTCTTTTATATAAAATCGAATATTTTTCTACAAATATTGGTTCCCCTGTTTGAACAGAATTATTTTTTGAAGACTCCATGATATTGTCATTAGGCTGTCTATTGTCGGTCTGTGATAGAGATGCATTCGTTGAAAAAATCAATGATATAATCATAATTGTTAATATTAACATAATACCATTTCGAGTAACTGATATATCTTTAGAATTTTGAAATCTCATTAATTTATTTTGTTTTACAATCTATTTATGTTTGTATGGATGATGTTAAATTTTTTTTATTGAAATAATTAAATTTTTATTTTATTTTGATAAACGATATATAAAAATATATAATAAATCTCGAATTTGTTTTTAGATATTAAATCATTTACTTTTAAGCGCAATACCACATCTTGAATTCATTTTAATGTAATGAATAGAATAATAATCATCTTCTATGCTTCTCTACAATTTTTCTTATTCTTTCCCGTTCCTCTTGGCTAGGTTTTACCAAGGGCTGTAATGACCAATATTTTCTATCATGATAAATCAACGATTTTTTTTCTGGATTCTGTACCGCATATACTACTTCACCAATAAACATAATATGATCTCCAAATTTTATTTCTCTTATAAGCTTACATTCAACATTCAATGAAGCTCTATCTAACATTAAAGATTTGATTTTTTTTGCTTGGTAGAATTCAAATCCTAATTCTTTTAAAGCTTCAATCTTATTGTAATTAATTCCACTATATCCACCTGCCACACTAGCTATCACGGATTGATCTAGTGCACATAGGTTCACACCAAACTCTTTAGATATCTTGATATTTTTAACTGTGGCTTTCGTGGGACCTAAAGAGATTGCTATTAAACCCGGATCATACGAAATGTGATGTGTCCATTCACAAGCCATTATATCATTACCATAACGACCATTTGATGTTATCAAGCCAATAGTCGTTGCAAATTTGTTTGAACATGGATCGTTCCATGGCAATTTCATATAATACAACCTCAAAATAAAAGATTTTAATCTTTCTTGGTTTTAGCCTATCAAAAATATTAATTCTGTTCCTATTGCTTACAATCATTTCATACTGATGGGGTCTGATAACCTGATTGTTGTAGGGATAATTTGTATTATAAATTTAGTAATTTAATATATTACAAAAACACTCTCTTTTGGCTCATCATCTTGAAGTTATATGTTTGTGTTAGATTCATTTGAATGAAATTCATAAACGCAATCCTTAAAATATTTATAAAATACCATTGATTGTCAAGACCATTTTGTCGTCAGAAAGTCTACTTTAAGATAGCTAATTATTTTGGAATTGGATACAAACTCAGTATTCAATGGCCCACAATACTAATCTAAAATCTTTATCACGAGATAATGTCGGATATTTACATGCGACAAAATTATATTAACACTATATCGTGTTTTCTTGGAGAACAAGTCATTGTTGATAAATAAAATAAAATGATTTATCTTAATTTAATATATTTTTCAATCTTTCTCAAGGTGATTTTATTATTATTAATTCAATCCAGATCCTTATGATTTTTTCAATTGCTTAAATCAGTTACTGTTAACAGTATTTTTTTCTTCAACTAAGTCAATGATATAATAACTTTAAATTAAACGGAAAACTGGAATATACGCATTTTACCTATTTAATAAATAATAATTATACATAGAACTTTTATTAATGTCCGAACATATACAATTAGATATGAATAATATTAGAAAATTTGGGAGAGTAAAAATATATGTTTTTTGATATATTCATAATTGTTAGAGTTTTCAGTATACTTTACACATGGTTAGATCACAATATAGTAGATAGTGTTTTGAACTTTAGTAAGGCATTTGGGAATATGTTAGTTTTGATGGGTGTAGTTATATTTTTTCTTGTAATTGTATACATTACAATAAAAAATTTCAAGAAATTACCCAAGTTTTATATGATAAAGATTATAGATATCAATGGGAACGATATAATTCTGGAAGGAATAAGAACACGATTTCTAACATACGATGCTGCTAAACATTATTCAGAATTTTACGAGGATATTTATAAGAAACAATACAAGTTCCATGTAGTTGGTAGCAATAAAAGATATGATTTAGGATTTATTGATGTTGCATCATTATCTAGGGGAGTTTTTAAGCAGAATAGAGATAATTCATAATAAGACCAAAAATAAAGGAAATATGGAAACAGATTCAAACTAGTAGGTGAGGATACAAATCTTCATATAAATCGATGATTATGTAAATAAAAATTTGGTAATGCATTTAAAAAACTTTCAAATATCAGTACGGTTTTACTTTATGTGAGAGTTAACAGTCCCAAATTAGACTAAAAATATATATTTAAAACGTTTATTATTATAGTCATGAAAAGAATCTGTTGAGATAAATTTTGGGATTTCTTTTAATAATTTCCTCTAAATTAGAGAATTTCTTCTGATAATAAAAAGAAATTCATATATAAAATTAAAAAATTAATATAAACTTGAGTACAACAACTAATAAACAAAGCTTTATCATATTTACAATAATCTACCCAAACAAGAATACATTAAAGCCTACGCCCAGATAAATGGATGGAAGTTAGGATAGAAATTGAAAAAATTTTTAGAAAAGTTTAACTTTAAGAAATTGATATTAAACATGATGAGAATAAATTTATCATTTCAAATTTTACTTTCCATTTTGGGAATTTTCATTTCTATTGGCTTAATTAATTTAAATATACTGTATGGTCAAATTGATAAACCCATATCAGATCAAAATTCCAATGAATTACCATACAAAATATTATTACAAAATAAGACAACAAATTACTATAATGATGCTATAGGCTATTTAGTATATCCATCAGTTTTAAATGCTACAGGCAATGGACATAAATTCCCGGCTGTAATAATGATTCATGAATGGTGGGGATTAAATGATAATATTAAAAAAACAGCAAATAAACTATCTAAAGAAGGATATGTAGTACTTGCAGTAGATCTTTATAATGGAAAGGTAACAAATGATCCAGATCGTGCAAGAGAATTATCAGGTATCGTGAGAGCAAATCCAGAGGAAGCAATTACTAATCTTAAAGCAGCAGTTGGGTTTCTTGGCTCACTCGAAAACGTAGACAAATCAAGAATTGCATCTCTCGGTTGGTGTTTTGGAGGGGGTCAGTCCTTACAATTAGCATTAAACAGTCAACAACATCCCTTAAATGCAACAATTATTTATTATGGTAATTTGATAACTGATAAACAATCACTATCAAAGATCCATTGGCCAGTCTTGGGAATATTCGGTGATAAGGATACTTCTATTCCTGTTGAACAGGTAAATCAATTCAAAAATGCATTAGATGCTAACAAAATTGTAAACGAAATTTATATCTACAAAGATGTTGGACATGCTTTTGCAAATCCGTCTAATGAAAATTATGCACCCAAGGAAACAGCAGATGCATGGCAAAAAACACTAGATTTCTTGAATAAATATCTATAATTAAGAGTTATTTTTTTGAATTATCGGTGTATAAAAGAAATATAATAATATGATAAATAGGTTGGCAAATGATATTATTATTTTTTCGGAATATAGCTTCACAAAATTCAATTAATTAATATAAATCATCATCATCATTATTATTATAATTATAGTGCACGCATAGTAATACATTCTAATTTCTCAATGAAATGTATCAAGTGTAAATGTGATATACTGGTTTACAAAAATTCATTTAAAAATTCTTTGGATAAAAAATGTTTATTATACTTGAAATTGATATTTTCCAATATCACAAAATACACGCAATTACGTTTGCTAGTATTAGAACTCCTAGATAGCATGGTAATGATATTAGGTGAAATAAACATAATGACAGATAGCTTTTACTCTTGATAGATGATAATAATAAAATCTGATTAGAAATATAGGCTAATTAGTATAATAAATCAATATTTATCGAGTGATGATAGAACAGCCATCTTAATTATTATTTTTCATATGTCATGCCACAATTGAGAAGACTTCTAACTTTCAATATTAAAGTTAAATTAACCTGTAATAATATTTTTCTCTGAAATGATTTAAATATTTTAATACAACATAAATTGCACAAATGTAATTCTTTTGTGTTAATAATGAATAAATAAATAAAATCTAATTAATATGTAAACATTCGTATGACTTTAACATGCCTATTACAGTAATAATTGTTAAATCCCATGTTGACTATTATATCACATGCCATCCAATTTAGAAAAAGCATATCAATGTGAGGCCTGTGACATGGATTTTAGTACAGAAGAAGAACAAAATAAACATAGAAATGAGAAACATTCTAATGACAACGTGCCATCCAATTTAGAAAAAGCATATCAGTGTGAGGCCTGTGACATGGACACTAGCACAGAAGAATATAAATGACATAAAAAATAGCATATTGATAGTTAAACCAAATTTCTATTTTTCCTTTAGAATTAACATCTACTGTAATTTGAGTAATCAAAATAGATATATCGTGATAAAAAGATTTGGGAATTAATATTGACAAGGAATTCGAGGTAACTATTAAGACAGTAGAATAACAATGATAAATTAGTGATAAAATTATTTACTATCTTTTTTTTTCTGTTGAGTTATAACATCTTTATCTTTCATGATTTCTTTTTTTATTCTATCTGATATCTCATCATCTTCTTCCTCTTCCGAATTTTCAGATTTCCCAACCATGTTTGATTCATCATAATTAAATTCATTTTCCCCCTTGTTATCAATTGAGGACATTTGTTAATATATATTTTAATATACTTTTATTTTTTTTTGTGGATTCTTATATAAATATTCTGAGGAACTATAATAGCTAATTTAATGATAAAATACAAATAGATTCTTGAATCTTAATTTATTGTTACCGAATAGTAAAATGAAATTATTGTTCGTACACAATTTGTATTATAAATAAATACAAATACAAATAAAGTATTAATAGAAATAGTTACAGTCCACTTTATATTGTAGATCATGCTACAGACTATGGTTTAATCTGTTGATATTTGTATAATAAGCTGATCATTGAAAGAATTATTAAATTAACAGCCTACAAAAATGAAATATGTAACAAGCAATTTTACAAAAAAATGGTAAGAATAATCTAAGGGATTGATATTATTATTTCAATTGACATCTGTATGGGAAGAATTGGATGAATGGGGGCCTGAAAAGGTTCTGCAGGTTTATGATCCTGATACAAATATGAAAGGAGTTTTAGTTATTGATAATACCGCAACAGGTCCAGGAAAGGGAGGGATACGTTTTGCTCAAAGTGTTACACCATTAGAAATTTTTAGGCTTGCCAGGACCATGACATGGAAATGTGCTGCAGCTGGACTTCCGTTTGGTGGTGCCAAAGGTGGTATTATTGCTGACCCAAATTCTGTAAATAGGGTATCCTGGATGAAATCATTTGCAAAAATGATTAAACCTTATTGTCCTTCTCAATATATAGCTGCAACAGATGTAGGTACAACAGAACTTGATATGGCAGTTTTTGCACATGAAATAGGTGATATGCGGGCATGTACTGGAAAACCATCTGAGCTTGGTGGTATTCCGCATGAGCTTGGAACTACTGGATATGGAGTAAGTGTAGCAGTAAAAACATCCCTTGAAATGCTAGAGGAATTAAAAATTACGCAAATACCAAAAAAGAAACAGATAAAGGTTTGCATTCAAGGATTTGGAAATGTAGGATCCTTTACTGCCAAATTTCTTGATCAAATGGGGATTAAGGTAGTGGGAATAAGCGATGTTTCGGGATTTATTTACAGCAAAGATGACAATGGGTTGAATATTCCCAAACTAATGAAGGATATGAAGGGAAAAGCAAAGCTTTCAGATCTAAAAGATTATGATTATAATCTAAGAGATAATAATGAATTATTTGAAATTGATCTAGATATTTTTATTCCTGCAGCTATGGGGGGTGTCATAAATAACAAAACGGCATCAAAATTACTTGAAAATGGTGTTAAAATGGTTGTTGAAGCAGCAAATATTCCTACTACATCTGATGCATGCGAATATTTACATGAGAATGGGGTTTGGATTATACCTGATTTCCTAGCCAATGCAGGAGGTGTTATTGGATCCTTTGTAGAATATCAAGGAAGAACAGAAAAGGAAGCATTTGATCTTATTGAATACAAAATAACCAAAAATATAAAAGAAGTACTCACAGAGGCAATTATGAAAAAAGAGAATCCAAGGAAAGTAGCTACAGAAATATCAAAACAAATAGTATACAGAGCCATGTTGTTGAGAAAAGGTGCAATAAGTGTAGCACGTGAAGCTTATGATAGAAAGGATAGGATATCAATATAACGATTGCTTGTTATCAATATCATTACGTTTCTCTTTAATGTATTGTATTTTGTTAGTGTCTCCATTTGGACTATTGGAAATTATATATGCAGAATCATTAAAATCTTGGACGATTGGAAGTCCCATGCCTACACCTAGAACAGAAGTTGCCGGTACTAGCATCGGAAATAATATTTATGTTATTGGTGGACTTGATTCATCAGGTAGATTGTTAAATACGGTTGAAGTTTATAATATTGATAATGATTCTTGGAAGTCAGTAGCACCATTACCACAGCCACTACATCATACTGCTGCTTCTAGTTTTAATAACAAAATATATATTATTGGTGGATATTCGACAAGTATTGTTAATTGGGTCCCAAGCGACAAGTTATTTATATATGACCCATTATTAGACAAATGGATAGAAGGTAAACATATGCCCACTGCAAGAGGCGCAATGACTGCAAATTTTGTAGATGGAATCATGTATGTTATTGGTGGTTATGGTTCTTCTAAAATACTGGATATAAATGAAGCGTACAATCCATTGACTAATGACTGGGAATTTAATAAAACGTTAATGCCTACTCCAAGACATCATGCGGCATCAACAGTAGTTGATGACAAGTTGTTTATAATAGGTGGGAGAATAGTTGGTCTTTATCCTATCGTTAATTCCAATTTAAATGAAAGATACGATCCTAAAGAAGATAAATGGATAACCCTTGAATCAATGCCTTTCAAAAGAAGTGGAATTAGTTCTGCGTCAATAAATGGTAGTATATACGTTTTTGGAGGCGAAGATGTTACTAAAACATTTAACAACAATGAAAAATATGACGTAAAAAGTAACAAATGGCTATCTTTAGAACCATTACCCACTGCTCGCCATGGATTGGCTGCTGTCTCGATTAACGATACTATATTTGTAATAGGAGGAGGACCAGAATCGGGATTGAGTGTTACTAATGTAAATGAAATTTTTAATGTTGAATAGGAATAATTTTTAACGCTGAATCTAGCTGTAGGAAGTGATTGAAAGATACTTTAGAGAACTCTCCATCCATCCTTGTGGATTTTCCAGTGCTATCTGAAGATAAGATTCTTTTGTTCTTTATCTACGAACCATATTCTTGCAGAATGTGCGTTAAAATATTATACTACATATTCTACAGTTTTTTTTGAAGCTGTTGATTCAAATTGCCATTTCTCTACCAAGAATGGAATATAACATTTTAACGACTAGCACTCTTACATGAAATATCTACAAATTGATCTATTGTTTGTATTAATAAATGACGATATAAACAGGTTATATTTAAAATTTAGATTATCGATGTATCTAAGTTTTTGATTTAGTGTACAGTATCAATTAAAGAAAAGCTTATGCACATTTTCCTTTGTGATATGAAGTTTGTAGACATCGTCTTGTTTTATTATGAAAACTTGGTCATGTCCTTCAAACAATTCTACAAGATCTTTTATCTCTGAGCTTAGCAGAGTTGCAGTCTTGTAAGTACAATACATAAGTCCAGGAATTCTACTATCATCATAGGCTTTTTCGATTGTCAAGGCTTGTTGTAATGAAGATTTTGCTATATCATTTATAAGAAAATCAATGCAACAAATTTGGTTCTTATTGGTATGACCTGCTATATTTTCCATGACCTTAGTACAATATTTCATAATACTTTTATTATTTTGACCTGGTTTATGCTTTTGTTGTTTAAGTGCTCCATCATCTTCATAATAATATGGCATTACCGTTCCATCGTACCAATTTAATCTGGATAGGAGGGTAGTAGAACTAGTGGAGGGTGGACCACAAAAACATCTAAATAAATCACTCTCTTTTGCAAGTCTATCCATAGCCTTTAGTAACCCTAATATGGAATCATCGTCAGAATAAATTACGAGATAATGTTTTTTTGGAATATCTGATTGCTGATTAAGCCATTTGTCAACTGCATCCTTTACAATTGAATTTATAGATACTCTCTTCTCTTTAGCTAATTCCGATAATTGTGAATGGATTTGATCGTCAAATCCTCTAATTAGTAAATCACGAGTCATGTTTATTTTAATATCTTCAAGTTATATATATTTTGTTAATTTGATATCATGATATCTATATTAAAACATTTATATAATGCTATCATGATATCATTCTTATGAATCAAATAAATCAACTAAATAAAATCGAAGAAAAAGAAAATATTGTAAACGGAGTCAATGTAAGCAAACTCTTTGAGACAGTCAGAGTAATTAAACAAAAACCTAAAATCGCAAAATTCAACTTCAAAGCACAGGGTAAATGGGTAAATGGTGGACATAATAGAACAACTATTAACGATTTTTATGGTGCATGTCAAACATTCAAAAGGAGTCAATCATTTATTTTTGAAAAAGATGAGCCTCCAATATTGTTAGGAGAAGACCATGGCGCAAATCCTGTAGAGTATGCACTAGCAGCACTTGACGGATGTTTGACAACCAGTCTTATTTACCATGCTGCTGCACAAGGAATAAAGATAGTTGAAGTAGAAACATCATTTTCAGGGGATTTAGATTTACATGGTTTTCTAGGATTAGATGAAAATGTAAGAAACGGTTATGAAAAAATCAAAGTGATATTTAAAATCAAATCAGATGCTCCAGAAGAAAAACTACAAGAACTAGTACAACTTGCACAAAAGAGATCACCAGTCTTCGATATCATTTCACATCCAACGCCGGTAGAAATTACTTTGGAAAAAAAATAATCAAAAATCAATCATATGTAGAAAGTGAGATGTGATCAATTTGAGTACATGAATTTGAACCTACAATTATTTTTAATTGTATTATTAACAGAAACTCTGCAATACAAAATATTCAAACTTTTAGAAATAATCAATTGATTCACTCAAAAATTCAACAGGTAAGAGCTCAAAAAGAGACCTGAAATTCTACTTATAAAGATCCTAAGCAGAATATAATTAAATTTTTGATTATTCTAATTCAGTGTAATTAAAATTCCTTCAGTTTTTATAGTTATCATATTGAAACGTAAATATCTCTGTATTTAAAATATAATGAGATTGCAATTAACTCCATTTTAATTCTAGGAGTAATGAATCGATATCAGATTTCAATAATCCAATACCCATTTTCGCGTTTCTGCGAGAAACCATTTTATCTTTTTCAAATGCTATTATAGTAGGAACCGAATCTATATTAAATTCATCCCACAGAGGATTTTCTTCCTCATTTAATTTCACACTATAGAATGTATAATTTTGATTGTCTGGATCTTCTTTTGATTCAAAAATTGGTTTAAAGCTCCTACAATAAGGACACCAATCTGCGTAAAATAATACTAAGCTTTTATCTTGTGAAAATACAACATTATTAAACTCTTTGTAGTTTACATCATTCATGAAATAGTTATAAAATTATAGAGATATTATTGTAGCTATACCATATCAGCGGTAATCCATAAAAAGTGTGATTTATTTAAAGAATTGATTAAGTTTAATCCAGTTATAATCTATAACTGTGTTCTTTTCCTCTTATTTATGAATAATATAAATACTAAATAACGAATTGCTTTATATTTATTCAAATACCATAACATTAAAATTTTTTCATTTATTTTATTCATACAATAACAAAATAAACTAAGTTATAATCAACTATATTAAATTACACAAAGTCAATAATCTATACATTATTTTTATTATTTATCGATAAAGAATTAAGGATTTACTTGATCTTGGCTAATGAATCGTTACAAGAGTTAATTCTAAAGAACGAAAATAACCTGCTCGTTTATACTGGTCTTATCTATATTTCTTCTTCCATTTCCTCAAAGGTTTTTGCCTTGGATGTTTGATGTAAACGCATCATTAAATTGTTGGTATATCCTTTTTTATTTATAATTCCTTTTTCTGATAATAATTCCACTAATAAATCAATTTTGATACTCAATTCCTCTATTTGGTCAAGTTCTTTTCCTTTTATCACTTTTTTATAGCTACTAAAGTTCTTGTTCTGAGAATGAGATTCTTCTTTTTTTACAGAATTATTTATCATGTTTGATAGACAATATAACTTTAGAGTATTTAAGTACTTTTTATAGGTTGATCAGATGAGATTAACTACAAATTGAGGTAATCAATCTCATATAATTTACGGGAATACATTGGAGATTCTGGAATTTTTTTTATTATAGGAAAAATCAGCTTATCATTGATAGATAAAATAAGAACATTTCAAATACTCATTATCCCATGCTTAGGTAACATACTATTTTAATAATTTAAATTCGTAGATAAATTATAATATATTAGAAATTCAAAACACTTTCAGACATCCTCTCTTTTTCTTTTTTTCTCATTAGTTTCGTTCAACTCGATTTGTGGAATAAAGATATAAAGACATAATATAGCTTTGGAAAATTGTAAAGACGAAAATTCTAGATCTTAAATATGGTACACAAGATATTTTGTTATATTCACATTGTTTAATGAATATTATTATTGTTATTCTATTACTAATTCGATCATGCAAATCATACCAAATACAATACAAAATACAATATGAAATCGGAAGATTCAAAAATTTGTCTAGGAAGTTAATAATATGGACTACAATAAACTAAACCCAGAAGAGAAAAGAGTCATACTAGATAAAGCAACTGAACCTCCTTTCATTGGCGAGTATGACAATTTTTACGAAGATGGAACGTATATATGTAGAAGATGTAATGCTCCTCTCTTTTCATCAAAAAGCAAGTTTAATTCTGGATGTGGTTGGCCGAGCTTTGATGCATATTTCCCGAATGCAATAAGGCACGTCCCTGATCCTGATGGAATAAGAACAGAAATAGAATGTGCAAATTGTGGAGGGCATTTAGGACATGAATTTCTTGGAGAAAATTTGACAGACAAAAACAGACGGGAATGTGTCAATTCATTATCCATACGTTTTATCCGAAATGACGAGGAGTTGCCAAAAATAAAAAATGAATAACAATAAAACTGAAATAGCAACACTTGCCAACGGATGTTTTTGGTGTACAGAAGCGATATTTAAAAAAATCAAAGGTGTAAAAAGTATTCTACCTGGATATGCTGGAGGAACATTAAAGAATCCTTCTTATGAACAGGTATGCACTGGTAGATCAGGTCATGCAGAGTCGATTCAGATCGAATTTGATCCGAATGTTATAACTTTTGAAAAGATACTCGATATTTTCTGGCGTACACATGATCCTACCACGTTGAATAGGCAAGGTAACGATGTAGGCACTCAGTACCGTTCCGCAATATTTTATCATGATGAAAAGCAGAAACAGATCGCAGAAAAATCAAAAACAAATCTTGAAAAAGAAAATGTTTACGAAGATCCAATTGTAACAGAAATTACTCCTTTTACTAATTTTTTTGTTGCAGAGGATTATCACCTAGATTATTATGAAAAACATAAGGATGCTCCATATTGTACTTTTGTTATTAATCCGAAACTACACAAACTAATTCAGAATCATAGAAATGACGTAAAAGAAGAATATAAGTAGCTGTTATCAATGACTTGTCATATTACTGTATGAATACTCATCCAATAATATTATACAAGTTAAAATCAATAAAGAAGTTGTTACTCAGGTATAGAGTTCGGTAGGTTCAGAGTATGAATTCTATCCGTATCTGATTTCAATAAAATGAAGATCGAAAAAGCATTATTTAGAATTGTTGGAATGTATTGCATTAGTTGTAAACCAATAGTAGAAAAGCAACTGAAGAACGAGAAAGGAATTAAGAGCATAGATCTAGATTACATGACGGATAGTGTAATAGTGGAATATAATTCATCATTGATATCAAAGGAGGAGATTAAAGAAAAATTGGAAAAATCTGGATACAAATTTGTAAGGAAACCATCATATAAATAATCATTTAGAAATAAATTTTTACATTTGTATTTTACCTATTATGAATCACATCAGTTACTTCAATTAAATTATCTTTTTTGGAGTCATGTAACATTGTTTTGGATTTTTTAACAAAGGAGCTTGGCTTGTATCTTCCGAGCAATAAAGAGTTTCCAACTACTGTTACAGAGCTCATAGCCATTGCTAATCCTGCAAGCATTGGAAGCCATCCGAAAATTCCTAACCCAAGAAATGGAACTAATACTCCTGCTGCGATAGGGATTAAACCTGTATTATAGACGAATGCCCAAAATAAGTTCTGTTTTATTTTAGAGACTGTTTTTCTTCCTAGTTCCAACGCTGTAACAACATCCATTAAATCATTCTTTATTAGTATGATTCCACCTGTTTCCTTCGCTACATCTGTTCCAGAACCAATTGCAATTCCCAAATCTGCTCTTGCCAATGCAGGCGCATCGTTAATTCCATCTCCAACCATGGCAACAACTTTTCCTTCTGACCTTAGCTTGGCAACTACTTCTTCTTTCTGTTGTGGAATAACTTGAGCTATTACTTTTGTTATTCCAAGTTTTGAAGCAATTGTTTTTGCAGTTCTTTCATTGTCTCCTGTAAGCATTATAACTTCCATCCCTTGAGATTTTAATAGATCAATAGCTTCTTTTGCATTTTCCTTAATAATGTCTGCAATAGCAATAATCCCTGATAGTTTATTATCGATAGCGACTAGAATAGCAGTTTTTCCTTCCTCTTCGAATTCTTTTAAAATGAGATCGATTCTTTCACTTGATATGTTGTTTTCAGTTAAGAGTTTTCTATTGCCTATTATAATGACATGATCAGAATATGTTGCTTTGAGGCCGTGCCCTGATACTGCTTCAAATGTTTCTGGATTTGAAACAATAATTCCTTCTTCTTTTGCTTTTCTTACTACAGCTTGACCTAAAGGATGCTCTGACCCTGATTCTGCGATAGCCGCCAACCTGAGAAGTTCATTTTTACCAATTCCGGATATGTCGATAATATTGGTAACAGATGGTTTTCCAGTAGTTAATGTTCCAGTCTTGTCAAATACAAGAGTTCTTACCTTTTTTGCAATTTCCAAGTATTCGCCCCCTTTAAACAATATACCATTTTCAGCACCCTTGCCAGAACCCATCATAAGAGCTGCCGGAGTAGCAATACCCAATGCACAAGGACATGCAATAATCATTACAGATACAAATGCAAGTAACGAATAAGTTAAGCCAGCATCACCAAAAAAGTACCATCCAACGAATACTCCTAAAGCTATTATTATAATAGCGGGCACAAAATATTTTGCCACCTGATCAACCATCTTTTGTATATGAGCTTTACCGGTTCTTGCCTCCTCTACCAATGTAATGATTTGCGAAAGTACTGTATCTTGTCCAACTTTTGTTGCTTTTACTTTTAGCAATCCATTCTTGTTAATTGTTGCTCCTATTACGTCACTTCCTATTGATTTCTCTACAGGTATACTTTCACCTGTAATTGCTGATTCATCAATAGATGATGCACCTTCTATTACCCTTCCATCTGTAGGTACTTTTTCTCCTGGTTTAACAATAATAGTTTGCCCTTCTTGAATTTGTTCTATCGGGATCTCGATTTCTGTACCGTCCTCTGTTATTACTTTAGCCATCCTTGGTTGTAAATCTAACAATTTTCTTACAGCACTAGATGCTTTCTCTTTTGTTCTTGATTCTAATAATCTTCCTATTAGGATCAATGTGATTATGATTGCAGCCGTCTCAAAATATACAGATTCAAACGGAAAATATGATGGAACAACTGAAACAATTGCACTGTATAAATATGCAGCAGTTGTCCCTATAGCTATCAATGTATCCATGTTTGATGCCTTCGCTTTAATCCCGTCCCAAAATCCTCTATAAAATCTCCAGCCTATCCAAAACTGTAATGGTGTAGCCAGTGCTAGCATTATGTATTTGCTATTGTGCATAATTTCCATGGGATACAGGTTGACAAATTGTGTCGGAAACATATGGGGGAGTGAAAATAGTACGATAGGAATGGTTAGAGCTATACTTATCGCAACATGAAACTTGAGTTTTTTAAGTTCTTTTTCAGGCTGAATAAATTCATCTAAACATTGATTACTACAGAAATAATATTTTTTTTTATCTACTGTGTGTTGAATTGAACCGTTTGTTTCTTCAACAAACATTCCGCATATTGGATCTTTTGCCATACAGTAGTAATAAACAAATACATGTATAAGTACTAGACTTTACATTTGTAAAACATGATATATAGAAAATACATACATCTATTTTATAATAATGGCATTCACACTTACGGATACTTACGGAGACTGATGTAATGATAATAAAAGTGCTATTGAATTGAAAGATGGACCTAAATAATTTCCAGTTATCAAGAGCTAGGGTATAAGTATTCTAACAGATGAAGCTAGGTTTGACAGATTAGTAATTCTCATTTTAGATTGTTATAGAATTAGTTGTAGCAAACTATAATAAATAAAATCCAAAGATTATTTTGGAATCAAATCCATACTATCTGGAGAATGTATATGCAAGGTGTTAATACCCATTCTCTAGAATAGTAATATAATAGTCCAATGAAAAATATAATTTATTTATCACCATATTTTGTGATATATCCGAGGCCCGTACAAAATGAACGTAACTGATGGCTTGGAATATGAGAGGTAATTGGGATCTGTTTTCTTGCATAAATTTCATTTTCTCATCTCACTTGTCATGTAAATTTTAGGAAAAAGTATTATTACTTCATCAAATGTGCTTTACATGATATTAATAAAAGAAAGCTTGGTTATTAGACTTAAATTTGCGTTTATTGATTTATCTTTTTATAATCTAATGTATATTGACTACAAAAAAACAACACTAGCAATCATATTTTCCATAATTATTATTGGTTTAATTGCTATTCCAATAGGAAATCCAAAGTTCATTTATAGGGCAATAGGGTTGGAACTATCATTTGTTATCCTATCTATTCTTTTATGGAAAGGATATACACAAGCATTGTATGCATGTATACCAATATCAGTGCTAGTAATAATTGGTAATACCCTTGCTCCTCCACATGTAAATTTGATGTTAACATTTTCTAAACCATTAAATGCAATAGTACTGATAGTTGGTGGATATATTTTACAAACTTTATTGATATTTTTTAGTATCAAATATCTTTCTGAAATACGTTCTAAAAAATTATCAAAGAAATTGTAACTTTTTTATTAATTTAAATGGTTTCCAGAATGAATTTAGGAGATTGTTAAGATATGAATCATATATGAGAACTATTAATATTTCATTCCTTGAATTTTTGATATTATTAGCTAGAAATAATTTCTTCTCCAGTTAATAATTTTATAATAGACTATTAGGAGGATTCAATAGTAGAGAAGTTAAATGTTATTGATACAAATTTGTGACAATAAAAAATAAACAAGCAAAAAGCACTAATAGTGTAGCTAATATCAAATTAAAGATTATTATTAGGAAATAATTATGTTATGTTTTTATTTCAATTAAAGAAATATTATTATTCTTTTTTTCTTTTCATCTATAAAACATTTTGTCCCTAAATTTGAACATCTTTTGACCATTCTCTCTATTATTAGATTAGCATCTTTATCGTCTGCTGAAATAGTGTTAACCTTGAAGTTGCTTATCTTCGTAGGAATAAGTTCAATTATGTCATTTTGTAACAATATGTTATCTTTATCGTTGCTATTTGAAACTTTATAATTCCTATCCAGATTAAAATGCAATATAAAAATAAAGGACAAGTCATTTCTGTAATAAGAATCTATAGCATAATCATCTATAAAATCTCCGCTATCATATAATATTATTTTATTATTCTTATTATTATTTGGTTTGTAAATCTCTATTCCTTGGGGCATATGGTTACTGTGCCCCCAATATATGTCGGCACCGAAATCTATTATTTTATGTGCAAAATTTACGTATTCCGTAGAAGGTGTTTCTCTGAAGTGTGGTCCAACGTGAGACGAGACAATAAGTAAATCTGATTCCCTTCTAGCTTCCTCAATACAACTTTTAAGTCTATAATAATATTCTTCGGGATCCAATGATATTGGAATATAATTTATCCCAGCAGAGTCGCCTTTTGCTTCCCATTCTGGCTCATTATCAGTTAAAGAAATTACTGCAATTCTTATAGTATTTTTGATATTATTATTGTTGGCTTGTTCATAGTGGGCGGCATTATGATAAGAATTAATCTTATTTGAGTGTAGTTTTATTTTTTTTTCTATGAAAGCGGCCTTCATAGCTTCTTTTAAATTCATACCTGCGCCAGAATGAGAAATATTATTGTCGTTCAGAAAATTAATAGTATCTAGTAACGCTTCAAAGCCATAATCTAATACATGATTATTTGCAAGAGATGTATAAACAATAGAGGCAGAATTCAATACTTTAATGGCATCAGGATTAGCACGAAAATGGAATACTTTGAATGTCTTATTCCATTCTTTTCCCCTTGAGGATATCGCGCATTCTAAATTTATAAGAGAAAAATCTGCTCTCTTGATAATGTCTATGGTATTTCCCCATACATAAGTAAATTTAGAGTTTGCAAGAACTTTATTTACAAGTCTACCTAGCATAACATCACCTGTAAAAAGAATTTGCATAAGGTATACTAAAAATTATAAATAAAAAAGGTACGTTTTATTTTTGAAATTTCGGATAATTCTTTGCATCAAACTTTGCTCAAATTAGGATTATGAACAAGTTTTAATCCAAGTACATTGTAAGCTTCAGATACTTTTTTTTACCTGCATCTTATACAGTGTGTTTTCAATATTTTTCAACCAATGCATGAATAAATGGTAACCACCAAACATATTTCTGTCTCCCGTAACATGTGGATTCTCAGCACAAAACGACATACTAGTTCGATACAAGACGATAACAGAATTGTTGACTATTAATCTGAATACAGTCTCATCTATAATGTATGAGATACTCTTTTTCTTTGTATTTGTGACATTGATCAAATTGTTGAATTCAATTCAATTCAATTCAATTTTACATAAACACATAATTTAATTTCATTTCTAAAAATTGTCAGTGACTTATATAAATTGCGTAGACTGAGAGAAAGTACAAATACAGAGTTGCATTCAATGCACGTTAACGTTCTGTTTTTGACAAATTTCAATAGATAGTTAAAAAATTAACAGAACATGAAAATTAAATTAATAAAAAACAACTAAAATTTGAGGATATGGTTATTTATGTGGTCATATATTTATTGAGGGATTTTGAATTTATTTTATTTATCTTGTTAGGATCAGGGTTATCAAATACTTGTTCACAACAATATTTTATGGAATATAATGCCATTTGCGTCAGTATTGGTTGTAATGCTTTTCCCTTTTCAGTCAAGTAATATTCTATTCTGACAGGAGTTTCATTAAATACTTCTCGTTTTATCAGGCCTTCTCTTTCCATTTCTTTAAGTCGTATAGACAATGTCTTTGGATTTATCTCCTCTATGGAATTAAGGAACTCACTGAATCTTTTTTGTTTTAGAAAAATCATATTCCGTAATAACAATGTTGTGAATTTTTTTCCTATGATATTGAGCGTGTTAAAAACTGGACAACATTTACAATTCATATCATCGATCATAAACTGATTTATATTTTCTTCTCTTTCTTCATATTGTTCAGATAATTTTTGGTCTGTCAAGTTACTAAAATTTCACCTACTTACCAGTTTATCACTTACTAGTTTAAATACTTACCTTTGTATAGTAAATTACACGAGGTAACAGAGAAATGGTTGAAAATCAATGTGAAACAAATTGTGAAAGTCATGAAACAATGAGAGAATCAACAAAAAAAAGTAATGTAGATACATGTGGTTGTGAAACAACAAACTGTAATAGCTCTCCTTGCTGTGATATGGACCCAATTAGTGCAGCAAAATCTCTATTGGAAAGTTCCTTCTATACTGCATTGAAAGAAGTTCATGTAGAGAAAATGAAAAAAATAATTGAAAAAGAATGGGGAAGTACTATTGATAAGGCTGTAGAGCTAACTATTAAGACAGTAGAAAAACAATGGCAAACATCTTTAACAAAGTCAACAGCGAATAAAGAATTCTATAATGAATTGGAGAAAATATTTACATCAGGTAAGTGAAAAATTATTTCACATTACATGTGGTAAATAAAATACAGATTTTGGATAGCGAATAAATAAATTCCTTTTATTTTTTTATGTGTATCTTATAAAACGAATGAATGATTTTCATATTTTATTTTTACCAAAATTGAATAAAAATAATTTAATATTTCATAATATTTTATTCTCCCAATACTTTGATTAATATTCTCTTTCATGTTTTCATGAAACCCGCTGTAGAAAATTTGTTCATACTTCTATACAAAATCCTTTAATCTATGTCGGTAGCAATATAACTAGGGCGATAAATAATTTATTTATTATTTAATTAGTAATTTTTTTTACTAATGTGCATTGAATAGAAACTTAATACTACAAATCCTTAATTCACAGAAGAGCTAGTAATAGATATAAAAAAAGAGAGTAATTTAAGATACTTATAAACTTTAATTTTCAATGATAAAATTGAAAAATCTTGAATCTGAAAATTGGATTAATTAATCTATTACACTAGCGATATTGTACTGCCTCTAAGTAATTGGTACATATCTAATGGGTAGTTTTTCAAGTCGTCTCATTCTGATGGTACGCACCTCATCAATCCCGGCTGTGTTGCTCTGATTTTAACTTTGATGTGGTTTTTGCAATGCCTATATGTCTATAGTTGTTAATGCGGATCTGTGGAGTTAAAGTCTGGTGCTTATTATAGATAATCTTCATTAAAAAGAATAATCGGCCTCCTTACAGGCTAGTGGGTTGCTTTTGCTCATACTGATGCGACTGTGAATCCTGTTATTTATTTTAGCATCACAGGAGTATGTCTGTCTCTTTCAAAGTTCCCATCCTTAAAGTGGATTCTGTCGCATACTGATACTGATGTTTACGTTTCTTCGATCCATTCGACTTGTAGTTCTTGTAGGAACAATATCCAAACGAGAAAAGATTAGCTCTTACAAAATACTCTCTATTGTCACTGGTTGCAGACCATACCTAATAGATGCCTTTCAGTATTATCTGTTTTTTGTTGTTTTCTGTGATGCAATTTGTTTAGAAACCATTTGTTTTATAAGTATTATATGGTTAGATCTATATCAATAGTATCGTTATATAAGACACATATATATAGTCGATACATAATATAGTTATACATGCAATTTGTCATTAGTGGTATAATCACGACTACAAAGAATCTTGGTGTTTATGCCCATAGTAAAATACGAGTCAAAAGAGGACGTACCAATCCTCCTGTGATAGCAAGTTTTCCTCAAGAGGTTGCTGAAAAATCAGGTATGTGGTTATACGATGACATTCACATCCTTACTGATGGAGAAAAAATAGTTATACAAAAAACTGAGGTTCAGAAATCTAATTTTAGTGAGTAATAAAAAATGAGTTCTAAGGATAGTGACGCTACTAAATTCAAGACCTGTATATATGGTTGTAATACTCAAATCTTTTGGAATGCAGACTATAATGAGTATTGGGAAGCGTATACAAGAAAAAAGCATATTTGTCCTAATAGAGGAAATTATGGTAACAAAGCTACAAGTACATCATCAAACACTTCTTATCCCTACAGAAAAGGACGAGATTCAATTTTGTCAAAACCTAAGATGGATAACTCTTTTGAATTATTACAGGGTTCAATAAAGGAAGTACAAAAACAGTATGAGGTTCTATTAGATATCATAAGAAATCATAATGGAAAGATTCATGGTTCGCAGAGGGATAAAGACGTCAAGACCGGGATGCTTGACATTATCGTATACTATGAAGTTCCTGAAGGCCAGAGGGAAGAAGTGAAAAGGATATTTGAGTTTGCGAGAAAAAGATCTAATATTGTAACCTAGATAAAATAAAACTATTTATATTTTTTAAATTAAATATCACTTCTCTATAATATGCTAAACCTATTAGTAATTTTGACTCTTGTAGCAATAACAATTATTCCGATAGCCAATTCCTTTGCTCAATCTTTAGATACAATTGAAATAAATTCAACATTGAAGAAGGGCAATCTTATAGATTCTTATCTTTATTTTCAGAATACGAACATGACCTTAGGTGAAGGTAATAAAATTTGTCCAGAAATTAATTGTTTATACGAATTTGAGAAAACATCATTTGATAATTTATTTGGAGATAATTCCAGAACTTTTTCGGGAACACTAAAGATTGAAGATAAGACAAATTCTACAGGCGATTCTATTTTATACAAATATTACAAATTGTCAGGTTCATTTGATTTAATTAATAGTACGGACAACCCTGAAACTGAAGACAAAATTTTTGTCTATAAAGGAGATTTAGGCTTTGATGTAGACAAGGATACTTTTGGTAAGCCAGATATCAAATATGAATCTGAAGTCAAATTATATCAACCCCAAAATAAACTGGAATTAATAGGACAAGTTAAAAAATAAATATACTACTGATTTGATTTTGACAACTATTTGGAAAAAATTCAGGTATTTGGAAAAAATTCAGGTTTAATTTATCTTGGTTATACAATATAGATCTAAAGATAAAAAAAGAAGAATAAAGAAATTTAAGGATGTAGCTAAAATTTCCATAAAATAACGAATATCCTCGCTGTTGAAAAATAATAAACTATTTATTGTAAAGTTGAATAAATGTCACCCAGAAAGAAAAATGTTGTAATCAATTGTTAACTTTTTTATTAATCTTAATTTTCTAAAAGGTTTTTGCAATGAAAATATAATATAATGTATTGAAATTTTATCTTGGTTGTTCGGGATGGAGTTATGATGCATGGAAAGGTCCATTCTATCCTGAGGACCTAGATACTCGAGAGTGGCTTTCATATTATTCTCAAATTTTTAAATTCGTTGAGATAGACTCTACCTTTTACAGAATACCTTCTAGGCTTATGGTACAGAATTGGGCAAGAAGAACACCAGAAGATTTCAAATTCGCTGTCAAATTTCCAAAGGTTATAACACATGAGAAACAACTTGGTGACGGCCTTTTTGAAAATGTATCACGATTTTTCGAGGTAATGAAACCTTTACAAAAAAAGTTAGTCACTTTTCTCATACAGTTACCTCCGTGGCTTGACGTTATTGAAGGACTTTTTTTCCTGAAAAATCTAGAGTCCCAATTGGATAAGTCATATAGATATGCTATAGAAGTCAGACATCATAGTTGGTTTAATGATCTTACGTTCAATTACTTTAAACAAAATGATTTTTGTCTTGTATGGAGTCAACAAGATAGACTAGTTACTCCTCCGGTAATGACTACAGATTTTGTTTATTTGAGATTGATAGGCGATAGAAGTATTTTTGACAAGGATTTCGGAAAGATACAAAAAGATAGAAAGCTTGAGATGGAGAAATGGTCCAATATTTTAAATGATGTAAAGAATAATGAGGCAATCATAAAGACAGCAATCGTATCATCAAATAATCACTACGCTGGTTTTGGTCCCATGACTGCAAAGATGTTCGGAGAGCTGATGAACCTGAAGGATAAGATAACATTCCCAATTTTAGATTATAAACGTTTTATCGAGAATAAGGAAAATGATAATTATTCAAAATTTAACAATTTGAATTACAAAAAGACAAAACAGTCATCAATATCAGATTTTTTTAAATAGAATATAATTATAGCTAAAACTTGCCTTTCAGAATACTTCTTTTTTTATGTAATAATTTCGATTCACGTCCAAAGCCATCTCCCTGATGATCAAATCTATGTGGGTCTGGGCACAATGCTCAATTTTTGTCTGCATATATGAACAACCCAAATCTGATGGTCAAGACGGTATACAAATGTCAGGATATAAGAAACCACATTGTTCAGATTTCGCTTGCATTTGATAATTAGTAAATAAAAGATATGTGATGTCAATAAAAATAAAATATATTAATTAAGATAAATCCAACTAATCTTACTCTCATTTTTACTCCCATAAAGAAATATTGGAAATATAATAGATTTCTAGATAAAATCAATTGGTCTAAAATGGTACACATTTGACAAATGGCGGTTATGATCATAATCCATTGTCTTTAAAAAATACAGCATATAAGAAATATTTTCAGAATAAAACCAAAATGCTCGGATGTACAAATTTTCAATTCCAATTAACGACAATCTGGTTTGGCCCAGTTTTCATTCTTAAATTCAGAGATATCACAATATTCTGTATAAATCCTAGCCAAATTATTATCCACCAATGCTTTATTGATATTAACGCCATCACAAAAAACTACACCAATATCTCTTCCATATCTATCTCCTCGACGCTGACCATCATCAATGTCTACCTGACCTTTTTTATTAAGACAGAGTTTCTTGACAAATTCTTTTGCCTGCTTGAATCCTTCTTGACCTCGTTCGGGTGTATCCACAAGAGAAAGTCTTATTCTAATATCATTAATATCTAGAGTATCTCCATCAACAATATAATTGACTATACCTTCTAATTCTATATCCTCTTGTTCAGTTTCATATTCTTTGGGAGATGGGACTGCAGATTTGAATTGTGCTTCTTTTTGTTCCTTGTCTTTGTTGTCCTCCTTATCATTGTGAATAACAATTTTATTTTTATTACTATTTTCGGGAGTGTCATATTCTGGAAAAACTAGTGATTGGGCTGGGTTGATATTATTATTTGCAGAAAAAAGTAAACATAAGGAAACAATTACTACTATCAGTAATAGATTTTTAATTATCAATGTTAGAGAACTATATCTTCAAATTATTTATTCTTTGGATATATCTATGATAAAGTAATTCATCTCTACCGTATCTGCTAATAATTCAAATTCAGTCATAGATTCTAAGGGATGAACCAAAATTTAAGATAGTGATTAGGAGTAATTAATTTAGTCAAATTATTATAATTCGTTATATTTTCTTTCTGCATTTTGTCTTCTAACTTTTTTATCGAAACCATAATTGGTTATTCCTCTGTTTTTTCCCATTTACTTTTTCTTTGATCTTTGGTATGACAGGTGTACCATGGTGTACATTGTGTAGGTATTTCTGCATATTCTCTTTGTTCTGTCTTGGGTTTCAAAATATTGTTTTCATCTTGTTCTTCATAAGGATTTTGTATTTTCTATTAAATAATTATATAGAAATGTCATTGAACGATTTTTTCCAAAGACTCTGAATTTCTTATGGTATATAAGATAACCAATTCTGGTATAATTTACAATTTATTTTCCTCAATTTTTGTATTATTATTATAATAATATGTTCTTGAAATTGTTTACCGAATCTTCTTTCACTATATTTCATAGATACTTGTTCTCTCAGATAGTGTGTGTGTGTGTGTGTGACAATCGATAATTAAATGTGTCAAACCTGGAGTGGAAATCTGATTTTCTCATCGTCTGTAGTGCGATAATATGTGGCCTATTTACACTTTTGTACTTTACTACAACAATTTAAAAGATAATCAAATCAAAAACTAATTATATGATTTTACTATCATCCCAAGTTGAAAAATACAAAGGAGATATTTCAATGACTATCGACTCTCCTTTTTTTGCACGATTCAATATAACTTTGGCCATCGGATCTTCTAGATTGCCCAGATATTTCATCAGATTTTTCTCACATATAAAAACAGTAAAATCAAGATCTTCATTTAACGATGTTTTCGCCTTCCCACGTACACCTTTATATGGTATAGTAGGTTTATCTACACAAAAATATATTTTGTTACTATTTTTTATGTTTTCTATTTTTTTAGAAAATTTGTAACTTTCAACATAAAACTTAAGTTGATCAGGATCAAAATAATAAGAGGTTGGATGAATATTTGGTTCATTCTTCTTATCTATCGTACCTAAATAGATATTTCTTTTACCAGTAGTAAGAAATTTCATAACTTCGTTTTCCGTCATCGGTTGACTTAAATCTGGTCCAGCATTTAGTATCTTCATATATTTTTTACTTTGACAAAATATATAAATGATAGACTAGAATAGATTTATGGCAACTGTTTAAAATAAAAACATTAATTTTTACTTAATTTAGTATAGGGTCTTACTTCCATTCAAGTCTAAATGATTGACCTTGAAAGATATTTCTTTTTTTCCATCTTGCTATAGCACGTTCTTTATTGCTTTCTATAATTACTGGTTGTATATCGCAATAATGTTTTTCATGAGACTCTAAGCTTACATCATAAACTACCGGAGGTGCCATACTTATAGGATAATCAATATTTATTATAAATTCATGACAATCTACTAAGAATGCATTTTCAAAATATTTATCAGGTTCTTCTACCTCATATTCTAAAACGTAAAATTTTCCTTTTTCTCCTTTTAGAATTGGTTTATTAAAAACCGTGGTAAATTCTTTCTGAAATGGTTTATCAATACTTATACTAGATATTTTTAAAGTTTGATTCTCATTATCATATACCTTTATATTTAATTCTTGAAATGTTTTTGGAATATCTGTTGCAATTCCATGCAATACTTGATGTATTGACTGGTGTGAAATATTTTCTATTTCATAGAGCCTTTTGTATCTTAGCAGCATAGTATTGGGATCTTTTACGGTCACATTAACTTCTAAATAAGGATAGATTGTAGTTCTCCTTAATTTAATAACTTCTTTCTTCATTTTACTTCGTTGATACGAATTTCCTATCGGTACATGTGGATTACCAAAATCGGTTCCATACGCTGAATAAATTAAAATTCTTTGTCCATGTTTTATTGTATAATCATGTATTGGCGTTATTATTTTCTTATATTCATCAGATAATTCTCTTAAGTCTTCTGCTATTCTTGAACTTAATAGTATGTGACCGTCATTACCGATATCCATTATTCTTCTAGCTACTATTATTCCTGGACCCCATACATTTTTATTGTCTAATACATCTTTCACTACGAAAATTGGACCCGAATGTATTCCTATTCGTAGTCGTAAAGCTTCTGTAGGAATTTTTGCTCTATTGTATATTCCAACTTTTCTGTGGAGTTCAATTGCCAAATTTAAAGGAAGCTCGGGACTTTGAAAGAAACCGATTGCCATTCCATCTCCTGTAGGAAGTACTATAAAAGAGTCCTTGGATGTTGTTTTAAAAGCAGTACATTCTTTGATCAATTTATTTAATACCTCAATTTTCCTTATCTGGGTTTTTGTAGACATTCTAAGATCGGATAAACCGACAATATCTGTAAAGAAAAAATTGGCATAAATTAAACTAGTATGATCTATCATGATTGTAGAAAAATATTAAATTTTACATCTCATTTATTTGTATTTAAATAAATAAAATGCTCATTATGATATAAACTAATTTTCATGTTTCATCAACTGGTGGTTGGATGCCTCCTACAGCAAATTTCGAGAAATGTTGTAATTCTATAAGATAACCACATTTTTTATCTGTGTCCAATGATTTGTATCTTTGAAGTTTATCTAATGTATTCCATTGTTGATTTTTTTCGTTATAGGCATATAAAGAAAGGTCTGGACATCCGTCCTTTAATTTATTTGTATTAAGGAACTTATTTATAGTTATATAACCCAAAGGTGAGGATGTGAAAGAATCAGGATTCGAGAAATCTACAGGAATTTGACCGTTGCCATGGATATAGTCTATATCTAAGAATAATGCAATTTTATCAAAAGGTAAAGGAGGAAGATTGAGATTTTTGTGAATATCATCTGATATTCCAAACCTGAATCCTACATTGGTTGCCTGTTCTGCAAATTTCATCTCTAACTTTTCAACACTGCTGGTATTAGACTCTGTGGCGAATGGCTCCTTAATCAATAACGACATATTAGAAAATATCTTTCCGATCACGGGGGTAAGAATAAAATTATATTTAGAATTTTCTTGTTTTATAAAAAAGAGAGGAGGTACATATATAGTGTCTGCAGCTATTTCTGGTGTTGGAGCAGGATAGTTAGGAATAGAATATGACTTGAAAAGTTGTGATGCTGTAGATGTAACTGGAGCAGATGATTGAAACAATATTTGTTGAGGTTGACTTAAATTCTTCAATTGTTCAATAGATTGTATATATCCTTCAGGCATTTGATTAACCTTGCTTATTTTTTCTCCATTTATTGAAGCCCCTTTAGAAATAAATATCTTTAGCGCTTCATCATTCAATTCTGTAGAAACATTAGCTTTTCCTTTAAAAGGTAGATTAGTGTCTATATTTTCGATAGTTATTATTGCATCAGGATTAGTTTCATGAACAGTGACTCTGTTTTTTATTAACAATGGAACAAAATTCTGTGCAACACTGGTTTCATTTATGACATAAGATGCAAATTTTACGTTATTTAAAAATATGATTCCATTAGAAGATTCAAAATCCACAGATTTATTATTATCATGTATGACAAGGGAGTCTTTTAATGTAAATGGATTAGGAGAAATCTTAAATGTTGCATCTGGAAGAGGTTTACCTGTATCAAAATTAATTATTTTAATCGTAAGCGTTCCTAAATCTTGTGAATTTTCTTCTTCAGCTAATGATGGAGAAGCGGAGAAAGTAAAAAGAAACAAAGTCACTATTGAAATTATAAAAACTAAAGATAGTTTTAATATAGTCTCTTTCACATGAGAAAGGTATCGAGATTTAGTATTTAAAATTTTCTTGAAAAATGGTATTTTTACTAACATAAATTTATGGTTCTGTGGAAACCACCATTATAAGAACCAACGACATCATACTATGAAGATTGTATGCGATACATATAAAGACCAGTTCTCAATTCTACATTCTTATCAACCCAAATGTAATATGTTCTCCAAATAACCTTTTTATGAAGAATACAATAGTTTCATCTTTTCTTATGCTGATTTTAGAAAATCTTTTTGTAATCATGTTTCATATCATTTCCTTTCTGTGTCTCCCATGAGTTTCGGTAAATGTATTTGTTGCTATCTTGGAGGAATTATACTATCTCGCCATTTTGTTTGTATCTATTATTGAGGTAATAAAAAGAGATTCTTTTTACATTTACAAATACAAGTTAATTTTTGAAAATTTAAAATTTCCACAATGGTAATAAAGAATACGAGATGTGTTCAAATGTATAGTTGCATTTACTAAACTAAAGTTTGTAAGATCTTTTCTGTTTGATATTATGAGATGCTTTCTTCGTATCGCTCTCTCGCTTTTTTGTCCAACCTATTCTTTTGTTATTTAACATTTCAAAGTTCTCATAAATATGCGGTCTCTTTTTTCTCATTCCTTGTACTACAGATTTTGCCTTATTCCAAAAGGGAGTAGGATTGAACATATCAAAATAAAGGTCAGCATCTATCATTCTATGACTTACAATAACACCTGATAGCTCAAAAAATCCACAGACAGCAATAAAATATGATCTTTGAATTGAAGACCCCCCATACTTTTGTATGTATTCTTCATAACTATCAACATCCAGTTCTTCTAAAAACCAGAGTATTGCATCTCTATGACCATCATAAATTTTATATAATTTTATTAGTGTATCTGTATTTACTGTATCTTTTAAAACCATAATATATAGTTGTATAAGAAGTAGATAAATGATTCATTAAATAACAATTGGATCTAATGATATTATTAACAATTGGATGTACTGATATTATTAACAATTGGATGTACTGATATTACTGAAATTCTGATTCTTGTAGAAAAAAGTTCAATCTGTTGTATGATATATGGTATGAGAGGAAGAGTCAAATGTTTTTGACACAATTCTGTAATACAAAATATTATTGTCAAAAATATCAAGTTATTATTGATATCCCTCTATTACTAGAATTAAAATATCCTCTTGTTTTCATTTTATGTTTCTTCTAATATTGATTAGCGTAATGTCGAATAATCTATTTCATTGTTTTGAATGCACTTCCCAGATTTTGGGTCATGATCGATAAATTACTTTGTTAGAAACTCTTCTAACACTTTTTCTGAATTGTCTGCCTTTATAAAAATTGGAATATTTTCTATCCCTGTCGCTATATAACTAGATAATAACCATTCCCCTGGAGCAAATTCTAAAGTCTTTTCCAAAATTCCCTGATCAATAGTAAATGTACTGCTTACTACATTTCTATCATACGGTCTAGGCAATGTGCCCACAAAGTATGTGTGTAATTGCTGTAACGCACTTGTATTTAGATAAGCAATTCGCTGTGTTGCTATACATCCCCCTAAACCATATTTTCTTCCCTGCCTCAAAAGTGTTTCAACTTCCTGACTGCATTCTTTATCTATTCCTCTAGAATTTGATAAATCGGCAACAAATTCTTGTGCTTCATCAAAGACAAATAAAACATATGGTCTTACCTTAAACTGTCTTTTTCTTCTCCTCAATATTTCATTACTTATATTTATCACAATGTCTTTAATTTTATATGGATCTGAAATTGACAAACATACGAGTCTGGTATCTCCATCAATCATATTGATAATCTGGTCAGTTGTAAATCCATCATCCGATTTCTTGCTATCGTTCTTCTGTATACTGTTTATTAAATATTCTAGACTTGCTGCCCATCCGAATAATGTAGATTTTTCATTCACCTTGAATTTTTCCATTGCTTGAAGAGCGTGTGTAACTAATAATTGAACAAATCTTTCATTTATTGGATCTTTTTCTGCAAGTTCATTTTGATTTATGAATTCAACTATTTTTCTTTGAATTTCACCAATTGCACTTATGTAATGTGGTCTGTTAGAAGATTCCTCTCTTAATTTGTATAATTGTTCTAATATCATATGAAATGTAGGCGTAACATCCTGGGGTTTTATGAAATGTGATACTATTCCTTTGTCATATATTTTGGCGAGGGAACGTCTAACATTTTCATCCTCCTCGTAATCTCTAGGTTTAACGACAGAAATATAGAATTGATCAGAATTCTTGATTGGAGATTCTAGAATGATCTTTGATTTTATAGCTGAATTATTAAAAACATCCATCAATAGAAACGGATATTCTGATGAAATATCAAAGATCACTATCTTATTATCAGAACTTCCTAACAAGATTTTCCTCAACAGATTTGATAAAAGATTACTTTTACCTCCTCCAGTAAAAGAAAAAATTCCAAAGTGATATCTTATCATGTTGTCATAGTTGACAAATATCGGTATTTTCTCCTTTGAATTTTCAAACATTTTTATTATTCCAATGTTTTGTTCATTGATATCTAGCGTAGCCCCATTCTTTGCTTTTTCTTTTTCTTTTTGTAACTGTTCTAATATCTTTTTATTATACATATCTCGTATGGTTTCTGCATTAAGAAGATATGCCTCATCACCAATTATTGGGTATGAGAAACCTTTTGCAAACTCATAACTTCCATCATCTTCATGAATTATTAAATCATAGTTAATAGGAATTGTGCTTAATTGTATCATCATTGTGGACATATCATCACCCTCCCAATCCATTACTGATTGTTCTATTACTTCAAACTGCATAGGGTAGTAAGTAGAATCCGATAAACCCCTAAGTCCATAATGATCTGGCCATATCCTTGATATTACTAACAGTGTAAATCTCTTATCGCTAGAATTTTCAGTTCTATCCTCAGTTTTTTTCTGATTCTCGGTTTTTGATTTAAAATTTCTAACGGCTACAATCATACCCTCTTCAAGAAGACGCATTATATCTTTATGATATCCTGCCTTTATTCTGCAATCATATCTTGCAGAAATTGGAGCATTCTCTGATGCGTTAAAAATTTTAGTGGGTATTACTGCACCCAATCTGCCTTTGAATCTACCCTCAAAATCTGTAAAAATTGATGAAAATATCCTGTCACTATTAACTTTTTTATTATTATCTTCTGTTTGATTCAAATGCCTGTCTCTTCTCCCTAAATGTATTCATGTAATATACAAAGTTTTTCAAATTTTTATTGCAACTAATCAGATGACCAGTAGAATCAACTATATTTCTGAATTCTTCATTATGCCATTTTGCTACTTTATCGGCTACAAATAATGCTCTATTATGTCCAAAAGCCTCGCCTATGTTTGAACCACTCATCGATTTTAATAAAACTAATAACAGATTCTGAATCTCATTTTTACAATTTTTATTCTTAAATAAAAAAAATTTAATCAACTCTATGTTTGAATAATCATGCTTGAACTGAATAATATTATCATTTGAACTAAGATCGATTTCTGGATATGCCAATCTATCTATTGCCAAAACATTGCTTCTTAGTTTTTTATCCCTATTTGATTTCCCCAATTGGACAAATGACCTTAGAAATAACTGGCTTTGGATTATGTTATTTTTTATAGCACCACTTACATACCCTTCTCTGTTTCGAAAATCTGGAATTGTCATAACAAATGCCGCATCATATTCTATCAAACTCCACGGTACATTTATTTTCTGGTTATTTAAAATACTTAAAAATTGAAGTAACATTCTGTCAGTACTGGGTCCATCTTCAAGACTGCTTTTTAGTTTCTCATTATAAGTCCAAATCTTATTTCGTAAACATATTGGAATTACATGATTTTTGAATTCTTTAGCAGTAGTATCCTTCGTGATTCCAATTAATAAAATATTATTCTTCCAGCATTCTTCTATGAGCATATAAAAACTAAATAAAGTTAAAAACGAAAGGTCAAGTGTAGTAAGCCATTCTTTCTTACCTTTTTCCTTTGTTAAAACAAAAGGTTCATTTTCATCTGTAAAGATTTTATCTCCCAATTCCTGGACTAATTTCTTTATTCTTGTCCATGTAGATCTGTATTTCTCTATAATTGTATATTTTTTATCTTTTTCATTTTCTATAATTATGCCCTCCTTTATTGACGTCTGAATATATGTATTTATTCTATTACGTGTACTTTTATTATCATTTATTTTAAGAATTTCGATTATTTGATCTAAACTTATCTCGTCTGGATATATTTTAGATAGTAATATGAAAATGGAATATCTGAGATAATTACCTCTTGGCGATGGAAGATTCAATTGTTCGTTGATTAGATTATAACGTCCTATAGTTAGATCATTTATATCTAGTTTTTGATCGTCTATATTGTAATCCAAGATGGATAAATTTGTTGACCATAAGTTTCTGTTTGAAGTATCGTATAATAGGCTAGAGTACATATTAGATAAGCTTCTATCCATCAATATTATATCGTGACTTTTAGCAGAGGCATATTTGTAAGCAAGATAAAATTCTGAGAAAGTCATAAGAAAATTTGCAACATTTGTATTGTTTATTATTGCCTCTTCAGTAAAAGAGCTGGTCAAATTTATCTTTCCATCTAAATCATGAAAAGTGCGATCTATCTCAGGTATTTTGTCGATATATACAGGCACACAGCTGGATACATCACTAGAATGCTCTAAAAATTTATTTTTATACTTGATTTTCAAATTGTTCTCTTTTGAAAAATATATACTTCCTTCACATGAATATGCGCCAGCATAAAAAATCATCATATCAAAAAGCGGTCTAGAATATTCTGTACCATCTATTGCTACAAAATTCAAGACTTCTTTATCAAATAATTTTTTAACCGATTTGACTGCATCATCTATATTATATTTATCTATTATTAGATCTTTGAATAATTCATCATAGACTTTATTGATCTTTGGAAATTTGTCTTCGTATTCTTTTATCTGATATAAAGCAGTATTTCTCAAAATATTTCCAGTTTTCACTATTTTTGATCTCAAGACTGGTGATGACCTTGGTTCCTTCTCCAAATAAGAATGATTTAGGAAAAATAATTATAAGGTTTTCTATTTGTGGCAGAAGAGGCTATCATGAGTATCAACCCGTATTCATTTCATATGTCAAGACAGGTTTTCAGAATTCTTGTATGTGTTTCATTCTTAAATCATTGTGTTGATATTTGTTTAACAGAAAAATCATATCAGCACAATCGACTTTCACTGTAATCGAATTCTGATTTTATAATCTTTGTATTTTTTAAATCTTAATCAAGTTCATTCAATAAGATTTTGACCAGATGGACAATCAATTTTCAAATTGACTGAATATGATATTGTGATCTGTACCTAAAGTTTACTTCTTAGTAATTCTAATAACATTTCGTGGATTTTGAAGACTTAAAGGATTTCATTAAAAATAAAATGAAAATGCAACATGTTTATCAGCCAGTTATGATAAAGACTCTTCTCAAATCCGATAAAAACAGAGTATCGACTCGTATTATTGCTAAAGAATTCTCCAATCTGGATGAAAGTCAGATTGACTACTATAAAGTAATAACCAGACAGATGCCTGGGAGAGTTTTAAAGAAACACGGTGTAGTTTTTGAAACATTGGACGGATATTCCCTTAATATTTCTTATTTGACTGAATCGCAAAGAAGAGATCTAATTGATCTTTGTGACCAGAAAATAGGTGAATATATTCATACAAAGGGAGGAGAACGTAGACTCTGGCTATATCGTATGAAAAGTACTTCTTACGTTCCAGGAACTTTAAGATTCGAGGTATTAAAACGTGCAAAAGGAAGATGTGAATTATGTGGAATTCCTGCAAGTCAAAAATTCCTTCAAGTTGACCACATCCTTCCCAGAAATAAAGGTGGAAAATCTACAATTGACAATTATCAAGCATTGTGTTACACATGTAATTCACAAAAAATGGATAAAGACAGTACTGATTTTAGAGAGTGGAAATTTATTTATGATAAAAAGGAGAAAGAATGTCCATTTTGTGATATGAATCACATTTTCTCGAAGATAATAGATAAAAACGGTTCTGCTGTTGCCTTCAAAGATAAATATCCTGTTGTTAAAGATCATACTCTAGTAATACCTTTCAGACATGTAACTTCTTTTTTTGAGCTGGGTAATTTTGAAAAAAGAGCATGCCTGTTATTAGTTGAAAGTGTACGGAAAAAGGTACTGGAAGGTGACAGAACCATAACAGGTTTTAATGTTGGTTTCAATGATGGATTAGATGCAGGTCAGACAATATTTCACTGTCATATTCATGTTATACCAAGAAGAAAGAATGATGTTCAAAATCCTGCTGGTGGCATAAGAAATGTTATACCTGGTAAAGGAATATACTGATAGTTCCGTAAAATTTGCATATTTGGATGATCGTTAATTGCTTCTACTGCTTTGTTGCAATTGATTTAGATATCCATCTATTTTTCATAAATAACTGGTAATCATGTAACGCTTATACTTCTAAAAGTTATATATTGATACTTTTAATATTATCTGCTTTACAACGTTTTATAATCTGATGGTAATAACACATTATCTAAAGATTCTCTTGATACAATAGAAGACAGATTCTAAAATCCGTCTCTGTCCATGTTTAACGTTATCCTTAAATTCTTGCAAATTTTTTTTCTGCATCTTTACACTCTTGTTTCCTAGGTGGTGATTCATCTTCATATGAAATTCTTTCTTACTTTTATTGCTGGCTAGAAACAAAACTCGTATGACTTGGCATATGGGTAATATGATCAGTTTACTAAGAATTTTAAAAGTTCAATAGTGTACATTAAATTGTAGACGTACTAAAAATTGACTTTCTTTAAAACTCTTCGGTTTTAACAATAAGTAGTATTTCGAGTAATTGACAAACTTTCGGTCATATTCCTCTTATCGAGAATATTCCTTATAGATTTGCTAAATTTTGTTGTTTATCTAGAAAATGACAACTTTTCAGATCATTTACTGGACTGCAACTATCTGAATTTGATTCAATTTACGGGGAAATAGAATCAAGATATCAAAAATACGAGATAAAACGTATCTCTAAAAGAGAAAACGCACAAGACCAATAGAAGCAGGAGATAAACGCTTTAAACATACAGTAAAAGACAGATTTCTCATGCTTTTAGTATACTACACAATGTACATAACACATACACTTTCTGGATTTCTGTTTGACCTGCACCACAAAAGATTGTTAGCATCTGATTCTACGACACTCAGAGTTAAGAGGCGTATTACATAAGGCATGGATTGGTTATGTTATAGTTTGTATCAAGTGGTAGTTTGATAAGAAAATCTATTATGCATGAGTGATTAGAAAACTAGAGAAAGAGTTAAGGATAACGGTCTGACATTTTGAATGTCTTGATGGTTTAGAAAATTAAAATATACTTCAGTATTGGTTCTTATACAATTTCTTATACAATCGTTCAATTAACAGATTCTATATTTGTTCTTAGATAAAGACAATTATGTGGATAGATTACATAAGTACGACAGGAAATAAATTGAAGATATAATTTTATATTCAGTACTTGAATAGCGAGGATTCTTGGCTTTTATTTAGAGGAGATGAAGAGCGAAGTGGTGTTTTTGCAGGTAAATTACAACGAGAGTTATCACTATTTTGGGTCATTGAATTAGAACCTATGATATCTTCTCCTATTTTTCATAATGATATTGTATATAACTCAACTATAACTGGTAAAATTTTCGCTGTTAATGCCTACAGGAAAAAGATCGTTTGGCAAAAAAATATAGAAAACCCATTAGTCTCATCATTATTACTCCACGACAATTTATTAATATCATGTACTTTCAATTCATGGATTATTAAACAAGATTCCAAATCTCTTGAAAAGAATTTGATTTATGCTTTAGATATCTCTAAAGAAGGAAAAGAGGAATGGAAAGTACAAATACCAGGAGACATTTTTTCATCTCCTTGTGTCTGCCATGGGAAGATAATAGTAGTAGGGTCGCTTGATTCCAAAATTTACGCAATCGACTTGAGAGGAAATATTATATGGACATTTAATACAGGTGGTTCTATTTGGTCTTCGCCATCTACAAATAACCAAGAAATATTTATTGGTTCTGATGATTTTTTTCTCTATAGTTTTGATCTAAATGGTAAGTTAAATTGGAAGACTATGTTGGAAGACAAAATTAGAGCTACACCCAGTTTGATGCAATCAAGTAATTCTGTATTTATAGGTACACACAACGGTATAATGTATTGTCTAGATCAATCAGATGGTTCTATCAAATGGAAATATGAAACTGGTAAACCTATTCTTTCTTCAGTCGCCAAATCAAAAGATCATATTTTCTTTGGATGTTCTGACAAATGTATTTATTCATTAAACTCTACTGATGGTTCTATCAAATGGAAATATGAAACTGGAGACAAAATATGGTCTTCACCTGTGATAACACGGGATGGCGGAATACTATTTGTAGGCTCTTTAGATTCTCATATATATGGTTTAGATATCGAAACCGGCAGGGTAAACTGGAAATTTCCTACAATGGATGCAATAGAATCATCTCCATGTATTGCCAAAAACATGTTGTTTATAAACTCAAAAGATGGTCTATTGTATTGTTTTAGTAATTAAGAAGAACAGGTCTATTTACCTCATTTATCTTTGCTCCGATAAATGGAATAATACTGCAAGTATTTTGGCCATGCAATATGTACTCTCACTTGAAGGCGAGATGATAAAAAGTTGACTGGAGTCGATAAATCTACATTCAAAGTAACTGATAGTAATTAAGAAAATAGTGATATTCCAACAGTATCGCTGATAATAAATAAGAAACATTCAATTTTAGTCTCTCTGGGTAATATCCTAAGTTCCTTGGCTAGTAATTAATTGATGAATCAATACAAGACACAGACTCTAAATTTCTCACTGTTTCTTTTAATAAGATTGATTCAATCGCTACGTAAAATCTTGTTATTTTTTCTTGAAAAAAAATTTGAAAATAACATACATTCAATGTTTTTATCTAGAAAATACAGAGTATGTATGCCATAACACTTCAATCTATCCTGGTAACTATGGTAATGTGATAGAGGGGTATTAGCTTTTGGTATATATAGGGTTTTTAATTGGTGTTTGATGGAAAATACCACTGAAAATGAGTAGATATAAACAACAAAAAAATTGTAGATATAAACAACAAACTTCATGTAATAACGATCATTTGTTGTATTTTTATTACTATCGTGGCTCCAGTAATGGTTCTTCAATTTCAATCAATTTTTTTACTATATTTGTTAATTCGTTAATCTTTATTGGCTTTTCTAAAATTTTATCAATCTTTAGATTTTCTAATTCATTAGTATCATAGTTGTTAGTGATTCCGTCTTCTAAGTACGCACTAATTAATATTATTTTTATTTTAAACCCATCATCGATTTCCCTAATTTTTTTTATTAAATCTATTCCCCCTATTTTAGGCATTTTATAATCTGTTATCACAAGGGAGCAGTTTGGATTATAACAAATGTATTCTAATAGTTTTGTCGGGTCATTAAAAAGCTGCACATTATAACCCTCTGATCTCAAACATTCTCCAAATAATTCCAAGATATCTATTTCATCGTCAACCATTAAAATGGTTTTATTTTCATTTTCAAGAGATATCATTTGAAATCCTTATATATAATGTTGTGATATACTTATATTTAGGCATTATCTATTCGATTGATTTTGTACAAGTATGTTTTTTTAATTTTCTTAAAAAAAATAATCGCGATTAATTCAATATCTTTTTCGCTAATAAAAAAATCTCTATAAACCTATCCTCGTGTCCATTCTTCTATTCTTATAGTTCTTGGCCTGTTTGAGGATTTTTTATTATTTTTAGGATCCTTAACATGGAAAATCTCAATTTTACAGTGACTAATTAGTTAAAGAAAAAATCTTTCTCTTGTCCACTTAAACGAAATAAATCCAAACATTAAAGATTGATATTATAATTTTGTAATAAAGGATATTTTCAAGAGAGTTGTAGTATTAGAAACGCTTGGCAATATCTTCAAGATATTATATTGACTTAAATGAGAACACGTCGTCCACATATAAATATAATTGGCTAATTTAATCGATAGTAGAATTTTCCCGAGATTTGGTATCCTTTATTTTATTTTCATCTGCTTAGTAACCTGTAAAACATTCATGAGGAGCTATTACATTAGAAACTCTACCCGTTACATCAACACCATCTTCCTCAACCACCATAAATTTTCCATCATGAGCATCAATCCAATATATACACTTATAACATAAATAGCCTTCGTATAAATTTGAATAAAGAAATTTATCGTATTGTACATAAGAAGCCTCTAATTTGCTAACTTTTTTGAATTTAGATAAATTGTCTATTTGATCTACACGTCTTGTATATTTTCCTTTACAGAACTCATGATATCTTTAGCTCCAATTAATTACGATACTATAGCATACATAAGTCATAAGGAGTTATTATTCTAATTTTTTATTTTTAACATCTGGTACATTAGTTTGAAAAGTAGAACATTTATTATCCTGGATATAGTACAAGCAATTATAACATAAATAACCTTTATTTAAATCAGAATTCTTAAATATATCTACCTATAAATATCCTGATGCCGCTTTTGAAATTTTTAGATAGTTTTTACTTTCATCGATAGTTTCCCTTAAAGACATCTCTTTACTAATACTCTTTATTTATGAAATAAGTTATAGACAATAAAAATATATGTTATAATAATAAATATTATTATTTAAATAGAATGAATCTATAGAATATGATCATCATCAATGTAGATGTACTTAAGAAAACTAATATTTCTCATTCGATCGGTACCAGCAAATAGTAAAATTATTTCTCGATACTTTTTATGTATGGATATAGAAATTCTGAAAACTGAATTTTCAATGTTGTAATATCGTTTAAAAAAAATAAATTCTATTATTAGAGTAGTATAAAAAGTAATGGATAGAAAAGTAACGTGATTTAAATGTGTTATTTTGTTAAATATATAAAAATGAAACTACAAAAATCAATAACAGTCAGTATATTAGTAAGCATCCACTTCTATTAGACCTATTATCATGTTATGACTCTTCTGCATGCCTGAATTTCAATAGTCCAAAAGAGATTATGAAAATTATACCAAAAACTATTTAATAATACCAACTTTTTAAATTTATTATGACTTTTTCTTTTCTTAAATCGGTCTCTTCTGTTCGATTCCTTATTGTCGTAATTACCATGATGTTGCTGTTTACATCCATTTCTACTTACTCCTTCTTTCTAAATAATTCTGTTAGGATAGACACTATTGCAGTACAAAATATTAAAACTAATATAGACAGTCAGACGAAGCAATTAGCAGAAGCTTTAACATATCGGTTAGAAGATATTTCTAACCAGCTTTATCTATTGAGCAATACTCCTGCAATAAAAGGAAATAAATTAACCTCCATAACAATCTTAGAAGCCTCACAAGACGCTACGAAGGCATTGACTTCTTATTATGGATGGACCGATGAAAAAGGAAATATAAAATGGGCAACTAATTTTATTGATGATAAGAACTATGATAATTTTTTGGGTTCTAAGGTAGTATTTAGCAAATATTTTGAACAGCTGAAATCCACATCAGGAGCCTATTTTACACCTTTTATGCCTTCATTATTGAACGTGTACACAATGTTTATTTCGTATCCAATTTTTTCTACATCCACAAATAATACTTTATTAAATTTTAGTGCTGCTTACACAACGAAAAATCTTTATGAAATAGTAAGAAATCAACAAGAAAAAGAAGAAAAATCGCAAAAAAATTTCATAGGTACAACATATGCAGCAATAAATATATCTAAAATGGGAGAGCTAATGGAAAACCAAGTTTCATTAAAAAATAGGTCCTCGATAGTTATACTTGACAAGGATGGTAAAATGATTTATTCTTCCAACGAAAAATTTTACATGACTTTACAGGATAGTAAAAGAAACGAGACAGTTATCAAAGGTCTATATGATCCTGGTAACTCAATATTTTTACCTCAAATAAAAGACTTGGTACTATCTGGAAAATCTGGTAATACAGATTTAATGGATAAAAATGGAAATATGTCAACAATATCATTCACTCCAGTTCGTATTAATGGTCAAAATGTATTTTACCTTGTACTTTATATACCACACGTTTTTGCTAATGAAGTTAATGATCTCATTTCACAACAACAAAACTTTACCATGGGATCTTTATTTTTAACTGTAGCTATAGTAGTTATTGTCGTCGTTATGCAAGGATTATTCAATAATACCTTGAAAAAAGAAGTAGCAAAAAAAACTGCTGAATTAAAAAATATAATCTTATTATTAGAAAAAAGTAATGAACGACTAAAACAACATGACAAAATGCAAAAAGAATTCATTAACATAGCAGCGCATGAGTTAAGAACACCTACTCAATCGATAACTGGATATATCGAAATGATAGACACGTTTCCTGAAAATTTTAACAAATATTTGGAGCCATTGAAAAGAAATGCAAAAAGATTGTCTATACTCATTGAAGATATATTAGATGTTACAAGAATTGAAGCTGGAACTTTAAAACTTGATAAGACTAAATTTGACTTGACTGAAAAAATAAATAACGTAATAAATGATTTGACAGTAGGTGTAGAGGCATTAAGAAACCATAAAATAAATCTTATTCTTGTGCGACCCAAAGTACCTAACATGGTGTTTGCAGACAAGGTAAGGATTTATCAAGTGGTCAATAATTTATTAACAAATGCAGTAAAGTTTACAGAAGGAGGAACTATTATAACAACAATAGAAAAAGAATATGACAAAGAAGCAAATAAAGAATTTGCTGTTGTAAGAATAAAGGACACAGGTCAAGGAATACATTCCGATATTCTACCTAGACTCTTTCAGAAATTTGCTTCCAAATCAACTTCGGGGACTGGACTTGGCTTATATATTGCAAAAAGTATTGTTGAAGCTCATGCTGGAAGGATATGGGGTATGAATAACAAAGATGGAAAGGGCGCCGAATTTGGATTTACTTTGGAAATCGCAAAACAAAGTTGAGCACCGATGATATCGATCATTGACTAGTATGAACTAGTCGGTTACTGCTGATTGGTAACGCAATATAGACTTAATTATTTAATAAGATTATTTGCCTAGTACCCGATAGTTACTCTAGGCAAGGTCTAGGATTTTCTTCAATGGTCCCATTCCAGTAATATTAACA
>DATGZA010000027.1:0-29292 GCA_035297365.1 Nitrososphaeraceae archaeon
GGACCACTTGTGCTATTATTATTATTATTATCGTTATTGTTATTACCACCTGTACTGCCAGTACCGGAACCACCACTACTAACACTACTACCCGGCAAATTACTATTCACGTCAAGTATTTTGAAACGACTACATATACACCTTTGTTTGCGAAAACAAAAAAATATCAACTAAAAATATATGAAGATAAAAACTACTTACTTTATTGTCAAATGAAAATTCTTATTTGGAAGGATTTGCTTCAACTGAAGGAACAAAAAGATTCAAGGAAAATTCACTAAAAAAAGGTAATGTAGAATCTCATTTCAAAAAATTTGACGATTTATATCTATCAAGTATTGGAATGGGTACGTATTTAGGAAATCTATCTGCACATGAAGATAAAGAGATAGAAGATGCACTGTATGAATCTGTAAAAGCCGGCGCAATTAATGTTATAGATACTGCAATTAACTACAGAGCAATGAAATCGGAAAAGAGCATAGGGAGAGCATTGCAAAGATTAGTAAAAGATGGAATAATCGCACGAGATGAGATATTTATTAGTACAAAGAATGGATATATTACGAATGATGGAGATTTTCCTCAAATTGATGTGTTACAATATATGCAAAAAATGTACATAGCCACTGGAGTTATTAAAGCAGAAGACATAAGTTCAGGATATAATGTTCTCAACCCAAATTACATATCAAAATGTGTTGAACGATCTGTATGCAATCTAAAATTGAAAACAGTGGATCTTCTTTATATCCATAATCCTTTTGAAAGTTGGAATCAAGATGTTAGCAAAAAAGAATTTTTAGAAATGTTATATAAAGTATTTGAAGTTTATGAGAAATTTCGAAACGATAATAGAATAAGGTATTATGGAATGGCTACTTGGACATGTTTTCGTGTAAATGAAGATAATAAAGATTATTTATCTCTTGAAGAGATACATAATTTAGCTCGGAATGTTGGTGGAAAAGAACATGGGTTTCGTTTCATTCAACTTCCATATAATTTAGCATACAGTGAAGCTCTTTTTCTGAAGAACCAATCTTATAACGAAGAGAAAAATTTAACAATACTAGATGCTGCCATGAAATTACAGATTGGAGTATTCTCTAGTATTCCACTTTTTCAGGGAAGGTTATTAAATACCAATATTCCCGATTATGCAGAAAATATGACCGACCAAATTTTAAAATTAGTTCAGATAATAAGATCGACTCCAGGGATAATAGCTCCACTTTTAGGTCAGAAAAAAATGGAGCATGTTAAGGAAAATATCAAAATAGCAGAAATTCCACTACTATCAAAGGATGAATTTAAATCAGCATTAAGAATGCTGATTGATGAAAAATAAATACATTAAAAAATTAGAGTATATCAGTTTGAGTCATTTTCCTTATTTTTTCTTTCCAAGATTGTGTAATCTCATTCTTCTCAAAATAGTCTAGGGGTTTTTTCTTTCCATTGTCATCATTTTTAAAAGGTCGCAACCAACGAGAACCAAGTTTATTTTCTTCATCTGTCGTATTTTCGTCTTCTAAAATTAGACTATCCAAGTCAAAGGTTTTATTTTTGGGTTCGGTGTTAGATGATTTAGACTCCATAGGTTGGACAGTTTCGTAATATTGTGGTGGAGGAGATGCCGTATTGGAGGTATTATCTTGTAAACTATCATTTAAAACAGAATTCTCTTGTTGTATATTTACAACTTCATTATTTATTTGGTTTTCATTAAGAAATTCTTGTAATAGGAACATCTGACCTATAATTTGACCACGTCCACAATCAGAAAATCCATTTTTTTGTAAAAAAGGCATATATTTTAACAATATTCGAAATTCCTCCAGCCTTAGTTTAGTATTTTCCTTTGATAGTATAACCATTTCAAAAATAATAGTTGATTTCTTTTTAAATCAAAGGGTGTTCAATATTTTTGGTAATTAACATTCTAAAAGCTAGCTAATCTTTATCCAATGTCTGTCAAATTAAAACCACACAATAAAGGATATAAATGAATAAATGTTTCGCAACAAGAGAATAAATCTTAATTACACTAAATGAAATACAAATATGAATTAATTGGGGAAAAAATTTGTCTTAGACACAAGTATAGTAATCGATAAAGAAATAACCAAAATGTTGTATTCAGGTAAAATAAACGAAAATGATGAGATCATAATTCCTCACGCAGTATTGGATGAACTACAAGCACAGGCATCAACAAATAGAGAACATGGTTTTGTTGGTTTACAAGAAATTAAAGAGATAAGGGAAGAATGTCGAAAAAGAACAATTAAATTAAGTTTTTCGGGACAAAGACCAGATTATGATGATATACTATTAGCAAAACATGGAAGGATTGATGCCATTATCAATCAAATTGCATTAGAAGAAGAGGGAATTATCATTACTGCGGATTACGTTCAACATATTGCAGCTTTAGCACAAGGAATTGAATCCATTCTCATAAAACCAAATAATAAAATTAAAGAATTCAAATTTGAAAAATTCTTTTCGGAACAAACGATGAGTGTCCACTTAAAAGATGGGGTTTGTCCGTATGCTAAGATTGGACGTCCAGGCAATTTTCAGCTAGTAAGATTAGATGAAAAAGCGATAAAGAACGACTTTCTGAAGGAGATAATCAAAGAAATCTATGAATTTAATCCACCTAACGCTAACAAATTATATGAAATAAATCGTGAAGGAGCTAATGTTATTCAATTTGGTACATATAGAATAACCATAACTCGACCTCCATTTTCAGATGCCATCGAAATTACCATTGTTAGACCAATAGTTCATCTTTCATTGGATGATTACAAATTAAGTGAAAAACTTTTGAAACGTTTAGATGAAAAAGCAGAAGGAATAGTTATAGCTGGACCCCCGGGTTCAGGAAAGAGTACATTAGCCAGCAGTCTCGCAGAATATTATACAAAAAAAGGCAAAATAGTAAAAACGTTTGAATCACCAAGAGATTTGCAGGTACCAAAAGAAGTTACGCAATATAGTCCACTAGAAGGAAGTTTTGAAAAATCGGTTGATATATTACTACTGGTTAGACCAGATTACACTATTTTTGATGAGATCAGAAGGATTAGAGATTTTAACGTATTCGCAGACATGAGACTTTCAGGAGTCGGAATGATTGGAATTATTCATGCTAACAGTCCTATAGATGCGGTTCAGAGATTTATTGGTAAAATAGAGATGGGAATGATTCCACATATTTTGGATACAATAATATTTTTAAAAGACGGTTTAATAAACAAGGTCTATGATCTTAGATTAACCGTTAAGGTTCCTTCAGGAATGGTTGAAGAGGACCTTGCTAGACCTTTAGTTGAAATTTTTGACTATGAAACAGGTCAATTAGAATACGAGATTTATACCTACGGTGAGGAAAATATTGTAGTGCCTGTAAGAGAAATAGCATCAAACAAAGAGTCAAATAATAAACTTAAGAAAATAGCAGAATCCAAAATAAAAGATGTTGTAAGAAGATTCGATCCTAATGCTGAAATAGAAATAGTATCCAATAACAAAGTAAGAATAAAGGTAGACAAGGAATTCATTCCAAGAATAATAGGAAAAGGTGGGGCTACTGTTTCAGAATTAGAAGAAATAATAGGAATGAAAATTGATATTGAAGCAAAGACTCCTGTCCTTGGAAATAATGTAGATTATCAAATTAATGAATCAGGTTCATCAATATTATTCATAGTTAACAACAAAGAAATAGGTGCAAATGTTGGGATTTATGTCGATAATGAATTTTTGTTTAGTTCTCAAATTGGGAAAAAAGCTAGGATAAAAATTGACAAGAGATCAGAATATGGAAAAAAACTTCTAAACGCGATTCTGACATCAGCAGAAATCAAGCTATTTAAAACAAATTAGATGTCTCAAGTTATTTTAAATCTAGACAATATTGAAATGTTTCAATATAATATAATATAATATAAAATAAAATAAAATAAAATAATGATGCATCAAACATAAAAGATCCCTTTCTATTATAATATTAAAATTGGCAATTAAACATAAAGTCGCTTTTCAAGGAGAAAATGGAGCTTATAGTGAAATGGCAGTTTTGACACTTTTTCCAGACTCCATTACCGTACCCATGAGATCTTTTCAACAAGTCTTTGATTCGGTCGTAAGAAGCGAAAATGATCTTGCAGTCGTCCCCATAGAAAACTCTATAGAGGGCAGCGTGAATGAAAATTATGATTTACTACTAAAAAATAGAATACAAATAGTTGGCGAAATTTTCCAAAGGATTCACCATTGTTTAATCGTTAATCAGCGACATGATGAAAAAATATTAAAAGTATTTTCACATCCTCAGGCTCTTGCTCAATGCAGAGAATATATCTACCAAAAAAAACTAGAACCTATTCCTTCATATGATACTGCAGGAGCGGTAAAAATGATCAAAGAAGGCAATATGACAGATTCAGCAGCAATTGCAAGTAAATGGGCTGCAGAATTATATGATATGAAAATCATTGATGAAGGAATAGAGGATAGAAAGAATAATTTTACTAGGTTTTTTGTAATTTCAAAAAAAATAACAACAAAGTCCACAGGTAATGATAGAACATCAATAATATTTGGCTTAGAACATAGTCCGGGATCATTATTTAAGGTATTAAATGAATTCGCCCAAGAGAGTATCAATCTAACTAAAATTGAATCCCGTCCAACCAAGGAGACTCCTTGGGAATATTATTTTTATGTTGATTTGGACGGACATTATATGGATCAAAAGATAAAAAGAACTTTAGAGAATATAAAAAAGAAATCAAAATTTTATAAATTATTAGGTTCCTATAAAAAAGGAATATTTAATTTCTTCTTCTAATTCTTATACCCATCCACAGAATTACTATCCCTGTAGCCAGTAACATTAATTGACCAACTAGAGCAATTTCATTTCCCTTAGTATAAGCATATCCGTCAATAAGAACTTCAGAATTTCCAAAATTAAAGATTTTTATTATATGCTCTCCATTTTGTTTAGCTTCAATATCATATTCAAAGTCAGAAGCATTATTTATCAGTAGGAAGGATGTTTTATTAGGAAATGTTAGAGATACATTAAAGAGAGATCCTGATAACTCTAAGAGAGTATTCCTTCCAATTTCCATATTTGGAGAAAGGATATCTTGAGAACCAGGATTAATAACTCCATCGAGATCGACTTTCACAGAAGTGTTAGAATATATTACTGAGTATATTCCTATAGCAATAAATACTGATCCAGCAATCATTAGACCATAGGAATAAACTGAATTTGGAACGGGCATTTGTGATCTATTGATATGATGAGTTACTAATAAATTATATTTTGAGTTTAGGAAAAAATTTATAAATGACTAGAGCAATAGTACATTTGTTCATTCTACTTGGAATATCAATATCAAATTCTGTACAACATGTTAGCTATATTTTGAATTTAATTTAATTAAGTTTATAAAAAGTATTTTTTCAATTTAGATAAATCTATTTCACGGCCATTTGATATGACATTCTTTTCAAGTTCCTTTAAAAATATAAAGAATCTTAAAATTCTTTAGAAATTGAAATTATAAGTAACATCAAATTAGAATTATAAGTGTATATTGAAATAAACAATATTGCTCTAATATAATTCAATTATTTTTTGGATTTATTTGATTCTTCCGTAGTTTTACCATCTTCATAACTAAGAAATTCAATATACATGATAAATAAATTATATAGAATAGTAGTAAATATTTTTTTCTATTTAAATCATTATCATACATGTTTATTTCTATGTAACATAAAATTAAAGTATAGTTAATTATAAAGCTACCTATATTAAATAATATGAAAATCGTCAGAAACAAATTGATTATTCTGATACTTGAATAGATATGCATTATTTCTACAATTTTTTTAATTTTTACTAACAGTCTAGATTAATTTTTGACTATAGAATTATTACGATACATTGAAGGTAATTGGCTTTGAATATTATAAAAAATAAAACTAAAATGAACGTCATGTTAAAGCTATTATGCATTAATTTAACTATCTGGATTTAGCTATGAATGTCCTATTTCTATTCGAATGCTCATACTTTTGTTTCAAAGAAATAGAACATAGCACTTTCGCTACGTACACATTATATTTAGTTTCCTGGTCTGAGTTTATAAAATAGATTAACTTTATTGTGATAAGAATAATCACAGTTTTTTGGATCTTATTTAATTTAATTAGAGTTTCACTTATAGTTTGTGATATATTTTCTTACTAGAATTGGATCAATCCAAATATGAGGATAATATCAAAATTTTGCATCGTTGTATTCAGAAAATTTTACTTCCTACCTGTATTATGATAAGTACTAGTCAATTAAACATATAAAACAGATTGAATTTATCAAATTTACTTAGCCAAGCATCAAAATCTATCTATGTATAAAATAAGATTTATCTCTTCCAAAATAGATATTTCATTAGCAGAAGGTTCCCAGTAATGAGGCTCTACACCAAAAGGTATTATCACTGAAACATCAATATTATCTCCACCTATTTTTTTGTCATATGCTAAGAAGTATAAAAGGATGTTACAACTTTCGATTTAGATTGATTTGGATAAGTAAAAATAGTTTTTTCCGTTTCATCGAGTAAAAGAACAGACATTCAGAATATTAAACTAAAGTAAAACTAAAATTACTAAGATTTGGTGATACATAAACTATCTGATACTTCAATTAATTAATAATAATTAAATATATAAATTAATTAATATTTAATATACCTGTAATTTTTATTAAAAAAATACTTATAATTGATCGTAAAAAAAGTAGAATCAGATGTAAGAAATTGAGATCTTGGATTTGAAACATATATTCACAAATCTTATTTAAATAAATTTGACTTTGATATATTTTCTTAAATTTTAGGTCTAATAATTTTATAAATACGATTGGAGAATTAGATAGACAGATGGAATATTTTGATGCTCACATCCATTTAACTGATGCTGAATATTCAAATTATTTAGAAAATATTTTATTCTCATTAAAATCAATGCATATGAAGGCATGTTCTGTTACCGTCAATATAGAGACTACTAAAAGAAGTTTTGATATTTTTTCAGACTCTGGAGAGATAGTATCACAATTTGTTGGTATTCACCCACAATACGTGTTAACAGATGATCTTGATATTTTTAAAGAATTAGTTGAATCTAATCTTGATAGAGTCGATGGAATTGGTGAGATAGGATTGGACCCCACTTATTCCGTAGGAAATGAAAAAGATTATGAAATACAAAAGAAGAAATTTCATCATCTTCTAGAAATTGCAGAAAAATATAATAAACCTATTTCAATTCATTCAAGAAAATCCCTTGATGATATTTTACATGTGTTACCGTCTTATAGCATCAAAAATAGACTTTTACACTGGTTTGCAGGAAGTAAAAAACAATTGAAAAAAGTAATGGAAATGGAATTTTATGTGTCATATGGTCCAGTTCTATTGTATTCTCCAGACAAAAAGGTGTTGTTATCAAATACGGATCAAGAAAAAATTTTGGTCGAAACTGACGGTCCTGTCAGATATTCGAATTGTTTCAACTACCTTCCATCATCTTCCATATCATGTCTTGTAAGTGTTATTAATTATGTAGGGGAAATACTTGATCTGAATTTTGAAGAAGTGAAGAAAATATTGAAAAGTAATTCTGAGAATTTCCTTGGAAAGAAAATCTCATGTAATTAAAATCTAAAAAATATAGAAAATTTAGCCTGGAGTATGCGGTGGATTAAAATATTTATATTTATATTTATATTTATTTGCTAAGTTCTCTGTTAACACTAACTTGAAACTTCACACATACATATTCATTGTTACAATTTTAACTCTATTTCTTTTATTCAACGATTAATTTAATTTCGAACTATTATATATTAAGTAACTAACAAGCCATTTACATAAAAGATATGTACCTTGATTATGGAAATTTTTGTTAATCTTCCAGATCCACTGTAAAATTTGAATAGATTATTTATAGATGATAGTAATACTTTATAAAAAAATATTTTACTTGCGATCGTTTTGATTTGAAATAAGTAAAATGCTAAATGATCATGACAAAAAATTTGTAAATTAGGAAATAAAGTTTATAGTACCTATTCTTATATCTTTGATGGGTAAATCTCCCGATCCATTTGCTCTAGTCCAAATATGATGTCTTTTAATAAATGATGGACCCTTTTCTATTTCTGTTTTATCGTCTCCATTTGGAACACCACCTGGATTCCATTCGGACATACCCCACTTCCTATCTTTCATAACTAGGACCCATCCTTTACCATCGCCGAAATCTAACCACACATTAAGTACTACCTCTTGATTTGTCCTATCAGTTCTCATAGTTGAGAAGAATTTGTACTCTTTGTCGTCTTGTAGTGTAATACCGTTTGGATATTGGGAAGCGACTTCCTGACCTTGGTCGTTATGCCAGTACTCTACCTTTGATTGAACTTCATTTCTATGAATTGAAAATCCGAATCCACCAAATACCAATTTACCGTCCAAAATCCATCCATCTGTACCATGATTCCCGTCCTTTATTGATAAATTCTCTATTCCAGGTTTTAGCTTAAATGTTCCTGTCATTACAGTGTTGAAACCAGCTGTGTCTAATAGTGAAAATTGTGGTAATTCATGATAATCCCAGTACACTCTACCATTTCCACCACCCGATTGTACTTCTAGCCAACCATTCTTAATAATGTGTGCGTTTACACCACTAGCTCCACTAGACAATAACACTTTATCGATGGGATGTGTCTTTCCTGATGGCAGTAAGATGTCATTGATGAATGTTTGTTTTGAATCATACATCCAGATGACACCTTGTACTGGAAATGCCCCTCCTGTAGGGGGTGGGTTTGGAACACATTGACCATTCTCAAGGTGTTGTCCTAGTGGACAGGGTTCTGGTGGGTTTGGAACACATTGACCATTCTCAAGGTGTTGTCCTAGTGGACAAGGTATAGGCGATGAAATATCATTTAATGTAATTAAACAAGTCTTTATCTCGTTTGGATTAATCTGACCTTGACATTCAAATTGCAGGAATGATTGATATCCCGCTACACTATTATCGACTGACACAGAGTATTGTCCCTCCGAAACAGCAACTACTTGGATCATCTTCGATGAAGCAGCTTTAAATGAAGGAGGAAATGCTGGGGTACCATGAATGTTTATTGTAAAAGCGGATGGTTGTTTATTACCTCCATTATCATTAATAACATTTGTTGATATTAACAGAAATCCTACTTTAGATGGATCTGTTGGTTTTGGTATTGCAGCAATTTTAGGTTTAATGTCCTGATTTTCTTTTCCTTTATGGTCTGGGAGAAGTAAGTCAGACAGCGAAAGTGGTAGTATCGGTAATTTTGAAGTAGACGAAATATTATCATCATCTGCAATAATCAGACAAGATCTCACTTCACCATAATTTACCACTCCTTCGCATTGGTTTTCAAGAGATATATTGTATCCACTTACATTATTTACAGAAATTGAGTATTTACCTTCATTAACAGAAATAATTTGAACTTGTGGTGATGGTACAGCTTTCAATGAAGAAGGAAATGCTAAGGTGTCATGAATGTTTATTGTAAAATCGGATGGTTGTTTATTACCTCCATTATCATTAATAACATTTGTTGATAATATTATGTAACCTATTTTATTTTTTCCATCTGGCGAAGGTAATTGCGCGATAGCTGGCTGATCGATAGCAGGTTGTTCAAAATTTTGTTGTGAAAAGGAAAAACTCTTAATAGGAAAAGTCATTGACAATAATATTAAGAATGAAAAGGATAGTAATGAAAATAATTTTAAAAATATAACATTAATCATGATGTTCATTATTAAATTCAAATTCAAATGTGGATTAAATGTATATTAGTATTGGGGTACAAACCTAAGTAACATTTAATCTAGAATTATTCAGGTTAATTATTTAGTTTTAATTTTTGTAATTTATTAGTCAGGTAGAATTTTCTACTAAAAAAGTATATTAAATAATGAATAAATCTAAGATGTATTATTCAAGGCTTTCTATATATTGAGGTATTAAATTGGCAGTTCTAAAAATTTGTTTTTAAGCATTTAAGCAAAGTATTCTTACTCTTTTCCTACTGAAGATTCTCTAAATTCATATTTTTGATGATATTGTCATTTTTTAGTGAAACTAAATGTTATAAACGCCACGTTTCAAAATATGATTATTAAAAGCTATAGAATCAATGTGAATTTAATGTCACTAATATTATATTAACAGGTATTTTTTTGACGAATTCAATCTCTGTGACTATTTTAGATGATTTAAAAAACTATTAAAAATGATTTTATAAATGAGCTTTATTTACGTGCTGTAGAATCGTCCCATGTAGATACAACGAAGTCAAAAAAATGAACCGTATTTGATCAAATGGTGACTAAATTTATATAAATGTTCTTTCCAATTGACAGATTATAGAATTCTTTTTAATCATATAATTTTAATTTAACATCAAGCTAAAGTGATGATTCTATTTAGCGTTATGTGGAAAATATACTCTTTTGAACGTAAAATTTTCCTGTTATCCCTAGGATAAGTCATTTCAATCAACAAACAGAATTGATTGATCTATATTGCATTCTATCTTATATGAACTAGATCGAAATAATAACAATTAATCTTTTTAATGACTTTTTAACGTAATTTATTATATCTAGTTCCGATGCATCAAACACTCTGAAGATAGATTGCTCAAATTCAATAAAAAGGACTAGATCTCCAGTCACATTAACACTTTCCAACTTAAGCCAAGATTTAAAAGATAATTGAAAGATAACACTATTGACATTTCAATCCTTGTTTTAGATTGACCAAATTCATTTTCATCTTCTCGATATAACCTATATCCTTCTTTTGCTCTTCTTGATCAATCCCTTCAATAGGAGATAATAGTAAAACTTTTCCATTTGGAATTTCTGAAGCAAGGGTTTGAGCTAGTCTAGGATCCTTTAATTCTTCAGAGTAAATTGTGTCTATATTAAGATCTTTCGCTAAGGAAATAATATTTATGATTTGTTTCGGAAGAATTTCACCTTCTTGAGAACCTTCGTGAACGGCATGCTGATTCAAACCATACCTATTTGCAAAATATTGAAATGCTTGATGAAAAGTAATAAAGTCTTTTAGTTCACAATTAGTCAGTGATGTTTTTATCAAAGAATGCAAGATATCAAGTTGTTGATTAAATTTTTCGATGTTTTGTAAATAGGCATCTGTATTATTTGGATCTATTTTGATAAGTGCATCACTAATAGTTTTGGAAATATTTTTTACCAAAATAGGATCCAGCCATATATGAGGATCATATCCATATTTTCGTGCATCATTTTGAGGATTTTCTGACAAGTGTCTATCTATCTTCATAAGCTTTAAGCCTTTACTGACATCAACAAGGGTTGAGTTACCATAATGTTTATCACCAAGCCAAGCATCAAAACCTATTCCGCTGTATATTATGATATCAGCTCCCACGAGGTCTGATACTTTTTGTGGAGAAATCTCCCAATCGTGAGGTTCAAAACTAAAAGGTATTACCGATTTTAATATAATATGGGTTCCACCTATCTCTTTAACAAATTCATAAAAAGGGTAAAATGAAGCAATTACTTTTATTTTTTCCTTGGCTATATTTTTATTTTGTACAACATCATCTTGTTGTCCATATACATTTGATAAAGTTAACGTTATAATCAAAATAGATAGTATTAAGAAAGTTTTCATAATTTTAAATAATAATTATTAATTATTTAAAACTTCTTAATAATATCTAAAAAGTATCATTTCGTTCGAAGTTCTGACAAAATAAGTAGAATTTAATTTTTCACTAGATATAGCGTAGAATTGGCAAACCCTCTGAGGTAATAAAAAAAATTTCACCATAAAAGTTCATCTAATCATAATGGAAACAACATGACTAGCAGGAGTTTCATAGCTTGGCGCAATTGGCTGTTACTAGGTGTGTCTCAAAAATCAAGTGTTCAGTAATGCCGGTTAGATGATAACACAAAAAATCAATTCATCAAAATTAAATCATAATTATATTTATTTTTATTTTTGTTGATTACTAAAATTGACTAAATAACAACGAGTTTCCAATAACACTAAAGAAATGAATAGATGATACATCCAAAATTATTTTAAGAAATTACAGATCCCAAAATATTAGATTATCACTTGCTATTCTCTAATACTAATAATTTTGCTGTTACCTTCTTCTTCCCCCTCTCCTGATGCACTATCTGAAATTGCAAAATATGGCTTTCCAATATTTGTATGTATGATAATTTGATGGATTACCGAAGTAACTCATGTGTATAAGAGAAATCGTTAATATAAATACAAATTCTAGATATAATTACCAAGTTAAAAAATAGAAAAAGAATTCAGTCAAAAATTCCGGCTACATTCTAACAATAACAAGATCATTCTTTTGGAGGCACTATTTCACGAACCGAAAGATTCTTGAACTCGACATCGGCCTGATTCCATTTAAATGTGACCTTAGGAGAACCCCATGTATATCGCTGGTCCCAGTCCCCTCCACATTTTTCAGGTCCTGCTTCACCGCTAACACCAAATCCGCCTTTATCTGTAAATTCATAGACCTTTTCCCATTTGCCATTGTTATCTTTGTCCATCCAAAACTCTTGTTTTACATCGTTATTGGGAAGATTATAGATAACTGCCTTCATTCCTATCCATTTACCGACAATTGATGGCGATATTTCTCTAATTTTTTCTGCACCAGAATTTATCAAGCTTGAAAACCACATCTCTTTTTTAGCCGTCAATACACCATTGAAACCAAATGTGAATACCGGAGTTGCGCCTCCACATCCACCATGATCATTACTATGGTCTATTGACCTTGGGAAGAAACTATATCCAAGTGAAAGATCATTAGTAGTATTCAATTTAAAATATCCGCCCATCTCTATATTTAACCAATCATTTTCTTTAAACCAATGACCTTTTTTGGCTAGTTCTTTTAGATTGAAAGTAGTCAAATTTTCTTCGTTGAATTTTCCAACAGATGATGTGTATACATTAAGTATAGCTTTATCCGTAGATACAGGAGACCAAGACCCGTCTTGGTTCTTTATGATATCTCCTGTACTTGCACCAACCTTTAATCTTGAATCAGATTTCAGATTTTCCATGTTCATGAACCATTCTTCTCCTCCAAGTTTGGTGGGATAGATTTTATTCATTCCAAACACATCTACCTCTTTACTTCCAGATTGTTGTGAATTTATTGCCAAAGAAGACAGAGATGGTCCAATGGATTTTGTAATAGTGAATTGATCTAATTGATTACCATCGTCATCAACAAATGTTCCAACTAACTTTTCACCATTATTTCCTGTCACATCTATATTGAGAAGTCCAAATTTTCCGAATTGTTTTACATTAAAGTCTGGCTTGGCACCCAATGCATGCAACGAAACTCCACCCGTTCCAGATGTTATAAAAATTGGTGCTCCAATATTGTTGTATGTATTCTGATCAGTATTAACTATAATCGGTTTAGATGAATCATCTGGATTGAAGTGAATCGGGAAAGTTCTCTGATAATTGTGATTATGGCCTGAAAGAACCAGATCTACTTTGTATTGGTCAAATAATGGGTGATATGTATCACGTAGACTTGCTAGCCCTTCATGTTTACTGGGTGCAGCGTATGCAGGTTTGTGGAAGTATACTACTTTCCAAAGGATTCTATTATCCTTTGCAGCTTTTTCTAGTTCACTTTTTACAAAATTAAATTGTTCTGAATTTTCAGAAAATGATACCTGAGTAGACATCGATATAAATAAAGTATTTCCCTGAATAAATGAATAATACTGTTTGTCTAGATTGAAATGATCGAGGAATTGTTCAGTAATTTCCGGACCTTCTTCTTCGTCACTATCATGATTTCCTATTGTAATTTTCATTTTATCATTGAGAGGAGTAATAACATCTAACCAACAATCAGCAGTAGAGGTATAGGAGTAATCCCCAAGTCCTAGTACAATTTCTGGATCTTTAGAAAGCATCGATTGTACTGTTTTTTTAGAATTTGAGTTGCAATTCCAATCACCTGCTGCTGCAAAGTTGAAAGGAACAAATGTACCTTGTGGTGGAGGAGGTAAGTCTGGGACACATGTTTGCGTTGTTTGGTCAAAGTGTTGGCCTGCTGGACATCCTTGTGGTGATCCTGAAGAAACAGTTGTAATCGGATCATCCAGATTTATAACACAAACATGGGTTTCTTGAGCTTTGACAGTACCTGCACAATCATATAGGAATTTTGTTTGATATCCAAAATTATTATTGACAGTTAGAGAGAATCCTCCCTCAGTCAGAGCAATAATTTTTCCTAATGGTGTTTGAGATCCCTTGAAATTAGATGGAACAGGATTGTTACCATTAACAGTAATATCAATATCGGAAGATGTTTTTGTACCACCATTATTGTTAACAACATCTGTAATTACTAAAAGAAATCCAGTTCCTGGTGGAGGAGGTAAATCTGGGACGCACTGACCATTCTCATCAAGATGCTGTCCAACTGGACATCCTTGTGGTGGTGGTGGTGGCGTTGGATCATCTATATTTACAACACAAACACGTGTTTCTTCAGCGTGTATAGTACCAGCACAATTGTATAGGAAATCTGTTTCATATCCAAAGTTATCCTTAAGACTTACGGAGTAGTCTCCTTGATTAATAGCAACACTTGTTGCTGTTGGTGATTGAATACCGCTGAATGTTTTTGGCAAGGGTCCATTCCCATTAACAGTAACAGTAAAGTCAGAAGCCTGTTTTGTACCACTATCATCATTCATAACATTAGTAACTACCAAAAGAAAGCCTGTTCCGGTTAGTTGAGGTGGTAAATCTGGGACGCACTGACCATTCTCAAGATGTAGTCCTGTTGGACACTCTTGTGGTGGTGGTGGTAGGTCTGGGACACATGCGTTTGTGGTAGTATCAAAGTGTTGACCTGCTGGACACTCTTGTTGTGGTGGTGGTGGACCTTCACCTGAGTACGATTCATAGAATATTTGTCCATCAATATTGAATATATTATTTTTAAACCCACTTAAAACTTCATCTGAAGATATAGCTCTATTCCATACTCGAATCTCATCAAGGTCACCATTAAAGAATTTATCATCTGTAACAGAGTCACCAGCAATAACAAATTTCGTATCGCCTGCCAAATCTGGCAGTATTCCTGATGTTACTTTATCATCTACAAGAACACCATCAACGTATAATTTTAATGTCTTGCCATCGTAGGTTAATACAGCGTAATGCCACAATCCATCATTAAATTTATCTAATGTAGTCACAAAAACATTTGTACCGGAAGAAGTTTCAAAACCAGCTTCAATAGTTTCTGATGGATTTAACCATATACCATAATTTAGATTTTCATCTTCTAGTTCAGATCCAAATCCACCCCTGTTTAATAATATTCCCACCTTGTCATGGTCAATTCTATCGCTTCTAAACCAACTTGCTGCCGAAAAATTACTTAGATGGAATAATTGTTCATCTTCATCAATTTCATCCTTTTCACTTCCGTCAAAAGTTTTGAATGGAGCATAATTATAGGTAGATTGTATTGGAGAGACTGATGAAAATGACAGATATAGAATTCTTCCATTTAATGGAAATTCGTCAAAGTTATCGGAATTAGATATTTCTTCAAACGTTAATGCTCTATCCCAAAGCATAACTTCATCCACCTTTCCAGTGAAAAATTTGTCATTTGCAAATGAATTCGCACCTATTCTTATCGGTTGAGTACCGGTGTTGTCAGGGACTGCTTTCATAGAGAGCTGACCTTCTTCGTTACCATCTACGTACAGTTTCAAAACAGAACCATCGTAAGTAAGAAATGCATGATGCCAATTACCATCGTTGAATTTATTTTTAGATGTTATAAACAGATTAGTACCTGACTTTGTCTCAAAACCTCCCTCTAAAAGTTCGGTTGGTGTTATCCAAAGACCGTAATTCATGTTATTGCCAGGGGCATCATCATTCATACCTCCCTTGTTTACAATCATCCCTGGATCTATGAAATCCTGTTTATCTGTAGAAAACCATGTAGAAAGAGTAAATTTGTCTAATTGTAATCGTTCACTATTTTTTACGTCAAGAAAATTCGATCCTGAAAGGGTAAGAAAAGTGCTTTGGGATTGAGCATTAACTGATAAATATGTAAAAGAGTTTAACACAAGATAAGAGATTAATATTAATATTCCAGCAAATAAAACCTTAAATTTCTTATCGGAATTTTTCATCTAACTTACTCCCAGAATCCTTTTACATTTAGTCTACTATTTAAAAATACTCCTATGACCTTTTTACAGTTATTCTACTTAATACCATTACCACAACCAAGTTAGAAATTCCCAATACGCCATGCATAACAGAATTTATTCCGATATTAATTATGTAATTTAGTTTTTTTAAAAAATTCCCTTTCATTTATATGAAAAAGGATTCTGAATATTTATGACGAACTCTATTTTGTACAATAATTATTGATAATTATTTTTAACTCTAGATTTTTTTTCGTATTTTTTGTAGTAATATTATATTATAACAATAATAACGTATAAAAAGATAGGAAGAAAATCAACTTGAATAATTAATTGGAATTACTTTTACGAATGTACTAAAAAAATATAATGCAAAAAATGAAATAAACCATTTTATTAAGAGAAAGATTATTGATGGTAATACATAAAAGGGACATAAAAATTGCTGAAATTTATTAAATCAAACAAGGGTCTTATTCACATAATAGTTGGAAATATTCTTGGTGCTCTGATTACAGGTGGCTTCTGGCTTTTATTGGCTTCACTACAAAGTGTTGAAGAATATGGAGAGACTAGTTATATGATTTCGATGGCATCACTTGCATCTAGTATTGCTCTATTAGGACTCAATACTACTGTTACGACTTACATTCCCAAAGGTTTTGATAAGATACATGTTGCCGCTAATCAAGTTATCTTAATATCAAGCATCGTTTTAGGTATAATTGTAGCACAAAAAGACATATTATTAGCATTTTTTGTTATCGGCATGACTTTTTGGATGATGAGTATTTATGAATATCTTGGTAGAAAATCTTATAAACAATATGCAATTGCGAATGTAGGTGCAAGAGCAATTCAACTAGTCCTCTCTATCGCGTTATATTACATTATGGGTATCCCAGGAATAATAATTGGATTTACAATTTCATTCTTTATCTTCAGTTATAAATATTTTTTATCAATAAAACATTTCAAAAAAGATATCTCGGAAATCAGAAGTAAAATAAAATTTTCTTTACACAGTTATTCTTTTAATATGTCAAACGCGTTGTTAATGTACTTCGATAAGATTCTTATCGGTCCTATATTTGGATACGTTATATTAGGATATTATCAATTAGGCTTTCAATTTTTAATGTTTCTTGGTATGATTCCTATCAGTTTCTTTCAGTATTTGATTCCAGAAGAAGCGAGCGGTAATAAAAAAACAAAGTTAAGGATTTTAGGATTTGGAATATCAATAGCACTCGCACTCTTGCTGTATATTTCAAGTCCTATCATAATAGACTTGTTTTTCCCTGGTTACAAGAATTCGCTTGATGCAATAAGAATAATGAGTATCGGAATTATTCCCATGATGGTTACTTATATCATTAATTCTAGATTCCTTAGTGAAGGGAATACGAAAGGTGTTGTAATTGGTGCCATAATATACCAAATTTTACAAATATCATTGATGTTAATATTAGGAAAATCGATGGAAGTAACAGGGCTTGCATTAGCTGTCATTATAGCATTAACGATTCAAGCAGTATTCTTACTAATTTATAGGAAGATTTCATCTAAATAGGGATGAAAAAATTTTAGATTTGGAGCACACAAAATATAGATATTTAATGACCTTGAAATTAGAACTTAATAGTTTTAATAATTTCAAATGCTTCAGCATATTTAGTATGTATTTGATATCCTCTGTAACTAGATCTTCCTACTATCGCATCTAACCAGTATTGACCGCATCTAACAAATTGGGATTTAAAACAAGTTAATGCATTTTTTTTTGTATCTATATCTGTGGTGATATCAACATAAAGTTGTGGTTTGAATGATATTTCAGTTAGACCACCAGGAATAGTCGTTTCATACATATACAAGTTATCAATATCTCGAGAAGCAGACATTACCGACTTTGTCAGAATTTGATGATCCTGGTGTGAATCACCTATCCATTGGGTAAACACACTTTCTGGCTGATATTTTTTTATTAAATTGTCAACCAATGATACTAATTTTCTATTGAATATCATTTGAGTAGGTGAAAGATCAAGAAATTCTGGAGAGATACATCCTAATATTTTACTTGATTCTACGGATTCCGATCTACGTTCGTCCTTTGTATCATTTTCAGTAAAATTTGGAAGGGTAGCTATTATTGGAATTACTTCAAAACCCATTCTTGAAAGTTTGGAAATCGTTCCTCCCATTCCAATTTCCAAGTCATCAGGATGTGCGCCAAAAACCAGAACTGAGTTAGATTTCTTCATATGAATTTGATGTAAACAGAGAAGATTATTAAATTATTTTCCGATAGAAGAAGAAAAAATCAATTTTGAACAAAAGTCAAAAGATATAAAACGAATTTTAATTAAAATTATTAGTTAAATATCTATTGTTAAATAAATTTAGGAAAAATCTAGGACCGAGTCTTGAAAAAATAGCTTCAATCTTTGCGTCGTCTGGATTATCTCCAAATACTCTAACTATTATTGGCTTCATATTAGCTATTACATCGTCTATTGCATATGGGTTAAATTCCATACAAAGGGATATTTTTTTTAATGCTGCATTAGTAGGCAGTATCCTTTTGTTAATTTCAGGATTTTTTGATGTAATAGATGGAAGTGTTGCAAAGATTACTAAAAAAACATCTAGGAAAGGAGCATTTCTTGATTCCACATTGGATAAGATTTCCGAGGTAATAATATTTATCGGGATAGCCATAGGAGGTTTATCTAATCCCATATTGTGTATGACCGCACTCTCCTCCTCTCTGATGGTAAGTTACACTCGATCTAGAGCAGAATCACTTGGAATAGATTTAAGTGGAGTAGGATTTGGAGAGAGGGCAGAAAGATTATTGATATTAGCTATAATGGGAATAATACCAATTCAAAATTTTTTGGAATATGGAATAATAATAATAATAATAATATCCATTCTGACTATAATCCAGAGGATTTTTAAGACAATAAAAGAACTAGGTTGAATTATCGTAGTCTTGTACTTACCCGTCTTTCAAGTTCAGATCTTACTTTAACAATTCCTCTATGAACGGCACATGAAACACAATAGAATTTAACATCCGTTGCAGGAGATATATAAGCACCCTGAGCTCTTAATTCTTTTGCAAGAGTGGGTTCTACTAGAGTTATTCGGCCTGTTATTTTTTTAGCTTTATCCCTTGGAACCATTGCTCCACATTGACTGCAATGTACTGTTCCGGAACTACCTTTTCCTCCCTTTGTACGACCCCGACTCGTACGTTTCTTTGGCATGTAAATATCATCATAATTCCATACTTTAAAGGTTCTGGTAAAAATTATTCCCAAAATTCTTTACACGAATAAAAGTACAAATAATTTAAGTTAATTGATAGGATCAGACAAAAGATACACTTTTAATGTTTTCACAATTGTGTATAGCGAACATTATGATGTAATAGAATTTAACTTTAAATGAGAGATAGGTTTAGATAAATAAAACTAATGAAAATTGCACTTGTAGGTGCCTATTCACAAGATTTAGAATTAACAATAAAGATCAAGAAAGTGCTTGATAATCTTAATATCGAAACTTTTACTATGAACGAAAAAAATTATGACTTGGCTAATAAAGTTGACTTGGTATTAATTGCTGGAGGAGATCGTGCCATGTTAGACTATTTTCACAAGGTAATAACTGACTCATCTCCTGCTATAGGTGTATACGAAGCAGAATCAACTGATTTTTTGGCACAAATAGATGTCCAAGATTTAGAGACAATTACAAATAGATTAAAGAAAGGAGATTATGGCATAGATGAGGTAATAAGACTAGCAGTTAAAGTGGATGGAAAGGAAATTGAACCTGTATTAAATGATGTCGTTGTTTTTCCAAGCAAAAGTGCAACTTTAATGGAACATGTACTTAGAATAGACAACAAAGATGTATGGCATGATAATAGCGATGGTGTTATTGTATCTACCCCAACTGGATCAACAGCATATTCTATGTCAGCTGGTGGTCCAATGGTATTACAAAAATCGCAAGTATTTGTAATCGTTTCGGTAAACTCGGTAGATAATACTCGCAGACCACTAATTGTACCTAATGAAAGTCGAATTGAAATTTCAGACATTTTAAGTAGATTTCATTGTGAAGTAGTTTTGGATGGAGGGAGGCGGGTCGGAATTAAAAAAACATTGGAATGTAATAAACATAATTATCCAGCCAAGTTGGTGAGATTGATAGGAGAAGATTCTGCTACCTCAGTTATAGCCAAAAAAGTTAAACTCGCAGAAGATTTATTAGATATGCCTCCCAGTGCCAAACTAATACTAAAGATATTAGAATATGAAGGTGCAATGGGACAAAAAGACCTTTCCTCTAAAACGTTACTTCCTGAAAGAACAATTAGGCTTTCCTTGGGGCATTTATTGAATAGGGGTTATGTTAAAAAGAAGACATCGTTAAGGGATGCAAGACAGAGAATATATGAGCTTAAGATTTAGAACAGGCCTTTATGAATGATGCAAATGCAGGTTCTGGTTTTCCTGGTCTACTATCAAATTCTGCGTGATACTGTACTGCAAAATAAAACCTATGATCGGGAATCTCCAATATTTCCGTTCTTTTTCCTCCGTCAGAGTATCCAGATAACAACATCCCATTCTTTTGTATAATGGATAGATAATTCTTATTAAACTCGTATCTATGTCTATGTCTCTTACAGATTATATTCCTAGAATAAATTTTGGATGCTAAAGTATTAGCAACTATTTTTATTTTATGACCTCCTAATCTCATAGAACCACCCATATTATTTATTGTCCTTTGTTCCGGCATAAATTCGATGACTGGATGTCTAGTTTCTGGATCAAGTTCAGTAGAATTAGATCCCTTTAATCCACACATACTCCTAGCAAATGAAACAATAGATAATTGAAATCCAAAACAAATACCCAAAAATGGAATATTTTCTTTTCTAGAGTAGTTGATAGCATTAATAATTCCTTCTGAACCTCGTCTTCCAAATCCACCAGGAATAAGTATTCCATCAAATTTTTTCAACGAACCTAATTTTTTAGGATGTCTCTCAAATTGTTCTGAATCAATCAATGAAATTTCAGCTTTTTTTCCTATGGCTGTTGCAGCGTGGGATAAAGCTTGATAAACACTAACATAACTATCAGATAGAGAAACATATTTTCCTACTACTGCAATATTTATATTTCCTTCAGCCTCTGCAAATGATTGAGATATCCGTTTCCAATTTGCCCATCCAATAGCAGATCGATTCAGTTGTAATTTTTTATTTATAATTCTCATCATCCCTTGTTCAGCAAGAATTTCTGGTACCAGATAAATCGATTTAACATCATGACACGAAATGACGCAATCTGTGTCTATATTAGCAAAAAGAGATATTTTTTTTCTTGTATCATTTAAAAGAGGAGTTTTACATCTAACTGCAATAATATCAGGATTTATTCCTATTCTACGTAATTCTTGAACACTGTGCTGTGTTGGCTTGGTTTTTTGTTCTCCTACTACATCAAGAACGGGGGCCAAAGTAACATGAATAAATAAAGTGCTATTATGTCCTTCTTCGAGTGTCATTTGACGAAACGCCTCAAGAAATGGTAAGCTCTCGATGTCTCCCACGGTTCCACCACATTCCACGACTAGAACATCCAATGATTCTGTTTTTGCTATATGCCTTAATTGATTCTTAATTACATCCGTAACGTGGGGAATTATTTGGACACATTGTCCAAGGTATTTTCCTTCACGTTCTGCATTTATAACTTTTGAATATATTCGGCCGGTTGTCAAATTATGATCCTTGGATAATCTTTTGTCTAAGAATCTCTCGTAATTCCCGATATCCATATCACACTCTCCGCCATCAAATGTTACAAAAACTTCACCGTGGGCAACAGGATTCATGGTACCTGCATCATAATTTACGTATGGATCAATTTTTAAGCAAGAAACATTTAACCCAGTTAATTGTAATATTTTTGATGTTGAGGATGTAATTATCCCTTTTCCAAGGCCAGAAAGAACACCACCAGTAACAAAAATATATTTGACTTGCTTTCTGGCGATTCCCTCATTTAAGTGCACATCAAAGTTTAGATAATCTTATTTTTATTCCTTTTTCTAGCACAATCAAGATTATTGAATTTATTTATCTTGTAACTGATTTACGAGCCATAAAGTATACTAGGTAAATATTTTAAATTTATCCAACTTTTTATATTTTTCAAGTGTATGAATAGTAAATTCAGAAGTTTGGTGTTTTTAACAAAAGGTTACAAAAATTCAGGTGTTATTAGAATTAATTTCTGGCAAGTCCATCTTTAACACCTTTTCACAGGATGTTAGACAAATCAATTATATAAAATAATAATCAAAATATTTAATATTCATTTCTAATTTTAATTATTATAAAAAATTACTTTATTTCAGCTTAAACATATTATCGGTGATAGATAACATGGAATTCGTTATATTAAAATACTATTAAATCAAATTTCTAATAATGATAAAGCAAACCGCGCCTAATATCGTTTTTTTAACATTCACAATTCTTATAACCATCTTTATGTTAAGCATACTTTATCTTCCAAGTCAAAGCTCATTTGCTCACCATATACTAAAAGAAATTGCTGTAACAGAAAGACCTATGAAAATGTCATTAGATGAACCGTTATTATTTGTGTCTAATTTAGGTCAACCAGTGGTCTCTATTATTAGTACGGTCTCCGATGGAGCAGTTGGAACTATCAATACGACACAAGGTGTAATTGATGTCGAAGGCGTTAATGATAAAAATAAGCTATATGTTGCTACGTTTCAAACTGGAGAAATTGAGGTGTATGATATTACAACTAAAAAGTTGATAAAGACAATTCCTATTCCTGGGTCCACTATACAATACCCACATAGATTGGCAGATACTGCATTGGTAACTTCAACAGTGATTACTGGCGGATCATCCCTTGAATATAACCCTAATAATGAGCTATTATATATTGCAAACTATAACACTGATGAGATAATAGTAATAGATACCAAAAATAATGATACAATAGTAAAAACAATACAAGTTTCTGCACATCCCATAGATGTAAAGGTAGACCCTGTTACCAATCAGGTCTTGGTAACAAGTTTTGCTTCCAAAAAGTTGACATTTATTTCAGGAGATACAAATGAGATAACAGGAACAGTAGATACAGGTATTTCTCCCTGGGGTATTGGGATAGATAATGGTAAACATCTTGCGTATATTGGTCATCATAATAGTCCCTATATTGCTGTAGTAGATATTTTATCCAAAAAGGTAATCAAGCAAATACCTATCGGTTTTGAAGGTCAATCAGTAGCAGTAGATACTAATGAACATAAGATTTATGTATCATTTCATGACATTGACAAAGTCGTAAAAATTAACGGAAATAACAACGAAATCGAGACAGTGATAGAACTAGATGGTAGAACACCAAATGATATAGCTGTTGATTCAATTTCTCACAAGTTATATGCTTCTATAAAGTCTTCTAATAATCTTTTTGTTATGGGGCCAGAATCATATGCTCTTAGTGTGCCCGTAGTAACACAAGAACCTCCAATATTGTTTGTAGATAACATTATAGTACATGGTCAAGATGTTCAAATATTAAATCCTGTTTTGATCGATACGACTGCTGCTGGAGAAAAGTATAGCTTTATTTCTCCATATGTAACATCAGCCGCTATTTTGGATAGTGAGAATAAAAGTCTATCAATGCAAGTGACATCATCAGATGGAGGAGATTTACAAATAAAAATTCCAAAAACAATTTTAGACACAATTATTGAAGGAGATAGAAATATGACGGTCTTAGTAGATGGAGAAAAAACAGAATTTAAAGAAATACCAAGTAGTTTAAGTGATCATCAGCTACAACAAAAAGATATATCAAAAGAAATCTTAGTATTCATTCCAAAAGGAGATAGAAAAGTAGAAATTACCGGGAAAATCATTTCCTAATTTTTTATTTAATTTTTAAAGATAGAATATTATTAAACACATATATCGATTATTACGCAAGTGGGCTTTGGTCCAATAGTACCACAAAAAAAGATTTGTAAATACTGCATGGTTCAAGGAAAAGAAGAGATTCAACAAATAGTAAAAAGGATCATCGGTCCTTGCACATATGAATACATCTTCGTATACTAGTATATTGTTAGAAGAAAGAAAATGAGTTTCTAAAGACAAACATTCTATATACGGTAACACGTTCTTTAAAAGAACAATTGTTTTTGGTAGTTAATGAATGGATGGTAGACAGTTATTCAAACAATAAGATAGATTTGACAACTATACGTCTGCTGCCTACCTACTAAAGATACACAAAAGATTTGGTAAATTTGTAATGTTTGTTGATAGAGTAACATCACATTGTTGCAAGTTTACCAGAAAATTTCTTGATGCAAATAAAGATACCATCAAACTAGAACATTTTCCTGTTGGTGCACCAAATTTAATCCAGAATAATATTGCTGGAGGCCCGGAAAATACATAATACTTTCTTGTTATTATCCTATCCTTGATAATCTTAAAGATACAATCTGTACCTATTAAAGAAGTACAAGATGCAAAATGCAAACTGGATATTGTAAAATATCTAATGAGAACATAGACTGTATTTATGTTAGATACATTGTTATTGCAATTCTCATTATACCATTGAATTGTCCTGAATTATTCTCAAACATTTAAGTTAAAAAAATACATCTAGGTTCATATATATTGAAATAGATTCAACTGCCATACTAATAATTATATGATTATTCAATAAGTCAAATTCAAAAAATCTTTCTTAATTAATCCTATTCCACCTGAAATTCATTTTATTCGCCGTTATCTAAGTTATTTAATCTATTTTTGTGAGATTTTCGCAATAAATGAACAGCTGAAAAGTTATCTTTCGATGGTTCCTTGCAGATTCAAAATGGTCGTAATAGTACTTTTATCTCCAGAGTATATATGATATGTAGAGTTATCTAAGAAGAAATTGTTATATTCATTGAATATAATTATGAAATATTTAGCTCTGAAGTTTATTGGCGTTTTTGATGATGACTGATCTAACATTCTTAAAATTGCTAACTATTCCATTAGTAAATGATATTCCTTCCTTTTCAAGCAACTCCTTCTTTTTGTCACTGCCATAAAAATAACCACCCACTTTGCCATCAGACATCACTACCCTGTGACACGGCACTTTAATTGGGTTTGGATTCTTACCAAGTATTCGTCCTATTATTCTTGAAGATGAAGGATTTCCAAGAGCTTTTGCAAGATCCCCATAAGTAGATACCTTCCCTGCAGGTATTTGTAACAATAGGTCATAAACATCACTATCTTTTATCGATTTTTTGATTATATTCTTGCTATCCTTAGTTGTTCGCATAACCAGTAATAGTATCCATCTATATTTAAAATTACATAATATTTTCCACATAACAAGAAAGTTTAAACCATCCGGTATATTATGACAATTATACTATTTCGTCCGAAACCATCATCCTAAAGATTATTCTTAGAACTTAAGACAACCTATTCTAATTCTAAATATTAAAAAAACTTTAATATTAATATTAATCGTTGTTAGAATATAGTACATTTATAGTTTTGATATGTTGTTATTATGTAGAATTCTTTAAGTGGCAATATTACAAGGGAAACAATTGGTTTCGTCCTATAATGTGTCTTTATTTAGTATCACGCTCTATCTAATATGGTTATAAAGATGTTTAATTATCATTCTTCTCATTCTAAAATATAAGTAGAATTATTAAAGTTCGAAACAGAACACAACATTTTCGAAATAAATAATTTTGGTATTAGTATTACAATAAACTATCTAATTCCTATAATTGTATGTACTTTTGGTATTAAATGATACATAATTAATAAATTTCATAGCATATTTACAAACTTAATTATGAAAGTGCAGGTATATTTCTTTATAGAAGCTGTAGAAGAGATTTTAATTAGAAATAATAAAACGAGCGATCAAGTACTCTTTAGTCTCTATGTTCTAGTTTGGGAATTGAAATTTAAAAATATATTAAATGTAGGAAGGATTTTGGTTAAGTTAAAAAAAGAATAAACCTTGTGGAATTCCAATTAAACAAAAAAAACCCATTCTCAAATTTCCCCTAGAAACATTATTCAGATAAATGAGCAGTACTGTGTCATTGATAATACTGGAGCAAGAAAAATAACAATAATAAAGTAATTTTATGTTGACTTGAGCATGAAATCTAAAACAATTGCTAACAAAAAAATCAAAATGTGCTTTTAAGATCAAATTTGATTTACAAGTCGCTAATACGAATACAAAAACGTCTTAAATCCATTGATCTCATAATACGAAATTGAAAATCAAAAATAAGGATAACATAAAAAATAGTAATTATTTTATATATTTGTCTTTATAAAAATTACAAGGCTGAATATACTACGTCTATTATTGTTCGACTGGATGATTTAACGAAAGCTAGAATAGTACATATGATTCTTGATAAAAAAACAGAAGAAGCGTTACAAAATCTGAGCAGATTCTATAAAGTTACACCACCTGGAATAACTGTTGGAACTATAAAAGGGAAAAGAAAGACGATATATGCAGCGTATGTCCAAAGAGAAAGCAAGATTTATTGTATAAACTCCGAGGTGTTTTATAATCCATTTATAGTGTTACATGAGTTTTATCATCATATAAGAACAAGAAGCGGTATTCACAGAGGTTCGGAGAAGTATGCTAACATGTATGCAAAAAGTTTCATTGACTCTTATAAAAAAATAACAAATCAAATAACAAAACAAAATGAGAAATACTGAAGTATGTTCATATAATTGGCTTTAAAATTGTTATGAATGGACTAGCAAAATGGCTGACCTATTTTGATCGACCAATTCTAATTTCACTGCCATGTACAACGAAAAATTACAGGATAATAAAGATATTTCATAGTTTCAACTTCAAATATATTGAATTTCTAGATTTATACAAGAAATATGAATGATTGGAATCTACCTAAAATTTTATTACATATAATTTGTTAGTACATTACAATAATTTATATTTATTAAAATAAGTGCCTCTTTTATCTGGGAGTGTAAAATATTATTATTGCTCCCAAAACAGCAACAAATGAACCAATTATCTCGTACCTATCAGGTCTCTTTTTTTCCACCGTCATACCCCATAAAATGGACGAAATGACAAAAATTCCGCCATATGCTGCATATACTCTCCCAAATTCAGCATGCTGAAATGTAGGAACGATGCCGTATAGAAACATAATAATACCTCCAACTATACCTAGCAAATATGTTTTCTTTTTACGTAACCATAACCATACTAGATATCCTCCTCCTATCTCAGCAATTGCTGCAATAATAAAAAGTATGAAAGGAACTATGATGGAGGAAATTACTATGACTTGGTCCAAACTTGTTCACCTTTTCTCGGTGCATAATATATTATTATGACACCTAACAATGCAATAGAAGCACCTATTGTATCGTATATATCTGGGGCTATTCCTTGAAATAGCCATCCCCAAAGTAATGACATAACTATGAAGATTCCTCCATATGCTGCATAGATTCTATGAAAAAATGATGGTTGAAAAGTAGGAACAACTGCATACAAAAAAAGAATAAAGCCGCCTAAGGCTCCAAGTATCCAACTCATGCCATCTCTCAACCAAATCCAAATAAGATAACCTCCTCCTATCTCAAAAAGTCCAGCAAGAAAAAAGAAAAGTAAAGTTATCAAAATTTTATTAAATTTAATCACTTGAATCGTTGGTTTTGCTTGATTATTAAAAATTTGGTTATTGCTATTGCATTAAGCATTAGGTTTTATTGCAATAAATAGTTTTATTTATAGAAAATTTGTTCCCTGCATAACTGTCTTTGTAGAACTAACTATCTACTCCATAACAAAATATCTTTAGATCAATATACCTCTAAATATTTTCTATTATAAATAAAAATAAACCAGTTTATCATAATTACAATTACCTACTTCGTATTGGCAACTTGCGTTACCTTCCGGAACGAAGAAAGTGTATCTCTCAACCACTTTCTACTCCGGGATTACTGAAAACTCTGATTTTACATTCCAGAATATCGCTAGAGTAATAGATTAATTAATTAACCTATTTTTTAATATTGAATAATAACAATTTTTACTGCGATATTGTATGATAACTAACCAAAATAATTAAGTTTTGTGAAGCATTGTTTCGGGCCTAACGCAATTTTTACGCACGAAAAATAGAAAAGTGGACACGTTGGACAGGGTGGACACCGTCTATAAAGATTTTAGAAAATCATGTTTTTTTAAAAATAAAATATAGGGGTGTCCAGGGTGTCCAAAATGTCTGGGGTGTCCAAAATGTCTGATTATTGCCATATTTTCATATTGTACTTAAAGATCAATTGCTATTATTCTTATAATCAATAATTCAGAATCTTGGAATATTACAAGGGAAGATAATGTTCCTTCCAATGTTAGACATATTAAATTCGTATTTAACAGGTAATGACCAATAACAAGATAGTTCTGGCTTCTATCACAGTGATAGTAGCCGCAGGTCTATTGGCTTTAAGCCCATCAAACATGATAGGAAATGCACAAGCGGATATGTACGACAATCAGTATGGATACGACAACAACTATTATCAAGACGACAACAACTATTATCAAGACGACAACAACTATTATCAAGACGACAATAACTATTATCAAGACGACAATAACTATTATCAAGACGACAACAACTATTATCAAGA
>DATGZA010000028.1:0-12244 GCA_035297365.1 Nitrososphaeraceae archaeon
CCAACTAACTAACCAACTAACTAACTAACCAACTAACTAACTAACCAACTAACTAACTAACCAACTAACTAACTAACCAACTAACTAACCAACTAACTAACCAACCTACACAGCCATAACATTATTCCATGTATCTTCGGTCTCAACCGAATCACAAATTTCACGAAACTTAAAACTCTATTACGTCTAAACATTATCAACTTTATTGTAGCCTACTTTCAACGTTTTAGACATTTTAGATCAAAAAAGACAGAATAAAAAGCAGATGCAGATTGATCATATTTACGTTATATCCCTAACGAAGTTACGCTCTTTCAAAAAATTTTCTTAACGTTGCAATATTACTTGAGCTTAGCTTGATGGTGTAAGCAGCTGCGTCCTCAGAATAAATTTTTGACAGGGCATCTAGAAATTTTGCTTTGTCTATTCCTCTCTCATACATTCCTCCAGATTCCTTTATACACAAAGGAAACTTTTGCATCTTTATGCCACTATCACTAAGATAGTTTATGAATTCGATATATTTTGCAGTATCATAAGAGTCTTGATCTTTTTCGTGACATAGCATTATCCAAACATCTATTGTATTTTGAAAGAATGCCTTATCTCGTAATTGTTCTAAAGTCATTATATTTTTATACTTTTGAATCTGTTACATAAATTTTTAGAAGTCTTAATCATTTCATTTCATTTCTTCTCTTTTACTTCTCTTGCATAAGAATCATCTATAATCAAATTGACACTATTTCCATTTCTGTCGTATGCTCCTATCGTCTTGTAATCATATGGAAAATTAATGATGATGGATACTAATCCGAAAAAATGATTTAGGTCCTCTAATGAAGGCCTATTAGAACCTCCTGGATGGGAATGTGCAGTACCGATATATGATAAATCCATAGGTAACTCATTAGTTGGAAATCCAGAATAATATGGTCCATGAGATGAAAATGGTGGCACAACAAGTCCATCAACCCTGATTTCTCCTGACCTCTTACTTTTTCCCTGCAAGATCAGTATTCCCTCATTAGGGTGATAAGTTTTTGAATATGTTATTATTCCATCAGCAACCTGTCTTGTGAGAATGACATTTCTTTGGAATTTCTCCTTCTCCTTACTGTCAGCACCTTTATTTTTTGATTTCTTCTTCATGAAACTAAAAAACAAGTTTATTTATCTAACTAAAATGGCAAATTTTGCTATTTATTGATATCTATCAGGTTTTCATTAATACCTACTTCAACCAAAGACATATTTTTTAATGGCTTTGTAATTGATAATTCTGTAATGCCACTTAACTGTATGCTGGTCCTATCTGAATTAGGACCATTTATTCTTGATGATGCTAGTATTGATAATACTAATAGCGATAATACTAGCAGGCTCTCAGCTGACAGACTCTTATTTTCAAAAAAATTCGCCGATCCAGTTTTATCTCATATTTTGATTTCAAACGGCGATTATTCGGAAATATCAGATATCTCTGATAAGTTAAGAAACTACGATTCAGTATTCTGTAATGACATCGGTCTAGTGTCTTATCTTCGCAATAGCAGTATTCCAATTTACATGATATCACAAGAAAAAATCAAAGAAATCACCAAAAATAAGATGAGATATCTAGTTAGCGCAGGTTTTGCAAAAAATGAACTAGAAGCTCATTCCGAGTTGCGTAGATTTGCGTTAGACCTTTCATCTAATAAGGTAAAACGAATATCGGAAAAACTAGATCTACATATCAGTCAGTCAATTAATGCTCTTGATGAATTGGATAAAATAATTAACACTATTGGTTCAAGATTGCGTGAATGGTACGGATTACACTTTCCTGAACTCGATAATCTTATACAAAATATCTTCACCTATGCTGAAATAGTGCGCCTTGCAGGTGATAGAAAAAACATTAATTCTGAGATGCTTGAAAAAATTGGATTAGAGAAAAAAAAATCTGATATCATAGTTTCGGCAGCTCAAAGAAGTAAAGGAGGAGATATTTTGGAAGAAAACATGACCATAATAAAAAAACTTGCTGATGAAGTGATCATGCAAACTGAGATAAGAAGAGTTTTAGTAAATCTTATAGACGAATCTATGGAAAAGATAGCTCCAAATGTAAAAGAATTGTTGACTGCTACAGTAGGAGCTAGATTGATTGCAAAATCTGGAAGTTTATCCAAACTCTCCACACTTTCATCGAGTACTATCCAGATCTTGGGAGCTGAAAAAGCACTCTTCAGATCTATAAAAACAGGTGCTCCCCCACCAAAACACGGACTTATCTTTCAACATCCTGTCCTGCATTCTGCACCAAAATGGCAAAGAGGAAAATTGGCACGAACAATAGCCTCAAAAATTGCTATTGCAGCAAGGATAGATTTTTTTAGAAAAGGCGAAAAAGATCCAGCTCTTCTTGATCAATTAAATAAAAGAATTGCGGAAATTCAAGAAAAATATAAGGAACCAAAGATCGAACAAAAAACCTTTAAAAGAGAACAAATGCGATTTGGCTATAACAAAAGCAGGACCAGAGAAGGATATGGTAGAGGAAGGGAAGGTGGAAGTACAAGTCGTAAATTTGATAAAAAATATAAAAGAAAATTTTCAAGAAAAAATAGATTTTGATTTTTTTTCTGTTCCTCTTTTAAGTAAATATCTATATATTGATTAACGACTCCTTCACTTCTATTATATGCAAGATAAAAGTGATGATTATGATAATCAAAATAATCTCTATAACTCTTCCTACGAAAAAGCAAAGAAGGATGACTTAGCTGATGGTTATAGATGGGTTAATTTTACCGGGGAAAAACAGTTAGCTACTCTTAATCTTGTTAAAGGAGATAACGTTTACGGCGAGAAACTTGTTCTATACGATAAGGAAGAGTATAGACTTTGGGATCCATATAGAAGTAAACTGGCAGCATCGCTTCTGAAAGGTTTAAAGAATCTGCCAATCAAGAATGGATCACACGTTCTTTATTTGGGTGCTTCCACAGGAACTACTGTAAGTCATATCTCTGATATAATAGGAAGCTCTGGTGTGGTTTTTGCAATTGAGTCGTCCATTCGCGTAGCTAGAGAACTCATTGAAAATGTTGCTAATAAAAGAGAAAATATTATTCCAATTATCGAAGATGCTAGAAAACCGTCTTCATATTTTTCTACGTATGGTGAGATTGATGTTGTTTATTGCGATATAGCACAACCTGATCAGACAGAAATTGCAATAAATAATTGCAATATGTTTCTAAGGGATAAGGGAAAAATTCTGCTGGTTATTAAAGCCAGAAGCATCGATGTTACAAAAGATCCCAAATCAATTATTCTTCAGGAAGCAAAGAAACTAGAAAATAGCGGATTTAAGATAGAACAAATTATCAATCTCGATCCTTATGATAAGGATCATGGATTGATACATGCGACCTACAATCAAAAAAAATCATAAATTTTTTTCTGCTTCTTTTCTAAAATATTTTTTACAGGGCTCCAAGATCTTCTAATAAAATCTGGAAAATTATTTTTCTCTTGTATCAAATTGTTAATGAATTCCATGGTTCTTCTATCTGCAGGATATCCGCTGCCTATGTTTATATTGTGAAACTGTTCTTGAAGATTCTCTATCTCTTTGTCTCTTATCACCTTTGCAATTATTGAAGCAGCTGATACTGCAATATTCAATATATCCGCCTTATGCATAGCAAAAATCTTCACATTGCTATTGTACGGATTTAAATGTGATCTGAGTAACATTGTGTATCTTTCAATGTTTACGTCACAAGAATCTATATATGCAATATCTCCTTCCAAGTGGTTAATTATATTAGCCATTACTCTTCCTTCCAGTTTATTGAGATTGTTTCGAAGGACACTTTCATCTATCTCTTTAGGCCCAATCTTATAAACACAAGTAAATTCAGCAATATCAAGAATTTCATAAAATAAAGCATTTCTCTTTTTTCTTGTTAGCTTCTTTGAATCCCTGACTCCAATTTCATCTAGATTCCTCGTTTTGGACTTTTTTATCATGATTCCTGCTACTACAAGAGGACCTATGACTGAACCTCTACCCGCCTCATCCACTCCACACAGCAGCATTGATTACTATCTTTCAATCACTATTGTATTAATTTAAAATTACTGAAAACAGTTTATAACATAAAATTGACTATATATAACAATTAGATCACAATTCTATTGGCAAACCAAAGCACATGGATACTGCTATTACAACAACTTTAAAATTAATAAGGGAAGGAAAAACCAATTTACTCGTACCCAAATCATCATTGGAAGATAAAGTCCCACCCCATTACCCTGCATTCTTCAATCCTTTAGCCGAATTGAATAGGGATATTTCGATTTATCTTTATAATGCTTTTTTGGAAGATAATCATAATAACGGAGAGGTTACTTTTGCTGATGCCTTTGGAGGTATTGGACCTAGAGGATTAAGGGTAGCAGTCGAAGTGCCAAAAGTTTCACGTGTTTTTATAAATGATGTAAACGAGCTAGCAATAGATATAGCAAAAGAATCAGCCGCTCTAAATTCAATACTTGACAAATGTTTTTTTTCTACAACTGAAGTATGCAAATTTCTGATCTCGCGTCATTCTTCTCTGCATAATGATCGATTTTCAATCATAGATCTTGACCCATTCGGGAGTCCAGCACCATTTATTGATTGTGTTTTGCGTTCAATCGAAAACGGTGGATTGATTTCTGTTACTGCAACTGATACCGCAGTTTTAAGTGGAATCTATCAAAACGTATGTCTTAGAAAATATTCTGGTATCTCTATCAATAATACCTATTCCAATGAAGTTGCTACACGTCTTCTTCTTTCTTCAATAGCTTTACAAGCAGCAAGATTAGGAATGACAGTATTACCAGTTTTTGCTCATTCAAATAGACACTATTTTCGAATTTTTCTGCAGTTATCCTTTAGCAAAAACCAAGCAAATGATGTTTTTTCTAACATCGGATACATTCAACATTGTTTTAAATGTGGTGATAGAAACGCATTCAAATCATCTCGTTCTACAACAGAGAAATGTCAAATATGTAATGTAAAGACTAGTGTTGCTGGACAGCTATGGATTGGCAAGCTATACAATAAAAAAATTTTATCAAAAATTAATGAAATCTATCTTGAGCAAGATTATTCCAAAACAAATTGCCTCTTCAGACAAATAAAAAAAATATTTACAACGAGTTTTCAAGAATTAGATGATATTCCGTATTATTTTTCATTGGATGAGATTGGTTCAATGCTTAGAACCAGTCCTATAAAATTAATGGAGACTATAGAAAAATTATCTTTATCTGGTTTTAATGCATCAAGAACAATTTTCCGTCCTACAGGTTTTAAAACAAATGCTTCTATACATGAAATATTGTCACTTTTGAAAAATTAATCATTTTTACTATATCATAACTGATTTGTTAAAATGCTATTATTTATATTTGCTAATTTTTATAAATGTGAATGATGGTTCATAACCCAAAAAATTCCGTGAACCCGCATAAAATTTTAACATACTATGATGCTATCAATAATCGAATTCTTTATATCAATGCGGTGCGAGTATACTGTGGATCATTTGCAAAAACCAATTCTAGAGATGTTTTTTATTGTGGAACCATGAGTATTTCATTCGTTTTGACTCATTCTTATGCTACTCCCATATTAATAACTTTTTGGAATAGCTTTTAGCGATTTGGAGGCGTATTCTCTTGGTCAAATTAGAAATAAAAAATGTTACCAAATCTTTTACAAGAAACGAAGGCAAGCTATCAACAAAAATAAATGCAGTTGAAAACATCAATCTTTCAGTAAAAGATGGCGAATTCGTATGTTTTGTGGGGCCTTCTGGATGTGGAAAATCAACTCTTCTCAACATCTTGGCAGGTTTAGATAAACCAACCCAGGGACAAGTAATCCTAAATGGTAGACAAATAACTGAAACGGGACCAGACAGAATTATAGTATTTCAGGAAAATGCATTGTTTCCTTGGTTAAAAGTAATAGATAATGTTGAATTCGGTTTGAAAATGGCAAAGGTAGAAAAAGTGAAAAGACTAGAGATAGCCATGCAATATTTGGACATGATGCAACTCTCCAAATATGCCGATGCTTATGTATATCAACTTTCAGGTGGGATGAAACAGAGAGTAGCCATAGCGAGGTCCTTGGTTTTAGACCCGGAGGTTTTATTGATGGACGAACCATTCGCTGCATTAGATTCTCAGACAAGAGATTTGTTATTGGTTGAATTACAATTAATATGGGCAAAAACCAACAAAACAATTATTTTTGTTACTCATAATATCACCGAATCAATATGCCTTGGAGATCGAGTAGTCGTATTTACTAGTAGACCAGGAAAAATAAAAAAAGATATAAAAATTGACTATAGAAGACCACGTTTAACTGAGGATGATGGGTTGAAGCAGTATCAAAGACAAGTACTCTACGAATTAAAATCCGAGATGATACATTCTAAAAAACAACACTCTTAGCATCTGATCTCATAAAGTATATCTCCGGCCAATGCAAAATGATTAGGAGAAGTTAACAAGATCTCATCAGCTAGTTTTCCTGCATTAGTAATAAAGTCAATAGGTGCTTTTTCGTATTCCTTCCAATCAAGTCCTATTGCATCAGCAGACTTTCTGTTTTTTTCAGAAGGTAACATAATACAAGCAACTACCCTTATCTTAAATGGTTTTACAGTGTCAACTATTTTCTCTAGATCATTTAAAGATTCAATGGATTGAGTAACAAATGCATACGGTTTTGCTTCAATCTTTTTTTGGATATTTGTAGAATTGCTGATTTTGTTGGGAATTGATAAATTTAATTTCACAATTTTATTAAATCCTTGTTTATTCAATTCAGAAACAAATACACTTGGTATTATTGGATTATTGTTCTTGGGTCCTTTAATTGGTTCGTCTCCTAGCAATATCAACAAACTATCAATTTCTGATAATATTGAATCAGTAACAATTTGATACATGGCTGTAAAATTTCTATCTCTTGTTCTTACACTACAAGAAATTTTCAGTGGATTCTTTGTTGACCTTTTTATGATATCTGCCATGGATATACTTGAAAGTCTAGGAATTCCTAGAACAGAATCAGTAAAATGAATACCGTCTACATATTTTTCTAATAAAGATATCTTTCCTTTGATATTTTCAATGTCTTTAAACAATCTGTGACGATCAAAACACTCATCTGGCAAAATCTTTGGCGGATTTAATTCATAATTAATAATCAACTAATACACTATTTTTTCACCTTCAGCAGTATAAAATACAATTGTTTTTCTTGCGAAATTGACACCTCTTATATGCAAGATACGCACTTCTGACTTTAAAAAAGCACAAATAAATAAAATCTTAAAAATAATATCAAATAATCATTTCTTGTTGTATCTAAGCAAAGAAGAAATAATAAAGAAAATTGAACCAAATCTAGTTCATATCGATTATTATTCTCTAACTCCCACCGACTTTAAACTGTCATCAATATTGATAATAATCCATTTCACTGATTCTACGCCCAAAATTATTTTGACTAAAAGAAGCTCGAATCTGAAATACCATAGAGACGAAATATCTTTTCCTGGGGGTACATTTCAGATCACTGATTCTTCATTATTATATACTGCTTTGAGGGAAACAAAAGAAGAAATAGATCTATATTTTACCCCTGACCAAATCAAAGGTTCTCTTAAAGCAGTTAGAACCTTAACTTCAAATTTTACAATAATACCTTACATAACAATTCAGGAACGAATACATAAACCAAAAATCCTATCTGATGAAGTATCAGGTATCCTTGATATAGAAATTTTCGATCTCTTTGAAAGTCTCTCGAATAATTTTTCATACAAGAATTTTTCAAATTCTTTTCTTTTCAAATATGATAACCAAATAATTTGGGGTGCTACTGCCCGAATTTTAAAACAGTTAAGAGATTGCTTTTACTGTATTAACTAGCAAAATTCATTTACAAATTCTTTCCAATAAAAATTTTTATGCTTGAAAATTGATATTTTCCATTTTTACATACTACAAGAAATTTAGTTAGATAGTATAGTTTTTAATATCGAATAAAATCGAATTAATATGCATTTTATTCTAAAGTTGTAAATAATTTTTTGGTAAATTATTTATAATTTTGATTATGATCGAATATAAATATATAACCTGATCTACTTTTGTGTCATTTACAATAAATGATATTATACATATTTTAAACACATTCGATTTTCATGTACTTATTGGACTTTTTGGATTCATAGGAGCTGTGATTGTTTGGGGAATAATAAAGCATCATTGAGTTCTATAAATAAATTTGAAATAAATATTTCAATTGTCACGTATTCGATATACAAGTAAAAATCATAGTGCTCTGTTTTTGGAGATATAGGTGTAATTGACTTTTTATAACGTAAAGTCACGATAATATTAAGATTAATGGTTTTTGATAGTTTAACCGAATATTTACTAGCTCTTGAAACTAGTGGAAGACTTCATAGGGTAAAAACTCAAGTCGATACCAACCTTGAGATTGCAGAAATTATGAGAAGATTGATTTATTCGGGAAAATCTCCTGCTGTTTTATTTGAAAATATTAAAGGTTATGATATCCCGGTTCTAGGCAATATTTTTGGTACACTAGATTTGGTAAAGACAGCTCTTAATCTATCTGACTTTAGAGAAATTGGAAGGAGAATTACTGAACTAACAAAGATGAAAATTCCATCGAGTATATTTGACAAACTTAAAGTGCTTCCAAAACTTTCGGAAATAGGAGAATATGCTCCCAAATACGTAGATTCTGGTCCAGTTACCGAGCTAATTGAGACTGAAGAAGGGAATCTAAACTCTCTACCTGTATTGAAATCTTTTCCGGAAGATGCTGGGAGGTTTATTACATTCGGATTGACAATTACTAAACATCCGGAAACTGGAATCAGAAATATAGGTGTTTATAGGATCCAAATAGTTAATGAAAAAAAAGCAATAATGCATTGGCAGACACACAAGCGTGGTGCTCAACATTACGAAATAATGAGAGAACAAAACCAGCGTATTGAAACCGCAATTGTTATTGGAACAGATCCCTCTACAATTTTCAGTGGAGTAGCTCCAGTCCCTGAAGGAATGGATAAATTTTTCTTTTCTGGTATAGTACGAAAAAAAGGCGTTAAATTGGTAAAATGCAAAACGGTTGATCTTGAGGTTCCATGTAATTCAGAGATAGTTTTGGAAGGATATGTAGATCCAAATGAAATCAGAACAGAAGGTCCTTTTGGGGATCATACCGGTTTTTACACTCCTCCTGAACCGTATCCTACTTTTAATTTAACCGGTATAATGAGGAAGAAAAATCCTGTTTATCTTACAACCGTAGTTGGAAAACCAATTTTAGAAGATGCATATCTGGGCAAAGTCATTGAACAGTCCTTCCTGCCTTTGATCCAAATGTTTCAACCAGAGGTTGTAGATTTTTCTATGCCGCCGTCCGGTTGGTTTCAGGGATTGGCTATTATCTCGATAAAAAAAAGGTATCCTGGACAAGCTAAGAAGGTAATGATGGGATTATGGGGAATGGGCCAGCTATCATTAACAAAAATATTTGTGGTAGTCGATCATGATATCAATGTACATGATATTAACGAAGTCATATGGGCGATAACTACAAAATCAGATCCTAAAAGGGATATTATAATTATTGATAATGCTCCTTCAGACACGCTAGACCCTGCCGCACCTCTTTTAAATCTGGGATCAAAATTGGGTATTGATGCGACAACAAAAACAAAAGAAGAAGGGTATTTGCGTGAAATCCAGAGGTTGGCCACTGTTGATGAACAAACTGAGTTGCTTGTAAAAAGCAGATGGAAAGAATATGGATTTGACAACAAAACCATATGATTTTTAATTATTAAATTCTTAATAAGACTGGTATAATAAAATAATCAATCAATTTAATAATTCTATGTCCGATTTATACATTGGATAGAATTGGATTTTGATATTAAAATAGGCTCGAAAAAAGAAAGAACCATTAAAACCGATTCCAATCAGACTACGGGTTTTCTATGGGAAGGAGAAAATGTTCTCTCCACTCCTTCAATGATATCTGAAATGGAAGAAACTTGCAGACTTCTTCTAAAGGAATATTATTTGAAAGATAAAGAATGGGATTCTGTTGGTACAATCGTGAATATAAAACACCTTGCTGCAACCCCCGTAGGGTCTAAAATCAAATTAAATGCAACAGTGGACTCTGTGGACGGTAGAAAGGTGATGTTTAATGTGGATGTGTATGATGAACTTGAAAAAATTGGAGAAGGAAAACACGAACGATTTATTATTAATATTCCAAGATTCAGGTCAAAATTTGAAGATAAGAAAAAAAACTTGTTAAATTAGCTATTATCTAAAAATGATTAAGGTAAAACTATAAAAATAGGATAAATTTCAATTTGAGTATTATATTAGGTGAATAGAAGATGAGTATGGGGTCAATTCAAACAAGTGCTGGTGGTGTACCAGTAGTTATTTTAAGAGAAGGAACAAAAGAAAATAGGGGTAAAGAAGCTCAGAGAAATAATCTTACTGCAGCAAAACTAGTAGCTGAAGTTGTTAAATCAAGTTTAGGACCAAGAGGAATGGATAAGATGTTAGTGGATACTCTTGGAGATGTAACAATAACTAACGACGGTGCTACTATCCTCAAGGAAATAGATGTTCAGCATCCTGCAGCTAAAATGATTGTTGAAGTGGCGAAATCTGTCGATAATGAAGTAGGAGACGGTACCACTTCTTCCGTTATATTTGCCGGTGCATTATTAGAAAAGGCTGAACAATTATTGGAAAAAAATGTACATCCCTCAGTTATTATTGATGGTTATACTGCTGCCGCAGAAGAAGCTTTAAAAGTCTTGGAGAAACTTGCCATAAAAATCAAAACCGATGACAAAGAAATGTTAATAAAGATAGCTAATACATGCATGGCTTCAAAATTAGTTTCAGAGGATAGCCCAACATTGAGTAAAATTGTTGTAGACGCAACTGGTCAAATTGCAGAGACTAACGAAAAAACCAAATCAATAAAGGTTGATTTAGATAATATCAAGGTAGAAAAGAAAGCTGGTGGCGCAATAGATGACACTGCTTTAATTAAAGGCATTGTGCTGGACAAGGAAGTTGTTCATGGAGGAATGCCTAAACGAATAGAAAAGGCAAAGATAGCCTTGATTAATTCTGCATTGGAAATAGAAAAAACAGAAATCAGTGCAGAGATTCGTATTAGTGATCCTCAACAAATGCACATGTTCCTTGAGGAAGAAAACAGAATGCTTAAAGCAATGGTAGAAAAAATAAAGAGTGCTGGCGCAAATGTTCTTTTATGTCAAAAAGGTATGGATGACATAGCACAACACCATCTTGCCAAAGAGGGGATATTGGGAGTAAGAAGAGTAAAAGAAAGTGACATGTACAAATTATCAAAAGCCACAGGTGGTAGGGTAGTTAACAACATCGATGATCTCACATCAAAAGATCTGGGTGCTGCCGATCTAGTGGAAGAACGTAAAGTAGAGACCGATAAATGGGTTTTCATTGAAGGATGCAAGAATCCAAAAGCTGTAACAATATTGGTAAGAGGCGGATCTCAAAGAGTAGTTGATGAGGCAGATAGATCATTACATGATGCACTTATGGTAATGAAAGATGTTCTAGAAAAACCAGCGATAGTTGCAGGTGGTGGAGCTCCAGAAGCGTTTGTTGCCAATCATTTAAGATCTTGGTCTAGCAAATTGGAGGGTAGAGAACAATTGGCTGCCCTGAAATTTGCAGAAGCGTTAGAAACACTTCCAATCTGTCTTGCAGAAAATGCTGGTATGGATCCGATTGATACAATGGCAGAATTGAGAGCTAAGCAAGGTAAAGGAATTAAATGGACAGGAATAGATGTACGAAATGCTACAGTAGCAGACATGTACAAACTAAATATTTTAGAACCAGTCGTGGTTAAAGAACAAATCATAAAATCTGCAACTGAAGCCTCATGTATGCTGTTAAGAATAGATGATGTTATTGCATCATCCAAATCAAAGGCTCCCCCAGGAGGAATGGGAGGCGGGATGCCCGGCGGCATGGGCGGCATGGGCGGCATGGGCGGCATGGGCGGCATGGGCGGCATGGGCGGCATGGATATGGA
>DATGZA010000029.1:0-4823 GCA_035297365.1 Nitrososphaeraceae archaeon
TGATCCATTGGCAGATAAGTATCCGGGATGGAGTCCTTATAATTATTGTTTGAATAATCCTGTGAATTTGGTTGATCCGGATGGAAGAAAAATTGTCTTTGCACAAGGAACATCAGAAAGTTTTAAGAAAATTTTTTGGAAAACAGTTGAATATCTAAAATCTAAAGATGCCTTGGGTCCCTTAAAAGATGTTATTGAAAATCAAAAATATACTATTACATTAGCTTCTCCGAATAATAGCAATGAAAACAATATTTTTCATCCAGGTAAAAATATGATTATTTGGAATCCGAGTTTAGCTATGGAAACTTCAAATGGTAAAAGTTTATCACCTTCTACTATGTTAGTACATGAAAGTGATCATGCAAAACAAAGGAATACGAAAACCAAGGAATATTTTGAAGCCAAAAATGAAAAAGATAAAAGTTATGATAATTTAGAAGAAAAACGTGTCATTGATGGTAGCGAAAGAGAAACTGCTGAAAAATTAGGAGAAATAAACGAGAATGAGAATACAAGAACAGATCATGAGGGTTGGTATTTTAATGTAGATGATCCCACAAAAAATAAATAAAGGAGTAAATAAATAATGAAAACTTTATTATTTTTCATAATAATTTTTTGTATAAATATAAATATTAAAGCTCAGGATATAAAAACAGTTATCATTAAATATGTAGATTTTGAAATTGAGACACCCGCCAGAGTATCCTGTGATAGATTTGATACTGTTTTTGGTTCTATAAATAATGTTAATGTGCCAAAAAACAAAATTAACAATTTTGTGAAAAAATTTAATTGTTATATTAAAAATTTATCAGAAGCTGATCTTAATCTAGATACAAGAGGGAAAATAGAATTTTACTATGAAAATTATCGAAAGATATATTGTTTTAATGATTATTTAATCTCTATTAATGATAAAATCTATTTTATGCCTAAAGACATAATGGTAATGATAAACCAAATAATTTCAAATGACTCAATTAAATAACATTTCACATTTTATACTACTTTTACCAGTATTAAATTTATCAACTTGGTGCTGATGGTATGATAGGTAAAGTGGATGTTAGCTTTCAGTATATTCCACATGTGCATCCGCAAGATGGTGAAATTTATTATGAAGTGATCAGGAGTGATTATAAATCATTTTACAATAAAGACCATCTTGGTTCAATAAGGCAGACTATTGGAAGTAATGGTACAGTATCGGCTACCTATGATTATTCCATTCGGTGAAATAATAAGCAGCTATGTTAGTAATGGTTCAGACAAATATAAATTCACTCAAAAAGAACGTGACACTGAAACAAATCTTGATTATTTTGGAGCTCGGTACTATGATTCAGAGATAGGCAGGTGGCTTTCTCCTGATCCATTGGCAGATAAGTATCCGGGATGGAGTCCTTATAATTATTGTTTGAATAATCCTGTGAATTTGGTTGATCCGGATGGAAGGGATGTAATTGTTTTGCTTGCAAGTAAAGGTGCAAGTGGCTTGGGACATGCAGCCGTTTTGATTGGGAATGAAGAAAAAGGATGGTGGTATTTATCTAAGAATGGTACTATTGGGGGTATTAAAAGAATATTTGGACCTCCTGATTTCAAGCCTGAAAAATTTTTGAATCTTCAAGAGTTTAAAAATGTCATTCTTAATGATATGACTAATCCTTATAATTTCGCATACAGAATAAAAAGTGATGAAAAAACAGATGAAATGATGATAGATGCTGGGAAAAAATCTGGTGAACAATTCTATATTTTATTAGGTAATAATTGTATGGATTTAGTGGATGAAGTACTTAAAGCCGGGGGTTTTAAAACAAGTCCTCTATTGAAAAAAGTTTCTTCACCTGGGGTCACAGGAGTATGGATGACCGTTCCTAATGAACGATACCAAAGTATGCAAAAAAAGAATAAAGGTAAAGATTTTTCGAGCATGTTCTATCATGCAAAAGATAAATCTGAAAATGGAGATAGGTTTAATGATGAAAATTAAAATAAAATCATGGCATATAATTTTAGTTCTTTTTTTATCTATCATATCCTATTTCCTTTTCTGCTTTAATATTTTGGCGGGAAAAAAAGGATTTAGTGGGAATATAAATAAAGCTAAAAAACTGGGAGTTTTTGTAGGGGAATTTGCAATAAATAAAGACTCAATACTGATCAATGGTTCTGATTACCTTACATTTGGTGAAATATGGCTCGAAAAATATTGGTCAGAAGGAAGACATCATTGGGATGTACATATAGATGAGGCCAAAAGTAAAAATTATACACTATATTTTGAGCTTACTAAAAGTAATCCAAATATTAGAAAATATTTATATGAAAAAAATGAAATCGGCATAATAGATACATCTGGTAGATTTTTGGGCATGATAGTTATTGGTGAAAGTAAATTTTTTTTAACTTTAATTCATAAGTTTAATTATTTTGAAAAATCTATTAAATTATTTATAGTAAAACCAAATTTATCTAGAAAGTATGTTACAAAGTACTTCTGGAATAATAGAATCGTAATTGATTCATTTTATGTTATAAAAAAGTAGTATAAAAGTAAAATTAATTAACGTTATACTCAGAAAGAACGTGACACTGAATCTAATCTTGATTATTTTGGAGCGAGGTATTATGATTCAGAGATAGGCAGGTGGCTTTCTCCTGATCCATTGGCAGATAAGTATCCAGGGTGGAGTCCTTACATTTATTGTTTAAATAATCCACTATATATCTAATTAGGAATGACAAATATAGTTTAATGAATGTCCGTAACTACAAGGCAGAGGACTTTCTACAGTCTCAAGCGGTAATTGTTTTAATATTACGTTTTGTTGTTTTTAATAATAACCTTAATGCAAGCTTCAGGGGCTCAAACTATAATCGGCTTGCTAATATTGTCCCTTTAGATGGAGGAACTGAAGCATGGTTGATGAAGTTAATATTTCTTATCTAGTAACAGCACAATCTGATTGGTTATTTTGAGTTTTAGGTCAATGAATAAATTTACTATATATTTTTAAATCTTTTAGATGAAACATCGTCTTTATAATAGGATATTTGATAAATCCTGCCATTCATTATTGACATAATAGAAATTTCATTCAATTCTTTTGAATTAAGAGTTATTTCTTGATTTTCATTTTTAATTCTAGCATCAAGATTGTAACCTAATATTTCCTCGTTATCTTTAAAAAATTTAAACTGAGCTTGGTCTAAATTAAAATCCATTTCAATTCCATCTATTTTGCAATTATCTATTGAGAAAAAAATATTATGATTATCGGAAGTATTTATTATTAAGGAATCATTGTAGGCGTAAATTAAGAAGTAATCACATTTTTTTAATATGGAGTTACTCTTACTTAGAAATAAAAAAGATTTACTTTTTAATTCAAGATTATTCATTATTCCTAATGAATATTTCGAAATAAAAATGTAGAAAGTAATTATGAAAAAAATTACTAAAAAAGCAATATTGATTGTTACCAACAATTCAATAATAGTAAAACCTTTAGATTCTGAAATAGATTTCATTATATCCTCTGCAGCCTCTTATGCAATACTTTATAACTCCTGGATTATTTACAATGAATGTATTGCTTTATATGTTTATTTATAGATATTCCATTAATAACTCTGATTAATAATACCATACTTCTTTTAATATCTTAAACTTATTATTTTTAGGAGATATAGGTAAAAGAAAATCATTGCTTGCAAAGTTATTTCTATTAATATTTAAATTTATTAACCAATTTACATATTCAGTTGGAGCTTGATAAAAAAATGTATTATAAGTATAAACACTTCCTATGATATTACCTTTAATTTCAGAATTATTTTCACAATAAACTATTCCATTTAGTAAAGATGTCTCATCAATTTGAATTTTACTCTTATTAGCCTGAAGTCCGATTATATCTGAAACAAGTATTATGGTCCCATTAACAATACTGTTTTCTAGAGAGATAAGGTTTTTAAGATTATCTTTATTAGAAGTTTTAACATAAATGCCTAACGAAGAAGGATACTTTAAGTTTGCATCATACATTTTAATATCTTTATAAGATATTAATTGAATATTTTGTAAAATAGAATTATAAATGACTATTCCATTATTGGATAAAACGAATAAATTATTTATTTGAGAATCTTCATCTATAGTGACAGTCGAATCTGAATATATTTCTAAATCATAATTGCTAATGATTCCTTTAATATTAACCTTTTTATTTGACTTTATAATTACTTTCTTTATTTTTTGAGGTTTACTCTGAAAGCCACTTATTAACAGATCTTGATCAGATTCAATTAAATAATCATGCCTGGATATTGTATCTAAAATAACTTCTTTTATGGAACTATTGCTGTGGTTGATATGAATATTATTTGAAACAGAATCAAATATAAAATCATATTCCAATTTCCCGGGAATATTATCCTGGCGAATAATTTTACCATCCAAGTAGTTTTTATCAGGAGAGGAAATGCCGAATATTTTACCTTGTGTAATTAGATTAGCAGAAGATAAGATATTACCCTCAATTTTAGTGGAACCTGAATATGATATTGAAAGATTAGGCTTTGAGATTACTAAGGCATTGTCAAAATAATTATTAATTTTATTTCCAACAAGATAAGAAACCTTTGCAGAATCAAGTTTATTACTAGCGGTGATAGTCACTTCTAAATAAAATCCCTTTCGTCTATAATCAACATAAAATTGATTATTATTTTTTAGATAATTAAAAGAAGTATCTTGATGAATCACACTGTCTTTAAGTAAATACGATATCTCAGATTTACAATATGCA
>DATGZA010000030.1:0-2840 GCA_035297365.1 Nitrososphaeraceae archaeon
TTTGAGGATACGATTAAATTAAAATATATATATTATTTATCTAGAGTTTTTCCAAAAATGTGAAGTTCACTTATATCTTTTATCTCTTCACTTTTCTTCATGATTTGTCTGAGAATTTCCAAGGCAACCTCTTTAGATTCACTTTTTACCGTCCCGATAATTACAAAATGAAAGTCTGTCATTATTTGTTTAACTGATAATATTATATTTTATAAAGTTATAAGAATAGTGAAACAAACTTCTTAAGATTAAATAAAGATGATTTCTTAAATAGGAGTAAAATTTATATTATTTATTCTATATAGCTATTTTTTCTATGTGTCAATATAAAGAATCATTTTACAATAATTGTAAATTGAAATAAATAGCTAATTCTACTAAATTCTTGTTCGAAAATTAATTTCCTCACTGAATTTAGGTTGAAAACAAAGATTTAATCGTAAACTTTAAAAGCTTTTAATAACTTCTAAAGTTCTTTATATTTTATACTTCCAATTAAAATGGTAAACAGGATTTTCCCCGTTCCAAAAGAAAATTATCGTAAATAAGGAACATAATGCTGGACTTGAAAACCAATATACATATAAGATATAATTTTTTAGTAACTGTGAAGCTATGGTAAATATGTTTAAATATATTGTAAACTATATTCTGTTTTAATTAAAACATAAACTGAAAATATTATCAATATGGTCACCTTTGTGGGGGTTCATCTACATGTTCAGTACCATGGTCGTGAGTTGAATCCATCACCTAGGAAGGTTTTACCACCTTGTATTTAGCTTTTATTGTTAGAAAATTGTTTTGATTGAATTATTTAATTATTTTTAGCCATTAAAACAGTTAAAGTATATATATTTGGGAATAACAAGAATCTCGTGTTTTTTATTAATTTTTTAATATTGTTCATATCTTTATTAACCATAAGTTTTTTTTATTGTTTCAATTGCCTTCTCAATATAATACATATCTATTCCTTCTCTGTATTGAATTTTATAGCAAACAATTCAATGTTATTGTTATCAACTAATACATATGACCATAATTTGTTACAAAATATAAATGCAGAAAATAATATTGAAGATAGAAATTATAGTAGTAGTAATCAAATTATTCCAATAAATAAAAATATCATTGATAATAGTAATGTTGTTATTCTTGGTGTCTGGACCCCTATAAATAATAGTCTTATTCTCCAAAATTTGAAAGAAGAAGGGCAAAAAAATGCAATATACACGCTTCTTAACCAAGGCTTTCATGAATACTACTTTGCCATGAATAACTATAATCATGAATATGCAGAATTAACTGAAGAATTACTAAAATCTGCAGAGAATACTAATCTAAAAATAATAGTAATTCTCCGTCCGCCTTCAGAAGGTGATTCTAATACAAATTATGACTGGAAAGGATGGATAAAATATTTTAATTCTCTTGAAAAGAAATATCCAAAATCATTTGAGGGATTTACTATAGACGATTTTAATTGGAAAAGTACTAGAGACGAAACCAAATTCAAATTAAATATTGATTTTATGGAATACTCTAAGCTTATTAAAGCACTTAAAGATAAAGACAAAGATGTTAAATTTTATCCAACAATATATTTTCAAGGTAAGCGAACTGACAAAGTAGCTAATAAATATGATGATTTTACAGAAGGATTAATTGTAGCCAGTGGATGCTATTACAATGTTTCTACCTTAAAAAAAGAATTTACCATATTTAAAGAAATTTTTGAAAAGCCTATTAGATATGTTGTCTATCCTATTATTACTTATAACTATTCTAGACAAGGATATAATCCTCCGACAGACCGCCTTATACAGGCTACTTTATCCATAGCATCCAATTCTGCTGATGGACTAATTTTTTGGCGCGATATAGATAAGCCAGTAATACAAGAGTATTTGGATAATCATGATAATAAAAAATATCTAGCAAAAATTTCAAAGATGGAAGAATTACAGATTAATGATGAAAAAATAACTACAGCTAATTCTAAAAAAAAGTTATTGAATACACCAAATGCTGAACAATACCTTAATTGTCAAGAATGGTCTAACACATTTAATAAGGCATATGATAAATGGAAAGATTTATCTCAACAAGAAAAAGAAAAGGACAAATGGAAAAAAGAGATATTACAAATAATAAGGAAAGATAAATAAATCTAATACAGAAAAACTATATAGCTAGTGAGTATTTATATTAGTTCTATAAAATATTAATTTAACAAGCATTATTTTTTTATATAAATTCACATTGGTAACTTTCTTCTAAACAACTATTACATCTGGAGCAATATCGATAGCGGTTCTAAAATAAGACTCCAATTTTATAACGATACTACCAGCTTGTATTTAGCTTTTACTATTACAGACTTATTTTAATATTCATAATTAAAATCATATACTAAAGTAGAAAAGAATTACAAAGCTATGGAAGAAGTAGATGGAAATATAGACGATATTCAGGTTATCATAGTATCTATTTATTGTTATTGTCCATAATTTACTATTTAATAATTCTAGATAATTTAATTGTCACAGTCTAAATATACAATTTGCAAAGAGGTTTTATAGGTTGTAATATGTCCAGACTATGATTGCTCTGTGATTCATTGAAGTTGAATTATATTTAGCAGCTATAATATTCAGGAAATTTTGTAAATCTATTTTGAGGATACGATTAAATTAAAATATATATATTTATTTATCTAGAGTTTTTCCAAAAATGTGAAGTTCACTTATATCTTTTATCTCTTCACTTTTCTTCATGATTTGTCTGAGAATTTCCAAGGCAACCTCTTTAGATTCACTTTTTACCGTCCCGATAAT
>DATGZA010000031.1:0-51412 GCA_035297365.1 Nitrososphaeraceae archaeon
CCCCTATCACCTTCTATCAGAAATGGAAATAGTTGTAACCTTACTGCCTTATGCACTCTAAATTTTTTACAGAATTGAAAACATATTAAGATATTACAAAAAATCATGAGTAAAACTTTTCTTGATTTTATTAATTGTATAAAATCATATTTATTTCATTTTTAATTTAATTATTTTGTTTGGTTTTATCCATTTAGCTATGAATGATTAGGAATTATCAGGTTGGGTCCTATATTCCTATAAAAACTAGCGAATTTTTCTCGATTACTAATTTGTTTGGCTGGTCATTTTAGTGAGAGTTATTTTCATTTTCTTTTCGCATTCCTCAACCAAATTTATCAATATTATGCAAATATTAGAAAATGATCCGTATGAAAATCTAACTAGTTAATACAACAGAATTAATGTTTTTTATGAAATATAAAATTAATCCAAAAAAATATAGTCTTTTTACTATGTGAATTGAATCTAGCTCTAAAAAAGGACTCGAAGGTTGTGTTTAATCTCTTTATTCTAATTCTGTAAAAAATTTAGAGTGCATAAGGCAGTAAGGTTACAACTATTTCCATTTCTGATAGAAGGTGATAGGGGATATAGAGTATGATATACATATACAGTTTTTAATTTGTGTTTGATGGATAATACCACTAAAAATGAGTAGATATAAACAACGAAATTCCTACAATAACAATTAATAAATCTTCTTTACGATTTCCGGGTAAAAACCATTTTCATAAACATTCAACTATACAACATCACCAGACGGTTAGTAGCACTATTGTTATTGTCGCTGTCTCATCCATGTTCAATGATTTAATAACAACAGATTACTATTTCTGATACCATAACTACTATCTGTTCAAGGAATTATGAGCCAACTCATCGGATAATAATCATCTTTAACATGTAATTTTTTAGTTTGAACATTATTTTCAATAACATTAGTTTTTCCGAGTTTTGCTATTCACTTTGAATACTAGATTATATCCAAAATTTCACTCCAGAACCAAACTCTGCATAGAATTCCGTTATCGAAGTCACTTTGAATACAAGATTATATCCAAAATTTTACTGAATAATTATCGCCGCCAATCACGACGTCACCAGAAAGAAACAAAAATGCAAAAGATTTGAATATAAGTATCCATATTAATCGTTGCGACAGATTGACCTGAAAATCACATAAGACAATAAGAAGACATTTGATTGATATCCATTCTTGATGATCATACCAGCTGTGTTTTATCATATATTAAATTCAATGAACGTATATCAGAAAATGTTATCAGTCCGGTAAACATGCAATCGAATAGAATAGAAAACCATTACACACGTTGACAGATAATGATTTACAGCTTTACAATTCATATTCTCAATTGATATAAGAGTTTGATTTATTTTGGAAATAAAATCATACACGGCATCTTATGACTAGAACGGCAAAACTTACTACTATCTTGATAAACATAGAAACATGGCGTCGTATATATGCCGTAAAAAGATCCCGTTTCGAAAGACATGAGCAATTTATTAAATGTTAGAACAAATAGGGAGTACATTTCATTGAACTTTATGACAATAATAACAGCATAAGTACTCTAAGAGGTCTAATAAATGTGGTGGGATAATACAGTCTTATAGAACGAGCGATGCTTTTTCTAAAATATTATTCAAGTTTTGTTTATTTCCCATCAGGTCGTTCCACGGATTATATTTGTTACTATTTAATATATCTGGAACATTGAGAAGCATAAAATTTGTTGGATCCACATCTAAAAGATCCTCCCATCTAACAGGAAAAGACACTGCAGCAGATTCCACAGGACGTGGGGAAAAAATCGATGCAATTGTTTTCCCTCTACTATTTTGATTATAATCAAAGAATACCTTACCACTCCTTTTTGATGTGTCCCATTCCGTAGTTATTTTTTTGGGGTACCGCGTGGTCATACCTTTAGCTATTACTCGTGCAAATGATCTTGTCTGGTCATAAGTATACAAATTATCTATAGGAACGAAAATGTGTATTCCTGTTTTGCCCGAAGTCTTCACATATGATTTTATTTTCAAATCGTCAAATAATTTTTTTAAATCTAATGCTACCTCGACTGTTGCTTTAAACCCTTTAAGACTATATTCAGGTTCTTTATGAATTGGCACATTATCTTGCACATTTAAATATATATATGGATCTAAATCAAAAATGATAAAATCTGGGAAATTTAAACCACATTTTTCTGGGTATAACAATCCGTCATTTCCCTCTGCATCTCCAAAGTCGGTAATCCTACTATACCACGGGTGAATCTCTATGCAGCCTAAATTAGCTAACCACAGAAGTGTTTCTTTGTTGTTACACAAAACATAGTTAATAAAACCGCCATTTTCGGATTCAGAATATATTTTTACTGTCCTAACAAAGGAGGGTTTATTTTGATGCCAATTTTTATGATAAAATGATTTTCCTTTGATTCCATCAGGATATCTACTTAGGCTTAGTGGTCTGTCTTTAAGATAAGGCAAAACATATTTACTAATTTCATCATAGTATTCAATCAAATCTTTTTTTGTAATTTGTCGATGAGTTGATGTTTTATTCCAATACACTTTATCGAGATTTGAGAAATAAGAATAGCCATGGTTATTAAAAACATTATGATTGTTATTCTCCGTAGTAATCCGAATGTTAGCCTCTTTATTCTCACTTAATCTATGTTGGATCGTTGTTTCTATTACTTTTTTTGTATACCTTTGCTTTTCTATAAGACATTCTTCAGGTTTTTTATCTTCCCTAAGTCTCAAAAAGATAGGAGACTTCATTATATTATCTTTTGTCCAATCACTAAATTTTATTTCTGCTACAATTTCTGGTTTCACCCAGATAGGATCTCGGTTAGTATATGGAACATAATCGACAGCACATCTTTCTGTTATTAGATTTTGTAGTTTTTCATATATTTGTGCTAAACTTATAGAATCAAATCCACTTCCAGTATGTCCAACAAACTGAAATTTGCCTTGTGTGTCTCTGACTGCAATTAAAAGTGAGCCGAAGTATTTTTCTCGAGCTCCTTCACCCCTATTAAAACCTATAATTACGCAATCTTGAGTTCTGATATGTTTTATTTTTAACCAATCACTAGATCGTTTGCCTTGGACGTATTTACTTGATTTGTTTTTTGCTATCAGACCCTCCAATCCCATACTTTTGGTAGTTTCATAAACTTCTTCACCAATTCCCTCAATAAAATCCGAAATTTTGATTCTAGGATTTTCGCTGACAATCTTAGATAAAATTTTTCGTCTTTTCAAAAAAGGCAGATTCTGTACGTTTGTTCCATCAAGATAAAGAATATCAAATAGATAATAAGTTGCCGGGATTTCTATAGATAGGTTTTCAATATCCCTTTCATCGTCAAGATTCATTCTTCTTTGATGGTTCTGAAAACTCGGTAGTCCTGTTTTGTTATCCAGTACGACAATTTCACCATCCAAAACTGCTGATTTACATCTTACAACGGACTGTGTCAAAGATTTTGTTGAAACTGGAGACTTTAATGCTCTTACTATTTCTGGATATCTATGAGTAATTATATGACCACTTCGTGATTGCAATTGAAGTATTTCATTTATATTGTCAATAAACAAGATAGAACGGACCCCATCCCATTTGATTTCAAATACCCATTCTTTATTGTTAAATGGATTTTTTACTAATGTAGATAACATTGGTTTAATTGTTGAAAATTGATTCAATTGATTTTTATGAGTCGATAACATTTTTTGATATGATCCTCTTGATTTTACTCCCATTTTAAAATGTAATTTTTTACTCTGAAATGTCTCTTTTCGCTCTTGTATTTCTTTCTGTTTTCGTTTATATTGCTTCTTTTTCTCTGTCTTTAATATTCCGGACAAAACAAACCCTGATTTGGCCATAGTTAAATCTTCTTTAGTTTTGAACTCATCTGCGGCTTTCATTAGAAGCCACTGCTTTCCGTCCTTTTCATTTTGTAGATTCATTCTTACTAAATAAAATTTTCCCTTTAATTTCTGACCTGATAATACAAAAGTAATTTTTCCTTTTTTGAATTGTTCTGATATATCCGATTCGGATGTGAATGTTCCCTTATCCCAAATAATTACAGATCCTGCTCCGTATTCTCCTTCGGGGATCAAGCCTTCAAAATACAAATAATCCCGTGGATGGTCTTCTGTTAAAACTGCCAGTCTTTTTATTTTTGGGTCGAGTGAAATCTCTTTTGGTACTGCCCATGATTTTAATACACCTTCTAATTTATCTTCAAGTCTAAAGTCATAATGTAATTTACTAGCATTGTGTTTTTGTACCACAAATCTAGAAGCTTTATTGTATTCAGATTTTTTTTTATATCCCTTCGGTTCGGATGTTTTATGAAAATTTCTTTTCTCGTTATATTTTCCTAATATTATTTTCCATCACCAATAAAACTAAAGAAAAATGAAAATTGAGATCAAATTAAAACTATTAAGAACAATAAAGATGGAGTATAATAAATAATAAAATTTCTTATAATCGGTATTGCGAGCGTTCGCATGGTCAATTCGTAGGAAAGATATTTTAATGTTTGAGATGATTATAACGGGTAATTGATAGCAGTCTTCTGTTTCCTCGTTATATATTGGATCTAGCACTACTATTTCGTTGGTTATTTTCTTTTTGTTATCTCTCTTACAACCAAAAAACAATTTTGAACAATATATCAATGATATTGGTTTCCTACTCCAGTAACATTATTAGTGTATTACAAATCGGTTTCATTATAATCACTTGTATTATTTTTTGTCTATGATTAATTGTATTAATATTTTGCCATACGCTTATTCTTTTCTCTCACTTGTTTAATCTCATTTGCTTTTTGATTTCTGTTTTACATTAATACTGGCTTTAAGAGCCTCAATTAGGTCCGTAGGTTCTTCTAATTTTTCTTCTTTAGTAGCTTTAAATTTCTGTCCCTTTGATTTTGTTGCTATTAATTTTTCTAATTCTTTGATATAAGCATCCGAATATTTACCTATATCAAATTGGTCATTTGTCAGATTTTCGACCAGCGTTTTTCCTAAACTTAATTCTCTTTCCTCCACTTTTGGTTGTTTATTAGCAGAAATGCCTTGAATTTCATCCATTGGCCTTATTTCATCGAGGTACTTCAGCTGATGCATGACAAGACCTCTCTGATATGGTCTTAGAGCAACAAGGTGTTCCTTATCTTTTATGACAACCTTCCCTATCGCAATTTTATTGGTTTCATTTAGTATTTTAACAAATAAAGAATATGCTTTATTGGTCATTTGGGACGAATTTGTCTTACTCTTCTTATTCCTTCCATCATCAGGACCGATGTAATAATGTTTTTCTATATAAAGTGGATCCAATTCGTCAGAGTTTATAAATTCGTTGATATCTATAGAATGAGTTGTTTTTAATTTAATTTTCTCCAAGTCTTCCTTTTCAAAAATTACATAATTATCTTTTGAAATTTCATATCCTTTTTTTATTTCCGTCCATGGAACTTCTCGTTCTTCCACAGGACACCATTTCTTGTACCTGATTCTGTGCCCGTTTTTATCTACTTGGTTAAAAGAGGAGTATTCATCTTTTTGTGTGGCTACAAAAACCTGAACGGGAATATTTACTAGCCCGAAAGATATACTTCCTCTCCATAGAATTCTGCTGGTCATTATAATAATATATAAGCTACAAACTTTAAAAGGCTATTAAGAGGAACGAAGTGTTTACAACGATATTAATCTCTATTTATCCGTGACTGAATAATTATCCATTAATGAATACGAAGACTTGTTCATTTGTTGCCTCCTGTCTTAGATGAAAGGATTTAAATATATCAAAAACTTCGCAAAATTTCTATTGTCTTTTGTAGACTGAGGCCAAAAAAATAGATAAAGAGAAAAATATTACAATATTAGCGGATATTCTATTTCTGACAAATCTCAATAACATAGATTGTTAGAATATAACATTCACAGTAATAGATCTTTCCTTAGGTTAACAGCGCCATTTACTATCATAAACGAAGAAGGATTTTATTAAGGATCAGAGAACTTATTCTAATTTGAATATGTATTATACAACGGGCTATGAATTCTGTTCACTAACTTATCAATTATTACTTGTGATGGTTATCTAAGTTAATGATTAAATTTCATGGAACGAAAAGAATTATTAACACGAATAGATAGATAGCACAAATAATTGCCTCGGATAAATTTTCTATCATAACAGATCATTTTTGGTTCGTGATTAACGCTAATGAAATTGTCAATTCTTTCGATTTTGTTTCTGTAGACAATATATATAAAACCGAACCATAGGAATTGTCAAACACAATCATCGTTATCCAGAGTAAGTATAATTTGTAGTTTACTTTCCTAAAGTAATACTAAAGTAGTTTTGAAGTATTTTTTTATCCTCGAATTCGTTGATAATATTACTAAATCATTTGAATTCATTTGAGAGATTATGCAACTTAAAATTTTTAATACGATTAATCTCGTTATCGAACCATTCTTCCACCTCTAAAGGATTATTCCTAATTCTGGATTTTATATATTGTAATTGATCAATTCTATTGCTTTTTAATCCGTCTGCAAGAGGAGCATAAAATGAAATAACGGATTCTACTATTTTTTGGGTGAATAAGGTATGGAACATTTATTGGATCTCCTTGCTATCATTTGAACTATGTTTCTTATAAAATGAATAATTAGTCATAATATTATTTATACAACATCCTTTAATAACCTCACAGAAAATTAGCCGAAATTTCAAAAACAAGTGTCTAAAATAACACCTAGGTTTACTTATATTATTCCGAACAAAAATCTTAGAAGTAAAACTAAGACGATTATTCCGACAACAATTGATATCAGGGTCCAAATCATAATTATTTTAATACACCATAGAATATAATGATTCATACCTATTTCTCGGAAAATATTTAGTTAATTATTATTTCTTTTTGCATGGGAAACAGAAGAAAAAGGAAAACAAAGATGTTTTTTTCATTAAACTTAAATCCTCGTACGGCTGATTAATGTAATTTGTATGAGGGATGCGTATGACAATCTATATGTTTTGAACGATAATAAAGTATGATTTCTATGACATCACCATAAAACAGAAAATGGAAAGCTTCCTTCAAATGGCTTGAATGGGGCAACTAAAGGATTTAGTAAACGTAATATCATGACGAGGATCCTTCGAAATAACCGATTTTATTTGTAGCTGTTCTTCACGATCGTATGAAATATTATTCTATTCCATAATTTGAATATAGCATGTTATATAAGTGGCTAACATACAGCCAACAATTTTTTTATTCTTTATATCATGAAATAAAAAGAAACCAATAATGGAGCGCTTTTTAAAAAATCACTACTAATAAAGTATAAAAAGTATAACGTACATATATAATTGTATGATTGCGTTACGGATTTCTATTATTTTTTTAGTTGTTACTTGTATATCAAGTCCAATTACAATTTATCCACAATCAGATAATAGCACTACGGAACAAATCAAAAGTACGGCACAACAGATAAAAGATCTGGCTTCCAGGGTAGCTAGCAATGCAAGCGATGATATTAATACCGAAGAAGCAAAAAAAATTCTTGTTCAGTTAGGAGATGCAGCTAGAAGTATAGCTTTAGGTGGAGCGGATGTGTTATCTAATATAAGTGGAGAAATTAGGTCCGGGTTAAATAAATAATAAAGTTATCCTAAGAAAGGAAATTAAAGACGTTATTGTATTTACTAAAATGATAATAATATTATAGGCTATATGCATAAGATTAGAGTGTATATGAAGAGTCCTAAAAATAACAATAGAATCCTTTTGACTTAGACAACGATTTGTAATGAAAGATTTCCAGTCTGAAAATTAAAACAAATTGTCCAATTTGTTATTTTGTTCTCTTTGCATTATAAATATTTATTCAGCCTATTTAACATAGGCTTCTGAAAGCTACTAATTTGGTTTAAAAATTTCATATGATGATATTAAGTGAAATATTCTTTTTTTATTAGAAACCTTTCTCTGAGTATAATAAATTCTCGTGATTCTGATCTTCATTATTGAAATCAAAAAGTAAACAATTTTAAAATGAAGAATAGATTCCACAGAAATAGACATAATTAAAGCACAGCGTACAAAAGAAATTAAAGCATTAATAAATAAATTGAACTCAGTAGCTTGAACCGCTTATAATAATTCTATAATAACATAAATAGAAATATTAAAATGAATTTAATATAAAATATAAATAGAAAGTATACTCAGATAAGCGAAATTCTATCATAGAGAAAAAAGGATTTCAATTAATCAGAGACTGAAAGAATAATATAGAACTGAATCTTACACGATTTTTGGAATTACTCTGCACATTGTCAAATGATTGAAATATCGACATATTTATTTTTACTCAAGGCAATAAATTATTAGTCCTTAGTCAAGTAAATAAATCCTGATAGTAGTTTTTTACTTTATAATATTCAACATTCATGTCTCAAGATGAACTTATAATTTTTCTTTTAGCACATTTGTATTCGTTATCTTCCTGTATCTTGAAGCAGTAGAATTCTATTCATATGAATCTATTAATAAATTTGAGAGGGCAGACAAGTATGACATTAAATTCATTTCTCTACAAGACATGACATGAATTTTACGGGGCGATACCGTCAATTATCGTATTATTTACAAGAACAATATTGTCTACTAAGATAGTAAGATTTCCTCTATATTCATTAAAGTTGACATCATAAAATCCTCTACCATTTATTGCAGATTGATAGATTTTCTTCCACAACTCATTACCTTGAGTCGTAAATAATTACGTCGAATATCGATGGCACACGAGCCAATATTCAAAATTCGATATAACCATTATTTTTTTAGATACTCTTGCTTCATATTCTTACGTGAATAAATTATCATATAATTATAAGAATACATTTTTAATTATGAATACTTCACGTACGGCTAAAGGTTGTCGATTGATATACATCAAAGGAATATCATGATTAGTTCTGGTGTTGATTTCGTGATAATATCCAATTAAAGGTAAAAAGTTAATAATCCAAAATATATGAATTTTGGAACCTTATTATTCATTACTTTAAAGAAAAATTGCGCTTTAATTAATGGAATTTTTAAAAGAATGGAATTTTTAAAAGGACTTCTTTTCCTAAAGAATACCTATGTAACAAATACTTTTTAGGATTCATCTCTTGTTGCCTTGCAATTATGAATAATTCGGAAAAGTTTTTTAACCACATGACCTTATTCCGTACTTTTTATAACTTATTTAAACGATAAGGCCTACTTTAGTTTACCCATACAAATAGTCCAAGTTTTGACTCCGTTCCTTGTGACTAGGGAGAAGGCAAGCCAAACACGGAGTTGGCTAACGCCTTCTATTTAAATCAAATACATGCACGTGAGTATTTTCATGGAGCAAAAAAGAAGAATTGAAAAAATCTGGTTATTTAGTTTTTATCATATGATTCCATAAGATAGATGGAAATACATTTTACTTCACATTAGATCAAAATATAATTCGAGTAGATTAGAATTGTTTGAGCTGTTTTAAATCCCTTAAACAATGGCAATTTACATCTTCGATTAAAATATAATAAAAAAAAATTGTTTAAACAGAATCTTTATCGGATTCTGTCTCGTCTACTGTTTCAGCAGCCTCTGCTCTCAAATTCTCTGCAGGTCCGGTAGTCGAAGGATCAGACTCTGCTGCTCCTACATCGTTTTGATCATCTTGAATCGAATCTAAATCTTCGTCTTTTTTAAATCTCTTCTCTCGGTTGTCCTTTTCAGAATATATATTACTCATTGATATAATATATACAACAAAAGTTATAACGTTGTACTAAAAGTATTTGACTAGCTAACCTACCGATTAATTATACGTGAAATAAAATGGTGAATGAATAATTAATAGTACATTTTAAAATTGTAATTAATATGTTCTAAAAAAATTGTCTTTCTTTAAATAATGAACTCATATAATTATGTAGATGATTCATCTAGCAATAATTGAAGCTCGGCAGGCGAAGGTTCTGTTTTTCTTTCGTATTTTGCTGCTAACAATGTGGATGGTAATTTCACCGATATATAACTACCATCGTAATTATCAATAAGCTTTTTTGGGATATAATATATATGAACATTCACAACTCCATCTCTTACTACTATGACATCGTTACCTACTCGGTCTACGTCACCTACGTCAATATCGTCACTAGCTCTCACTTTTTTATGAATAACTTCTTCCCAAGGAACATTTAACAATTCTTTTGAATTGGTTTCGCTTTGTACTTCTATTCCCGGCTCTTTTGCCATGAAAGGTATTAATTCAGAATAGTCACCTTTCTCATAAGACAAATCAGATTCTAATGGAGGACTGTCTCTTTGATATTTTGATTCGATTTCCTCATTATTCATAGTTGTGTAAGCATGTTCGCCATCATATTCTTTGAAATATTTTTTGGGAATGAAATATCTATTCTTGTTTACCAATCCCTTTTCAACTTCAACAAAATGTTGTGCAACGCTCTTGATTTTTCCAACTTCTTTATCATCGTTGGATTTTACTTCCTTATTCAACAATTCTGCCCAGCTTACACCCATCTCCTGTTTTGATACTGATGTCCCAGCAGGGGAGTTCAGATTTTCTGTTTTTTCATAGCGCGGGTGAATTCCTTGGTTGAAATCTGGATATTTTTCTTCGACATATGCCTTTCTTTCCTGGTATGATACATCGTCAATAAATACGTCGGATGAAGGAGGATGATCTTGATCTTCAAATTTTTCTTTGACTTCATTCTCTGTTAAAGAAATCCAAACATCGTCACCATCATAACTGTCAAAATAATATTTTGGTATAAAAAAATGGTCTTTCCCTATTGTTCCTTTTTCGACCTCAACAAAATGATTTAATACATTTTTTATTTTTCCTAAATCTCTATCATCAACAGATTTTATTTTTTTGTCTTTCGCTTTATCCCATGTAAGATTAACCACCAATTTATCTGATCTTAGTTATGCAACATATGATATATTAGTTTAAGAATACCGATCATTCTCTATATTTTAAAAAATTAAGGCTTATATCCTTTGTGGACCAATAAAGATTATATATGAATAAAGAAAATTCCATTTCTGGTCCGACAATATTATGGAGTGAAGTAAAGGATCAAAAAGTAAAATCGGTAGATGGTAAAGATATGGGAAAAATAAAAGTCATTTCTCAAAATCACTTTATGGTGGAAAAAGGACTAACCAAAAAGACGAAGTTTTGGATTCCAAAATTTCTGGCCGACGTATACGACGGTCAATGTTTATGGCTAAATATAGAGAAAAAAGACATAATTGACGCTTTTTATTATGACGAAGAGCCTGAAATTCTACGACATCAAACAGATGTTTCTACCTTTAACACAAAATATGGGATTAATAAAACAGCAGATTCATATGAAAAGATACCGATTGCCAAAAACAAATATTCATCTATTACTCAACAACGTGGTTCGAAACAGCACTATAAGAATATAAGGGATCTAAAATAGAAACACAAGAAAACATATTCCAATTTGGTTTTCTCTTTCATATTAAAATTATCCTATATTGAATTTGCCCTTTGATTTGTCATTTAACTTAAAGAGAATAAATTAACAGTTATTCACTAATACGATTTTTTGTTATCTTATTATTTCATTTGAAATTGTATGGACAAAATTTCTCTTTTTTTAAAAAGTCTACACTATATAATTTCATTTCAAGCTTTAATCAATAATATCATTTTATTAAATCCTGATTAATATTTTTGATTGGTAAAATAAACACAAAATTTGCTCCTTTACCATTTGCCATATTTTCACCCCATATTTTGCCCCCATGAGCTTCAACAATATTTTTAGAGATATACAATCCAAGGCCAGTTCCTTTTTCAGATTTAGTTACGAACTTTTTAAATAATCTTGGAAAAACCATTGGATCTATTCCCTTACCGCTATCTTTAATACTGATTATTATTTGATCATCAGGACCATTTTTTATTTCAGTAGTTATTGTACCGTTCTCTGTAAACTTATAAGCATTGCTTAATAGATTAGATACTACTTGCTGTATTCTATTTTTATCTGCATATAACAATAGTTTGTCTTTTTCGTTTCTTTCGCGGTCATTTAAATTGTAACCCTTATTATTAATATGGACTAGTCTGAAATCATTATTATTTTTATTTTGGTATTTAGTTGTAAAATCATTTATTGTTTCTTCGATCAAATCATATATATCAAATTGTTCCATTTCTAATTTTAAAGTTTTGCTTTCGATTCTTGCTATCTCTAAAATATGTTCTGTTAATCTATAAAGCCTTTCTGAATTTCTGCCTAAAGGATCCAAGTACTTCTGAAAATTTTTCGGTCTCATTTTTATCAATTCCATATATCCAACTATCGACTGCGTTGGTGTCCTAAGTTCATGAGCGGCTATATTTATGAACTCCTGTTGCATCTTATCATGAACTTGAAGTTGCTCATTTGCTTCCGTAAGACTTTTATTTATTAATGTGATTTCTTTGACTGCTTTTCTTAGCTCTTCTGTTATATCAGAAAGTTCTTCATTTGTATTTCTGATATTTTCATACAATTTCTTTTGTCTCCAAATTGTATCAAAAATAGAAATGTATGACAAAATTGTTGATTTTGCATTTGTATATGTTGCAGATCCTATTGCTCGCCAGATCTCTTTTTGCGAATCGTCTTTTGTTTCTATCGCCAAAAGTGTTTTTCTATCCACAATAACACAAGTTGTTTTAATTTTTGTAACAGATTCAATTTTTTTAAATTCGATATTCAATTTTTGTTTGTGACTTTTTTTATTATTATTGGTCTCCAAAATGTTATTTATTCGTTGATCTACAATCTTATTAGTAGGAGTCAAGACTCTAAAATAAAATTTTTTATTAAAAGGATTTCTTATATTTACATTTGATCTTTTATTTAGCATTTCCCAAATTTTTAGATTATATTCTCTAAGAAATGCATTTACAGACGGTAAAATTAATAAAACCTCAAAAGTAGCATTGTTAATAAGTTTGAATAACAACTCCTGAGTCTTTTGTGTATTTTCTATTATTTCTGTGAATTCATCTACCTCATATTCTTCTTTACCTCTTCGTAAATAGGAGTTGACATCGTTTACCCTCAGGGAACCATCCAAACCGTGATTCCAAAGGTCTTCAAACACTTTTTTATATTGCTTTAGTAAATTTGGATCATTAGTAATAATAATATCATGAGATGGTCCATTATTTGTAAAAAACGGATCCATAAAAATACTAACCATGTAGTCAGATAATATAAAGTTTAGTGGAGGTAGTTTATTTGAATGTTTTATCTTTATTCCACTATAAAGAAATTTTTCAGCGTAACGAACATTATTTTTATTAATGGTTGAAATGTATCTAATATTTCTACAATTTAATTGTCCATGATTTGTAAATACATTGTCTAGTATGAGAGACGTATATTTCGATAAATTTTTGAAATCAACTCTAGGTAAAAATATATCCAATCGCTCATGTATATTATCATCTGTTTTAAAAATCTCTAAAGCCTGCGTTAGAGATTTTACCCGTTTGAAGTAGAATTCATCTATTTTTTCTTCAATCTCATTTCTTTCCACGTTGATATATCTCGCTTGGCTCTACAAATTTTCAAAAATATCTTTCTGTTCTTTTAGTATTTCTTTTGTCTTACCATATGAGAATGGAGCAAAAATATAGTAGGAAGGTATCTCTCCGATATTACAAAGAATCTCATTCTCTTTTAGTACTAAAAAATCACCATGGGGCAAATTTCTTACTTTTGGGGACAAGAATTGTTTAACAAAAAATAAATTTTTTTTTATTTTTGTATTGTACCTAATCTTCATTCTTCTTTCGTAAGACTGTTTACAACTATCCAATAAATTGTTTTTATGTGAAGAATCCTGTACAATATGAGGCCTTTCACAAATATCTATTTTTTCGGATGTTTTTTGTATTACATCTTCTATTCTTTCTAAAATACTATATTTTCCTTTTATAATATCTGTTCCTAAACAAATATTGGTTTCAATACCTTTCATACATTATTGATAATATTAGCACATTTTAGTTAATAATCATTGTAGTTTATGGTTTATTGTATGTCTAAGGATCTATCCCCAGCATAGACGCATTACTTCTTTTGATTACTTAATTGCACGCAAATTATTGGTTTATTATATACCAAGACATTTAAATCTAGTTTCAGATTATCAAGTATGTGTTTTACTTCGTCTTGTAAATTTCCATCTCTCTTTCACCAAAGAGGTACTTACAAATCGTTTCTTTGGTTGTTTTGGGTAAAACTAAATTTGTGTGATAGTTCCTAGATAGAAATTTCATAAATGATACTCCTAATGATCTTTCCAAAATCGATTCAATTCCCTTATTAGCTAATTTCTTTCGTTTTTTTACCGTGAAAGATTTTTTATTGAATATAGTCTAAGAATTTTTCTTTTCAAATCACTTCAATCTATTATCACTACATCTGCTTTTACCACTCGAGCCCATGCTTCTCATTAGTTTTTCTAAATTTACAATATGTTGTTAATTTGGTATCATGCTTCTGACAAGAAGCGTACTTTCTATTATATCTGATTTCTATTCTGTTACGATTACCTAATCCAGAACGCAAAAAAAAACAATTCAAACAAATACCACAAGAAATGAATATTGAAATGTTTTCTCTCGATAAATGGTGATCCAATTTATAATCAGATTGCCTCGAGTATCACTTTTAAATACTATGAGGCTTACTTTCAGAATAGATATGATAAATCTAGAATATCCTGGATATATCGATTTAGAATTTAATATATCATATTGAAGGACGAGGTAAAGATGTAGCAATGCATAAAATTTTTTCCTATAACAAACAAAATCTACAAACTATAGACGAATTGAATTTTGATGAGTTACAAAATGAAAATAAAGTATGGATCGATATAGAAAATCCGACATCAAAAGAAATATCATGGATTCAGGATACTTTTAATATAGATGACAATATTTTCAACCAATATTTAGCTGGGTCTAAAAAATCACAAATTAGAATTTTGGAAGAATATACATTCACTTCAATAGTAAATGTAAAGTTCAAGAATTTGCAGACGTTGACTACACAGCCAATTTATATGTTGCTCGGAGAAAATTGGTTGATAACAGTTCATTCCTCAGAAATTAATCTAAAGGAAAAAATACACCAGATGTTTGATAATGATAAAACAATAGCCGAATCCTCAATAAAAATATTGTATTACAATATCCTTACAAAAATTATAGAAAATTATGAACAACTTCTTACTGCAATAGAAATTGCTCTCACAGATTTTGAGGAAAGATCATTATACAATTATTCTATTGAAGTATTGCGAAAATTAAAAGATTTATCACACCAATTGATCATGCTAAGAAGATATTTCTGGAAAGTAAGGGAAATTTTTAGCTTTTTAATATACCAAGAGCAGGAAATCGAAGCAAAACAAAACATGAAATATTTAAAAATACTTTACAATAATGTTGACGAATTAGTACATTTAATTGAATCATATAAAGATACGATAAACTCAATAAGAGAGCTTTATATAGCAAATGTTTCTTTACAAATGAACGACACAGTAAAGACATTAACAATATTCTCTGCAATACTTTTACCCCTAACTTTTATTACTAGTTTTTATGGGATGAATGGATTGGATTTGAACAATTTTTCTAGTTTACCTTTCGGAACGATTCTCGTATCAATCACCATGGGAATTATCCTGACAATTCTTATTTTATTTTTTAGAAAAAAACAGTGGATTTTCCGAAAAAGTGAAACTCCAGCTAATTCTGGTAAAAAAATGGATAACAATAAAAATGCAACTCTGACAAAAACAGATTCTGTTTATTGGTAGACAGTATAAAATATAATGAATTACCTAATTTCATGTCCTTCAAATCTTTAATCTGTGGGCATGTCGTCTATCCAAATCCGTTGTTTGAAATATGTGGGATCAATTCTCTTCTTAGAATATAATTTGAACTTTCTTTTTCATAGAAAGTTATCTGTTTTATATTAATATAAAATCAGATCATGAATAATATACTAATTATATTGACAATTTCGATAAGGCCTCTAAATTTTAAGATTAATATATTATGCTGTGCTTACTTTTATAAAATGACGGCAAATGAAGGAGAAATTTTAAAAAATGGAATTAACAAAATAACACTAATTACAGTTATTGTCACTGCAATTGGAATACTATTTTTGATAAATTACGATGTAGACAGATCATTCCAAGAAGAAGGAATTACTCTAACTGATCCCAAAAATGTCACCAATCAGACTTTACAGAATGTTCCAGCTGAAGATAAAGATTTGTCTACTGGTATAGAACATAACGACGGGTAACCTAAATCCAACAATATATTACCTATAAGACGTGCGAGATTATGCGGCTACGAGTATTTTTAAAATATTATTCTTGATCTAGATATTCATAAAATTGCTAATATGATTGCCAAATTAACAAGCAGGATTAGAACTTTTTAATAATTTATAAGGTAATTCACTTGACAAACTGAACAAAATCAATTCTTGCATTATGCATAAAGTTAGAAAATTATAAAAACTATTGTCAAAGAAACAATTTTCTTTATAGAGGCGTGGAAGTATGATGATAAATAAAATTGGACTATTTCTAGGCTTTATAATTATTATGTAGAATTAAATTGTATAAAAAATTATATAATACGATATTTTGCACAGTGACTCTTGTTCTATTTGAAATAAATCCGTCATAATCAGCTAAATGCTGTTGCATTTATTGCAGTAGCATTTGCAATTTGTCCTCTTATTTCTCCGTTAGGATAATTTACAGTGTGAACATTGATATAAGCCTTTAATTGTTTTATCTGAGCTATTACATCCTGCAGTGATTTTCCTGCGAATGGTCCTTCAAGATCGCTTGTTGTTATTGTTCCCTGCGTTAATGTTCCGTTAATAAGACCAGTTGGACTGCTGGAATTAAACAATGTGGCAATCACGTCACCGTTTTCTCCAAAAGCACCTATATGAATATGAGAAGATTTAATTTTATCCAAATTTGTTACATTTATTTGATAGTTTAAGGTCTTGTTATCATATTTTAGTACTGCGAACCCACTGGAATTCGTTGGTACTGGCGGTACTTCTTCAAAACCGACAAGTGGTGTGGTATAAATTTCCTCTGCATATGATATAACAACTCCTAACGAGGAAAGGAAGAATATTGATGCTAGGAATATGCCAATGGAAAAATGATTGGAAATTAACATTAGATAAATATGATCAGCATTGTTTATAAGAATTATGTATCTTAATGTAGTAATCGATACTTAAGGTGCGTCAATTGAATACCAATTTGTCACTAATAGAATAAAAATATCTAATATTAAATTTAACTCTAAAATCTGGTATGCCCATTTAATATAGGGATTAATTTCTATAATTAATATTAATTATTGTACTACCTGAGAATGTATGATTTAAATGTGTGTGATCTACAAATCATGTATTCAAAGCTGTACAGTCCTCTTTTAGGATATCGATAGGATATTAATAACTATTTATCTATAACGGATCATCTATTCTTCCTTATTAGCAAATTGTAATTTACTACCAGATAAATGTCAAAGGTAGGTCTTTTTAAATAAGGTAACGGATGAACTGAAACCCTATAAATATAACCATATATAATTTAGGGCTAAATATGATTTAATGAAAGGAACATGTCAAAATTGTGGAGAAGTAAATGTGAACGTACAAAAAATAACTTCGAAAAATAATCAAGACAAGTATCTTTGTGATCAATGTAAGAGTGAATAAAAAATCAAAAATAGGTTGCTAAACATAATTAGGAAAACTTTACATATGTATTGTATAATCTAATCCTTTTCATAATTAGATCGGAAACAAGACCAACTTATATGAATATTTTCGACTTACGCAGTACGTTAATTATGCTGAGATTACCTCAGGTAATCACCAATATTTTATTTATAATATAAATAGCCCAAAGGAGGGATATATAAGTTCCTTAGTTTTGATTTAGTTTAGATTAGTCTTAGACAATAAAAGAAAAGATATTTCAAAGTATAAGCGTTAATATCTTTAGTTACCAGTAAAATTGTGATCAGTTATGCTTATGTTGATGTTCTAAATACACTTAATATCATAAGCACGGTAATCTCATATTATTTTAGTATTAGGTACAATATTTTATCAGCTAATTTTATTTAAATTGTCAGCAGTATTATCAATAATAAAACTGAAGATGTAACATTGAGTAAGGGAAATAAAGAAAATATCGATAATTTCGATATACAAAGGTATATTGATAACATTTCCTTAATAATTATTGATTCAAACAAGACATTTAGTAATTTAAATTTAGACGATAAAACAACAATCGTATTTTTGGATAACTCTAATCCACATAAAGATAAGATTCTTCCTAAGAATAAAGATAATAATTTTACATCTCTCGTACGAATGTCATTTTAGCAAATTATGGATTCATTTATAAAAAAAACGGATATGAAATATTATTAGAATTAGAAGAATCCATACCTCCAGTTTTTAAAAGTATAAATGTAAAACAAATTTGTTTATATCATCAAAACGATTTCTTCAACAAATTTACCAAACAACAGAAGAAGGAATTGCTTGACTTGCATACTAGAAATATAATATTGAATTCGCAAGATAGAAGATTAAAATTAATTATTATTCAACTAAATCAAAACCCTCACAACAAATATCATTTGTGTGCACATATTATGTCTAAGAAATCTTCAAAGAAAATTGTAGATTCAATTATTAACACAATTTAGTATTTTTTATTTTTATTAGACGAACGTATAAAATATACAAACTTTAGTTGACCGTCAAATCACACTTTAAATTATAAGAGCTTTTTTTTAGATCTACATTTGGTATATAATGCGACCTTTTATGTCCATGGTAAGTCAGCAAACATTATCAGTTGTTTTTTTCATGTGCTAGCAATTCTATCTTCTCCACCAGCAGAAATTTTTTCAGTATTTAGAAATACGTCATAATCAGATAATTTCTACCTATAATAATAATGGATATTACCAGGTAAATTTGAAGCGTCGGGTCCGGCATATTACATAAATATCTTCGCTTTAGATAAAGGTATTTAAGATTAATTTATTAGAGTTTATTTATTCTCATCTAATACTTTCCCGTTGACCATAGAACAATATGAAGATTTGATACAATGTCTTAAAGATACTGGGTTTTATGTGTGAGAATTCATACCTGAATACAGACCTTTTATTTTTTACATTTTTGAATTTTCATTTTTATCTGAGCATCCGGAAAATAATTTCTTGAGACACGTAAAGATATCAATAAGATAAATATCATTTAAGGAAAAATATCACTTGTTTTTAATATGTAAGATTTCAATCATATCTGAAAATAAGCTTCTACTGTAAAAAAAAGGAAAATACTAGAATCTTAATCAGCGCAAATAAACTTATATGATTTCTTTCAATAATCCCCTCCCAGAAATAATCAATTATGAAGTTGCATTTTTATTAATAATATGATTATTATTCAATCTTCTAATCTTTTAATAGACTAAATTGCATAATAACAATACTATGAAGGCAACTACTCTCGTTATTCTATCAACACTGAGCACAATTATTTTTGTTATTTTGCTCTTTTCCCTTCCCTACTAACTAAAATTACTAATAGTTTATTTGACCTACTGTTAGTGTAATTGGCACTATATGCAGAGTATTTTTATAAATACGGAAGTTAATTTGCATCACTGGAAAAGAAAAATAAGATAACCAACAACATACACGAGCTTGATTCTAATGTATTTGTATTAAAAAGATTATTTGGAGATCTCTTTCTACAGTTTTACTTCATATAAAATAGATAATTGAAGTTCAGATATATTATTATAAATGTTCTATATGGTTTCATGAAAATCTTTTTTAGACTATCATCTATGATCTTTTTTTATTCTTTTTTCTTTTTATTTTTCCACTCAGGCTCGCATTACATACTGCATACGGATTAACCTTATCACCAGATTTGTTTTCCACTTTTTCGACACATCTGTCAAACTTTTTGGAATCGAGTCCCTTCTTCATACCTCGAGGCATATCTATAATAATACAACATCGCTAATTAAGATTAAATATAAAATTAAGTTTCAATGACCCCCATGCGTTTATGAACACATGAGAAAATTTAATCCATATTTAAATTAAATTAGACGAATCAAATTATATCGAATGAACACGAATTGTCAAAATCAAATAAAGTAGCTCCTAGAAGGTGATTAAATACTACTAGACCATACAAATCCATTTTAAATGTTAAATGCGATAGATCATAATTTTTTTCAAGAATAGTTAACAATATCTAAAAAATACTATTAACAAGAGAAGAAAATCAAGTGAATTTGTCTGAGAATGCATTATTTACTAATCACAGGATCAATATTAAAAAAGACTACTACAATTTATAACATTCAGGTGTATAGATCACTTTCTTTTTGTAAAATGGTTTAATAAATAAGTAGTATGACTTAAAATATAAAATCATCATATACTTTGTTATCGATATATTATAGTATGAACTATGATGGAGAAATTAACGCCCCTGGAGAAGAAGTTATAAATCCAGACGGAAGTGTAATACCAACTATAGAGTCAGAAAACATATCTAGGGAGAAAGAAAAGTATGTTATTTCAAAAGAAGATATCCCTAAATTTAATAAAATTTTGGTAACAGATGATGGCAAAGATATATCAAATAAGGCTTTAAATTATGCTATTTCATTATCCAACTCGACAAACGCGGAAATGGTAATTTTACGTATAATAGAAGATGTTGACCAGCTAGATATTTCTGTAGAAGGCTCGAAAGATGTCAAAGAAAATAATAAACTTGACAACGAAAACTTTGAACGAACTATCAAAGGAGAAATAATAAATTCAATGGAAGAGAAAATTAAGAATTGTCGGATGGTTGGATGTAATAATAAAGTTTCATATAAATTTTTGACAGGTAATGCAATAGACGAAATAGTCAAAGAAATAAATGATAATAGCTATGATTTAGTAGTCTTGACCACCAGTCATATAGATTCGTGGTTTCGATCATTATTTAGTGACGCGAGAAAAATAATAAGTAATATCAGTAAGCCTGTTTTAATAATACAGTAATTCTTATTTTAAAATCTGTCTCATATCATTGCACTAAATACCACATACAATATTAAATTATCCGTGATTATATTTTAAATTCAAAATTATTACACAAATATCTGATAAAAATAGAATTAGCTTACACAAAATTTATGTATGATCATAATTATCAATATTCTTAATTATAGATTCATCGTATTTATTATTTCTTATCAATTTGGCCATATAGACTGAAGCCAGTATTGTTCTCACTATATCCTTTCCCAATACTTTTTCAACATTTTGTACTGATTTTTCCTCATAATTATTGACCTTTTTATAGTTCTTATCCAGGTTTTGATTCAATTGTTCATAATTATTTTGCGTATCTTCTGCATACCAGCCTCGACTCCATCCTACAAATGGAAATTTACCAAATATAAACCCAAGTTGTGACCAGAAGGATAGCATTTCGCCCGCTACATGTTGAATATTATCCTGTCCCCCAGTAATTATAAAGGCTGCTACTTTATCCCTAACTAAGTAATTGTTATTCGTAATGGATTGATTCTGCACACAGTTCATTCGTTCTATCATTTTATAATATAAAGAACTGGCACTTCCCCATCTTATAGGAGTGGCAATGATGACTACATCCGACCATAATAATATTTTGCTATAGATTTCTATCATTTCGTCATTTTCATCGCTTTCAGATATAGAGCATGGAAAAATGCATGCTTTTGCATCCGTTGAATAATATCCTTCGCAATGTCTAAATTCTAGGTCACGTAATTTGAGAAATATGGTTTCAGCATTTAGTTGATTTTTTGCATATTGAATTGCAAAATAAAGTGCCTCATCTGAGGTACTTTTTCTATCGACTACTTTATCGTTTTTATTCGTTGTTGAAATCCCAAGTATTTTTAATTTAGAATATGACTGAGAAGAAGTAGAATGTCGATCTAACTTAGTTAACCTATCTTGAACAGAATGTGCCAATTGTAGGTATTTGGGATGAGGAACAAATGTAATTTTGCCCCGTCTTTTGGGCACAGGATTTACATAAATTTTATTATCACTAATTTTTATATTGAAATTATCTACACTCGATCCTCCCTCATGAGAAGACAACCCAGTTCGAATATCATATTTCCATCCATGCCAAGGACAAGTAATTATATGTCCATCCAATTTTCCCTTAACAAGTGGACCTCCCTTGTGAATGCATTTACTAGAAATCGCATAAAAGTTGTCATTAAAATTGAATATTAAAATTTCTATTTTCTTTTTTTCATTAATACATAGTGAAAAAACTTTTGGTTCGCCTTCCTTTACATCAGAAGCAAGACATACAAATTGAAAGGAATCAATGTTTTTGCTGTCTTTGAGATTTTTTTTCATATTTATATAAATGCATAAAAATATTTAGTTATTTCATTTCATTTTGTCCGATGTTATTTTATAAAAAGAAAATGATTTGACCTGAGAAAGAGTCAAATAATATCGTCATGAGCAGACGGAATGTAAGTTTCGATGAATTAGATGTTTACCTATTCGTATACTGTTTTTTACCCAAAGATTTGGTAAATATAGGATACGTTTAAAGTAATATTCTTGATTTAATTAGATGATAATAAAAATAAAAATAAATTTACAATTTAGATGCAACATGTATTAGATTGGGTCCGAAACTTATACCTTTGTATTGGATAGATTTAGTACAATTCAGAAATACCTAACTGTAAATTACAGCTTTGTATAATTTCTATGTTATACATTCTTAAATTATTCTAAAGCTGATTTCAGATTCGTTTTTGTTTATATGCTTAAATTTTAAATCTTCCATTTATAAATCATATTTGTTTATTTGTCCTGTTAAATGTAAACATTAAGATCTGACTAGAGATTATTTCTCCGGATATTTATCTTTTATCTCCCTAATGAATTCGTCAGCTTTTTCTTTGTCTAATTTTCGAATTATCCATTCTAGCATTTTATGATTTCGTTCTTCTTCCTCCTTCGATTGGGGACTGCCGACAGACCATAAGATAGTTAATCCTCCTACTTGCCACATTAATTGAAGAAATTCTGACTGCCAATTTTCAAAAGTATCTCTCAGATTTTCCTGCCAACTCTGGCCTGTGCTAAATCCATAGTACCAATGTCCTATGATAGATCCAGAGAATAGAATGAAAGTAACCCATAAATAACCATATTTTTTTACTATAGTATTTTTTTTTGTTACCACATTATATAATAAGCATTATCATTATTATCGATTATAAAGCCACGATAGTTAAATAGTCTATTAAACAACTCTAATATAAATATCGAATAGTCTTATCTCACATATTAGTTTGCTGGTTATTGGCTCCTTGAAATGAATCATTATGAGAATCTACTCTGGTATTTTTAATGAAATTCAGAAAAATAGGTATTAAACCTATGATTACATCGAAATACTTACTACATCTCCTGTCTGGGCCCTCAAATCATTCTAAGTATACCGCTATGATGTTTTTAATTGATTTTTCACTTCAAAATAATTAGATATTTGGTTTATTATTATTTGAATCTTATCTCAATACAGAATTATCGTCTGATGGATAAAGTGGATATGCACAATTGGATCATTTCAATACAGAAAACATCTTATAAACATTTTTAATATGTTATATTACATTTATTATTAGACCTAATACACTAGGCCCGCTTCATAGGAAACTTCAGAGATATTGATATACTCCTTATCTTCTATTTTTTCTAATTTTTTAATTAAATCTTTATCATCGATTTTATTTTTTATAAATTTTAATACTTTATCTTTTTCGTCTGGAAATTCAAAATCCTTGAGAATTCGACCTAGAGTTTCTACTCTTTTATAATTTTGCAAACTTGATTGCTTTTTTAGATTTGGAATACTTTCTTTTTTTATAGTGTCCTTTATTTTAACATGTATTTCAGATTCAGGAATGTTTCCTGAATCGTGTTTTGTGTTCATATAATAATAAATACATAAAAATATATATGGATTAAAATAACTCAGTAAAAATCTTTCATAAACAGAGCTAAACTTGGCAGATTATAGAAATGATTTTATTTACTTGTCTACCAAATACTAAAATTAATAGAAAAGTAAAGTAGAAATCATACTAATGTTTAGCTAGTAATAGTACAAAAAAATTGGGATTAAATTAAATTCAAAGCATTCATTTTATTAATTTTCTTGTTTCATTCTGTATCAGTGAGACTACAGATTCCTCTATCCGCAGGATCTCTGAAATTTTTAAAGCATCGTTGTTTAATAAATACTCTATTGTAATCCCAGCTTGGAACAGCAAATCTTTTAACCCTCCTGCAATAGGGAGAAGATCAATTCTATGATCATGCAACGAGCAAAAAGTCTCCGCACTCCTAATATTTTTAGTAAAAGGTTGAAATTCTTGGTCGTTAAGAGAAAAAATGTCATTTAGACCATATCGCCGCTCTCTTACTACCATATAATATAATAAACCTTATAATTTATATAGTTCAGTCCCCATGTATAAAAAAATAGTTTTTATAGATATAATGTTATATAAAAAAATTAAACGCTTCAAAAACTGGGCTAGAGTGTTTACATAGAGAATGCATATTACAATAAATACGATGTTCTATTCCTTTTCAGATCAGATTAGAAATGTACTATTCATAGCTAAATGCTTTATTAAATCATTGACACGGAGATATAAATGAGTTATTTTCGAGTTATCTCGTTTTGAACCAGCAGATGACTCCTACATCGATATATCGACTCAGTAAACAGTTTCTTTCCAGCAGATTTCGTTTCTTTGAATTAATTTATAATTTCATTTCTTGAAGTTTTATTTCAAACAGGTAAGTTAGTGTGATTTTATTATTGATACCCTTATAAGTAAGGTATTCAGAGAAACCATAAATCGATGTCGAATTCTATCCGGAAAATTATGATAGTTGATGATGATATTGACATTTTGACTTTATTTACTGAACTATTGACAATTGAAGGATATCAAGTAGAGTCTTTTGACGATCCTCGATTAGCATTAAAGGAATTCGAAGAGAGAAACGATGAATATATGTTAATAATTTCGGATATCCGTATGCCTCATTTGTCAGGAATAGATCTAATCAAGCGATTTGCAGTCATTAATAATCAAATACCAGTCATCCTGATGACTGCTTTTGACATATCTGAAAAAGATATAGAGGAAATCAATTTACACGAATTTCTAACAAAACCCATAAATATGAAAAAATTAGTCACGATAGTAAAAAGATTTACCCATAATAAAGAGAGCAAAAAGGTTGACTGATAAGTTGCAAGGGATGACAATATTCACAAAAGAAATTATTTGTTAAAACTATCAATATCGTATTCGAGTTTCAGCAGCTTGTTTCTCAGGTAAGAATCCACATTTTTGACGACGTTTGGATTTTGTTCTATATGTTTCTCCAGTCGTCTGTCAGAATATTTGATGTCTACATATTTTATAAATCCACTTCGTGTATTATACATATATTCTAATGTTATAAACGCAGATAAGATTTCGTTATTATCTTTGAATGATAAAGCTACAACATCATAGAATCTGATTAAACCATTATTTTTCTCCATATTGTTTCCCTCAACACCGATTCTAAAGTTGAATTTATATTTTTATTATTATCAATATCAAGGCCATTTTTTATAATTAATACAAATTTAGACCATATCACAAAAGTCATTGTACTTAGTTATAAACATGTTTATATTTAACAATTATTGAATATTTTATATTTTTTTTAGACAATAAAAAAAATTACGACATATTTATACTTTGGCATCATTCAACAAATCTAATTAGATTATTGCCTGCTTTATCCGATTCAAGTTGCATTTATATTGAAAAAAACTTAATTAATAAGATCTAAAAAAATGGCTTCACGTCGATTAAAAAATAATAATTAACCTAATAATCAGATTCTAGAGGTTAATCTAAATTTATCATTAAATTATATTCATTTCATATTTCCGTTTTTTTTTACAGTAAATCAATTATTCATTTTTTCTAAAACTACTAGTTTAAATGGCTAGAATAAAAGAATCTGATGAGCAGATCGAGTTTTCTATTTTTCTAAATAGCGTTATTTTTTCTTATTTTTTATCTTTAATTTTATGATAAAATATGTAAAAACTAAGCTAATTGTTCTATTTGAAAAATTTATAATATTCAAAATTTGAATAACTTTACAATAAGTAAATAATTTTAGTCCAAATTTGAAGACTTTGATACTTAGAGAGTGACATAAAATAAAGTTATTCAATAGGAATAAGGAAATTAAAAATTTCGTATCAGTTAATTGGTAAATTTTGGAAAATAGGTGGCAGCTAGACCCTATTTTGTATATATTTTATATAATCAGTATAGATTGAATATTTTATTATTGCTAACACATATTTCATGATATTTATGAAGACTTAAGCATTGTATATGGGGAGAATAAAATGTCTAAAATTATGTATCTTGTCATTCTATAGTATTTTATATATTGAATAGGGTGGTTGATTTTTGAAAGATGTTTGAAATATCTACGATTTAATTAGATTTGCATTTTTTTACTTGATCAATTTAAAAAAGTAGTTTATAATAATATAAACTACATCAAATGCGTCTTGTGTTTTCTATATTTATGAGTATCTTCTTCTTTTAGTTTAAACCATACTGTGTGTCCATCAAAACGATCGACCAAATTCTTAGGAATATAGAATTTATCTCTATCCAGTGTACCTTTTTCAGTTAGTATGTATTCTGGACCAACTTCCTGAACTTCTCCAAGGTCTGTGTCGTCTATTCCACGTGCTTCTTTTTTTATAATATCTTCTGGATTATATATCGGAGAATCTTGTGACATATCTCTTTTAATACAAGATTTTAATTAACTAATTTAAAAACATAATGATAATAGACCACTAATAATTACGAATTCCATCCTATCTACAAATAATGTTATATTTTTTTTATCAGCGAAAATCAGAATTTTTGCACTAAATTAGTAGATTAGGATTCTCCCTAGCACCTTGGGCATTGTGCGGATTGGCGTATAGGACATCAAATATAACATTTAACAAATAATATTTAGAAAAAATTATTCATGTGTTGATGAATTATATATAGATGTGCATATTATGATTTCACAATGGATCCCAAAAAATTCAGAGCAAGATCCTTGATGTTAAGGATGAAAGAAATTATTAATTTTGAAAAGATGTATTTGCTTTAAAATTTTGTGTTTCCTTTAAAATATTGACTTTCAGCAAAAATAGAGAACCCAATTAGTGTAGATTAAAAAATAAGAGAGTGAATTATTCATCTTTTATTGCTTTTTTTACTTTCTCAGCAAGATCATTAGGAATTTCAGAAAATCCATGATCTTTATTTGCATGTTCCTTGATCTTTTCCATAATTTCTTCTTCCGAATCTGCGGTAGTTGTCCATTTACAATCAACACCCGCATCAGAACATCCGAACTTTTTTGTCATTATAATAAGAGGGGTTTTGCTCTATTTAAGATATTCCCAATACATCAAATTTTAAGCAATTTTTAAAACTTCAAAGGACTTAATTATAAAAGATAAATGATCATAATTTTAAAAATAATAATAAAAAAGTGAACTTTCCGATAAAAATTGAAAGGTTATCACTATAATTTGCTTTGCTTTAATTATGAATTGGGTGTAGGTTCTGGATCTGGCATTGGCTCAGGGTTAGGTTTTGGTTCTGGATTAGGTGCGGGATCGGGATCAACAACTTCTAATCTAATTAAATTCATATTCATCATCATTAATAATAGAGCAACATATTTTATATACGCTTCACAACCCACAACCCAAAATCTATACCAAGTATGGGGACTAGTTACCTTTCTGAATGTATTGTTCGAGTATCTCGAAACATATTATTTGATCAAATTTTTTATTTTTTACTTCTGCCCTGACCGTATAGCTCCGAGAAAATAATAAAATCTTATAAATTGGTCTTTGCATCACCGAAAAAAAGTTGTATAGATATTTTATAAAAAAGTGGGGTATGTTTATTTATTTGATCTCAATTTCTATCGTTCTGCCGTCATTCAATTCTTTGCAAGATGATAGAAATTGGAAGATTAACACTGCTGATTTTGCTGTTAAACCGATTATTACATCTAGGAAGAATAATTCCCATTACCTCTAGTACAAATTGTATTACATACCAAGGTATTAAGATTTGCTTAAAACTGGTTTGACTACAAGGTATAATTTTTCTAATAATATGCAATTTAAATGGCTATACTATGCACACGAAAAATTAAAAAAATAATAAATATATCAATCTATAGTATAACATACCTCCAAATTATCAAGTCGAGATTTTAACCAAGTTACATAATAATTGTAAATGTATAGTTCATTTTTGTTATCTTCATTTTCTTTTCTTAGTTTAACATCCCTAGTTCATGAATGAGATGAAAATGCTTAAAGATGAAAATTAAGAAGGATGTGTCTAAATTGAACTGGATTGGACGATTTTGCTCTTATCAAAACAACAAGATAAAAAGAATTCAGAATTTTTGATAGATGACAATCTTATTGATTGAAATGAAGGTCAAGAGTTATTGCTTGTGGAGAACGACTAAAGAGAGGACTGAAATTTAAATTTACACCTGATAGACATTATCAAATTAAAGTGTTTAAATATTGCAAAGTCGTATTATATTATAACCACTGGATAATCATGTGTGGTAAATTTCTGAGCAATATCCTCCGACAATCTAACACGAAAAAATATGACGGTTCACCATAAACAGATATTTCGCTAACAAATTCAGTGGTGTTGGAGAGAAAATAAAGATCCAAACTGAAAAGAGAAATCGTGCCATTTGCGGCATGGTTGACCTCTAATTCCTTACACAGACTGCTCTCCAACTGTAATGTTAAATCTATTATTGAGTAGATATTGATCTTGTGATTATTTTTGTTTCATATTTAGATTTATAACCAATATGTCAAGTTGCTGTTGCTTTTGCTATGCTTTCTGACAACTTCCAGAAAACAACATATATGATATTGGAATAAAATTTATTATAAAACAAACATATATTCGAAAACTGTTTTATACAACTAAAAATCAAAAACTTCACTTCTAATATTCAGCTAAGAATAAAAAAATAAAAAAATGATGATTGATTATTTTGCTATGTTATCCAGATGTCCCATAACCACTCCATATCCTACGTCTTCTACCAAGTTATAGGCTCCCCTATAATCAAAGAGATTCTGAAGTATGAGCAATCCTGATTGTACTTCAATTACATCGTCAGAATTTGTATTTTTTAGTTCTGGAATCAATCCAACAAAGATCGTTTGTGCAGTTTTCAGGTGGTCTCTAGCAACCTGATATTCCTTCTGATCAACTAATTTTCCTTCACCTACTCCCTTTACCTTTTCTATCAGTGTGAGGTTAACTGCTACAGGAGTATGTTCACTCTCAACGTACTGAGCTCCTATAGCCTTGGCATAGGATTGTAGTGCTTGATCAACGTGTGTTGATACTTCCTGAACTGACTTCTTGACATCATCCTGTCCATATACATTCTGAGTTGATATAGTAGAGCAACCAGAAATAATAGCTACTGATAAGGATAGGACCAACAAGCTAGGAAAAATTAATTTCCTTTGTATAGTTATTCGCTTCATTGTGAGTAAGTTTAATACATGATATGATAAAATATGTTAGAGTACTATGAATTGCACTGCAATAAATGTTAGTATATTTCAGATATTTGTTTATTCTTGTGAAAATTGCAAGTAAAATATGAAATAGGCAGATTATAATATTTAAAATGAAAACCATTTTTCAGTATTGGAATTGTTTTCTATTTGTATTTCGGCATCCGCCAAACAGTTCAATATCAAGAATTGTTCGGTCATATTATACGATGTTTCTTGATTTATATGATAAAAAAGAATTTACTGACTATTATCTTTCCGATACAAAAGATGGTCTTTTCAGTAACATCATTTATCATTTTTTCAGAAGGTCAAAACTTAATACACTACACTTAAGTCGACCTAATTCTAATTAAAGATATTTGGGAATTTTTTCTGTTTGAATCATTTTTTTAAATGATAAATAAAAATAAAATGAAAATAAATAAAAAATAAATAGTATTTACATCAGAAAAAAAATTATGATTTTTTAGGAAATACTTCTCTCCTCAGAAGATTTTTTTCTATTGATAAGGAACCAGGTCCCATCAAGATCAAGCTTATCATTATTGCAAGATACAATAGATCTAACTCGAATCCACCTATAAAGCCCTTAGATAATTTTACTGTAAAAATAGCGCCTATGATTTCTATTGTCAGTAAAATGGCAGAAATCCTTGTTAATACTCCTAAGAGAATTGCTAGTCCGCCTATAAACTCTAAAAGTCCTATTACAATTGCCAATTCTGGTGGTAATCCCATATTTATAAAAGAATTTTGACTGTTGGCAATATCAACAAGTTTAGGAAGGCCATGAGCTATAAATCCAGCTCCAGCGATTATCCGTAATGATAAAGGTGCAAAGTCTATTAATTTCTGTTGATTCAAGGCCATTAGTAAGAATCTTCTTAATATTTATTTTTTGTTTATTTGGAGTTTTATGTTTCTTATCCTATTATAAATATTCATTGCTTTCAACAGTTTCCATGTTATTAATCTTATGATTTTAGAACCTTCTATGTTAAATTTCGAAATATAGAGTAATAATATTTTTAAATATAATTCAGACCAAGATAACATTTAATCCAGTATTGCCATCAAGTAGATATTTTATTCAAACGAATTTCAATATTTAAAAGCAATCTAATAATTGTACAATTTTGATTGAAATCAGATATAATAAAATAACATTGGTTTTTGCAATTTTTATTTCCTCTCAAATTTAATGAAAATTTAAACTATTAATTGAGTATTTTACCATATCATAATAGAGAAACAAAATAAGCAACATTATTATTTGATAATATTATTCGATAAAATGTGCACTTACAAAAAAAGTATATTTACATAACCATGCTTTGTTTTTCTTTGATTATTGGTATTGCCCATTATTCTTCTATCGATGCTGAAACATCAGAGAATGCGATTAAGAATGGCACGATAACAAAGATAAAAAATACCGATCCCTTCTATATAGCAACAAGCGGGGAATGTACAAGTTCCAAACAAGTTAAATCTTTCCCTTATGTAGTTGTAGAAGATAAATGTACTGAAAATGCAACAATAAAGAATATCGGTAAAGTAATAAACAATGTTACATTTTTAAACACAGTAATTGATAATAATACTATTATTGGACAAGGCAACGGAAAGATAGTTTCTGAAGATGGTCAAATGATAGGATGGGAGTCTTATGATGTAAATCCTGTCGTCGCGGTACATCCTGGGTACAGAGGTATCATATATTTTAATTCTACAATAGATGAAAAATTTTCCTTCCTGAATAATACCATTGGCATTTATAGAAGTGATGCGGATACAGTCAGATCTATATGGCTCTTGGAATAACCTAATTATTTCATTATTATTAATTTTAATAAAAATTCTTCCTCTATTCTAGAAAAATTGAATTAAAATGAGAATTGATAAGAAAATGAAGAAAGTATTACAAATAGAAAACCAATTATTTTTACAGTTATTACATTTCATCACCGGATAAAAGTAAGTTAAGAGGAAAGTGTCTGCAAAATGAGGCCGTAGATCATCTAACTCTTTTTATTATTTAATTAAGAGGATAATGTAATCCTTGCTATTTTGTAACACGGATAACCTTCATTTTTGCATAAATAGATCTTAAATATAAGAACATTATAAGAAGGATTATTTTAAAAAGATGATATAATGAGTTTCTTTATAATCTAAATTTATATGCTAAATTTAAAGCATATTATGTGTAATACATCTTATTTCATAAAAAAAATTTAGAAATAAAAAAACCAAGGTATTATGTAAATCATTTTGAGTATTATATTTCTGATAAATTTCAGTAACAGTTCCTAAGATAAAATATTTATGAAAATGATCTTTAATTTGAGGATCTGGGATTATTTACCGAGTATATGTTTTAACACACCAGTCTTTTTCCTACACAAATAAAATTTAGATCATTATCTTTAACAGTTCTGCATATTATCTATTTTTTGGTACAAATAATGGATTATGTTTCAATTAGATTTCAGTAAAATTATCCAATTTGCAGATTATTATCAACCATTGTTTGATCTTTTATGGAATTTGAACCATTTGTTTAGATCTCCAAGATCATCCTTTATCAAACCAATTCCCAGACCAGTTATTAAAGAAATTATTGATGGAGATATTTTTCCCATCGTTAAAATTCCTAGTAACAAAATTCCTATCTCTCCATGATGCAATCGTCTATCAAAAATATAGATCTCTGATGAATGATTTTTCTTCCAGTAATATGTAATAATTTCAGAGATAGCGAAACCAGCAATTCCTGAAATTATTAAAGGTATCATCCCTAAAAATAAGAAGAACCAGATTTAAAAATTTATAGATAAAATAGCGTTTATTAAATAATCAATATACGAAGATCGAAATCATATGAAAATCGACCATAAATAAACCAAGATTTCCTTGCTAAATTTTTTTTTTAAAGAGTTCATAGATAATTAAGTATAAATTGAATGCTAACTGGTTTTCAAATTTTTTTCATACGCCATTCTTTCAATAGTATCTAGGGATGAAAAATTTTTCACAAAGTTCAATTAAATCTTTTTTATGGATATTGAATAAAAGAGAATATACCATCTTTTTAAATACAGGAATAAAATATTTTATTATCATTCTTTAATATATTAATAGTGAAAGAAAAGGTAGACGCTTTGGCATCGACCGTTCTATCATTAAATGATTGCAACAGGATATCATCGGAAATTTGCTATGGAAGTGTGAATTAAATTTGCAAATAGATCTATATTCAATTTTATTGAGTTTGTTTTCAGGATTTGTTTCGACCGGAGCTATGACATTAATAGAAATCCCATTTTGGAAGAGATGGGGATTGACTGGTGTCCTAGAATGGCATGAAAATCAGGTCTTAACATGCAAATTTTTTAGGCTTTCACTTAGGAGTCTTCATTTCTGGGGTATATTTCTGTTGCACTTTGTAAACGGAAGCCTTGGCGGATTGGGACTATTATTTGCTTTAATACTTGTTCCTTCTTTAAAAGAAATTCCTTTTATGGCATTGGGGGTATTTTACGGTTTTTTTCTATGGATTCTTACTCTTCTTCCAATTCACAAGCCAATTACAGGAATAAATCCTTTGAACCATTCTTTGGGAAAAGGACCTGTTATAGTAAGTCTGATAGGCCATGGAATCTATGGAATAATTCTGGCAACATTATTTATCGTAACCATTCATATAGAATGAAAAATTGTAGACAAAAGATACAATAGCAATAAAACTTCAATAATTTCAATGTCTGTTCTAATTTCGCCAAATTTATCGAGATATTTAAAATCAGTCGTTGACTCTAGACGGTTACGGGGATTGTAATACATTCTATCAAAATATTATTAATTCTGGATCAACGATATTTACCGTCCAGTTTTAGATTTTGTCAATTTATACAGGGTTTGATTCAAATTTTTTTATAAATTAAAGAATTTTCATGGTTACCGTGGTTGCATTTTGGACAATAGAGATTGTTGTTATTACTTTTTATTTCAATTTTTTTCCTATATTTTCTTTTGAATATTTTGAATGTTGAATAACTATTTATTCTCAGCATTTAATCATCTATGATTCCATCAGAATCCATATCGGGATTGTTATTTTTATTTTCATAAATTAATATTGCTGTATAACTAGATTCAGAACCTGCCAAGTATTCTTCATTAGAATGTAGATGCGATTCATAATTGTATTTTATGTTGATATACTTGAATTGCTCTCCAAAACGATTTGTACGATTTTCAATCCAATTGTTTATCTTCTCTGTTAATTCAGATAGCAAAGGTGCTTCAAAATCCTTTAGTTTGATCAATATTACATTAGTATTAATAATAAAAGATATTTTAATCCACTGCTTATTTGTATATTCTTTTTGAATCCTGATGAAATTAGAACAGTAGTAATAAAAAATAAAAAAAGAAAGCCAGATGCGATAATAGTTAAGAACGCGAAAATTAAGTGAACAACAAGATCAGTAATGATAATATTAATGATGACGATGTAGAATTAGAAAACAAAGAAAAAATTAAGCAGACAGCCAGAGTGAGTGTTTCTAAATATGTGACGTTTGTGAAGAGTAATAATAAAAATTTTAAGGTTGAATTCTTACATGAAACTCGAGGTATGACAATTTTCGGAATTACATACAAATGACCTGACACGGTTTTATTATTCATTATTTTCATTAATTTATTATGAGAAATACGACTATAGATATCGGTATAGTAATAGAATAATTATTAATTTCACAAGTCAAAAAAAAGAAAACAGAATACTCTTATTATCTTTCTTCATCTGTCAGTGCGTGAATCAATAACTTTCAATTCCTTAAAATTATAATATTCTTTTTCTAATTTTTTACCTTTTGAACAAGATTTACAATTCACAACAATTGATTTGAATGGATCTCGATCAATGACTAGTGTGAATATGGAAGGAATAATTGAATCCTCTTTACGATAAGGAGCTTCTTTTCCTCGCAATGAATGTTAATGGAAAGATAAAAGTGATGAATTTTGAGCAAATAAAAAAGTAATGCTTATTGAGTTGAATAGAAAGGTTTTTGCCAACTTGTTCTAAAATAATTTAATGAAATATTACCTGGGCTGTTCTGGATGGAGTTATGATGAATGGAAGGGAAGGTTCTACCCAGAGCATTTGGAAAAAAAATATTGGCTTTCATACTATTCCCAAATATTCAATTTTGTTGAAATAGAGTCTACATTTTACAAAATTCCATCACACTTAATAGTACAAAGATGGATGATGGAAACACCGAATGACTTTAAGTTTGCTGTTAAATTTCCAAAAATGATTACACATAACAGTCATCTATCAGACTTGCGGCAAATCATGCGAAAGTTCTATAACGTAATGAGACCATTAAAAAACAAGATTCTCTCATTTCTAATACAGTTGCCTCCATGGCTAGACGTGTTAGAAGGGATTAATTTTTTAAATTCGCTGGATGTGCTATTAGACAAGTCCTTTAGATATGCTATAGAAGTTAGACATCCAAGCTGGTTTAATGACGTTTCCTACAACTATTTAAAAAGCCACGATTATTGTCTGGTTTGGAGTCAACATGATAAATTGGCCACACCTCCAATCATTACATCAGATTTTGTATATATGAGATTGATAGGAAATAGAAGTTTTGATGACAAGAATTTTGGAAAAATAGTTTTTGATAGAACAGCAGAAATGGAAGTATGGTCAAAGATATTGTTGGTTATTCAAAATAAGGTAACAACCGTGAGTATGGCTATAGTATCTGCTAACAATTACTATTCAGGTTTTGGTCCAGCTTCTGCTAAATCAATGACTGAATTGATGAAGCTAGGACAAACAATGACCTTTCCGATTACAAACTATAAACTTTCAATCGGTGATTTAGAAGATAAGAAAGATAAAAATTTGAGATTGGATAACTAAAATAGAAGACAATATCCTAGTCTATCCCGAATTCTATTGTATAATGTTTATGCTTGATAAATAAGTCAAAACTTCTTTTTTAATATCATCTACTCCTTCCTTAGTAATGAGACTTTATTATTGATGTCCTCTGATGAAACTGAAGGCATAAACTCCAATTTCTGGGTTTCATAGGTTCCTATAACTGGTTCATTACACGATGGACACAGCTGATAATATACATAAATAGAGTTTTGTCTTTTATTGAACCCTAAAAAATGAAAACCCATTTATGGATGAAAATGATTGTCACATGATAAACATTTCATATCAAGAAAAAGTCTCCTTGTAAATATATTTGTTAGAAATTTTTAGACGGTATATCAGATCTCTTGCATAATTAGAAAGCTTAAATCTAATCCCCTTCTCTGCCACAATTCTTTATAGATTTGCTTAATTACATTAGATAATTTGCAAACCCCTTATCCTTTGGGCCATTTAATGAACTGGAATTATCTGAATCTGATTCTTTTTGGAACGAAAGATTAATCAAAATATACAAAATATGGTAAGACGTTTATCCAAAAGAGAGAAGAGGATGATAAATGAACGAGATGGAACACATTTCAAACATTTAGAAAAACATAGATGTCTTATGCATGTTATATATTACAAATCAGATTATACAATAAATAACTAATTCATTATCAGGAATTTCCTTCAAATATGAAGGCGATGTATATAGAGATATACAATAACTTAAAGATCTAGTAAAGGCTGTATTCAGCTGCCATCTTACAAGAAGAAAATTGGTCTCTTCTATTTTTCTTTCGACTAAAAAACTAAGGTATAAGGTGTTTTTGGGATTTGACTGAGTTTATTCACAGATATGCAATTAACATCATACATCTGTAACAGTAGAAATTTCGATAAGATTCGGTCTAACTTTCAAATTGTAAATGACTTGAATCTATGGTCGTTGAAAGGAAGCTATATTTAAGAGAACAATGCGTAAAATCCTATATTCATATAGAGATCAAGGAGGTTTGTCTCCCATAGATATACGATCAGAAATCATTATTTCAATTTTAAATTAAATATCGGATCATACAAATTAAAAATTTAGCTTCGAATATTACCAAATAAAGACTTTAAGATTGGTACACCATTTAAGTAAAACTAATATTCTATTTTTGTTATGAATCATGAGAAAAAGGTTGCGATTATTACAGGTAGTTCAACCGGTATAGGTTATGAGACTTCCCTCTATATGGCAAGAAATGGCTTTAAAACCTATGCAACTATGAGGAATTTAGAGAAAGCTAAAGGATTAATGGAGATCAAAGATAATGAAAAACTTCCGATTGAGATAATCAAGTTAGACGTGAATTGTGACGACTCCGTAAACGAATCAATAAAGAAGATTATAGATCAAAATGATAGAATCGATGTATTAGTGAACAACGCAGGCTATGACGTAGCAGGGGCCCTTGAAGAACTCACATTAACAGAATTCAAAGCACAGTTTGAAACTAACTTTTTTGGGGTTATAAGGGTCATCAAGGAAGTGGTTCCAATTATGCGAAAACAAAATCACGGTACTATAGTAAATATTAGTTCAATAGGAGGAAAAGTTGGCGTTCCACTTAATTCTGCATATATTGCAAGTAAATTTGCATTGGAAGGATTGTCAGATTCTATAAGATTTGAATTGCAAGAATTTGGTATAAATATCATTCTTATAGAACCTGGTGTGGTGAGATCAAATTTTTTCGAAAATGTCAGCATGGCAACAAATGCTTCACCCCATTCACCGTATTACGAATTAACCCAAAAGGTTTTCAGTGGATTTGTACCTCTAATGGGAGACACATCATCTTCTCCAAAACAAGTTGCTGAAACTATCTTAGAGGCAGTTACAACAAATAATCCACAAATAAGATATGTTGTAGGAAAAGACGCGATTTCCATACTTGAAAACAGGAAAAAATTGTCTGATAGAGATTTTGAAAAATGGATGATGGAGAGCCTCGTTGATCAAAAGGGATTTGTAAGATAATTTCAACAACCATTTTAAGTCTCATTTATATTAATCATAATAATTTTAAGATTGAAACGGAGTTTACCTAAAGTATAACTATAAAAATAACATATTTAATTGCTGAGATATCAAGAAGATTACAATGGAAGAAAAATTCTTTTTTCAGGTTTTGGAAGAACGTAGGTCTGTAAGAAGTTTCAATAATACAGAAGTAGATAAGGCACTTATAAAAAAAATCATAGAAGTATGCGATTTGTCTCCATCAGCAGGGGGCTTACAAAGTTTTGAAATTTATAATGTAGACAATACAGGAGTTAAAAAACAGATTGTCAAAGCAGCGATGGACCAGGAGTTTATTGCAGAAGCACCTGTACTTTTAGTTTTTTGTGCTAATACCAGTCGCTCGAGCCAGTATGGAACAAAAGCGAAATTATTTTCAATACAAGATGCTACTATAGCCGCATCATATGCTCAATTAACAGCATCTGCACTAGGATTATCATCTGTATGGGTGGGAGCATTTAATGAACAGAAGGTATCAATAATCCTAGGGCTTTCCGACGATATTATTCCTATTACTTTACTTCCTATCGGCTACAAAAATGAAGAACCGCAAATGAAAATAACCAGGGGATCTCAAATATTTCATGAACTGAAATAGTAAGTAAAAACAGGTCTTTTTATATTTTTTATAGATTTAATACCAATTACTAATCAACAGAAATGATATCAAATAAGGTTATATCCTGTACTTTTGAATACCTTCTTTTTGTCTCAATTTATTTATACAAAAGTCAAATAGGGAAAAGATATCACATTGAGTATATTGACGCCTACAAACTTCAAAACTATGTACAATATCTTTAGTCTTTCTATTTTATTCTACGCTGGTTTCAGAATATTTACTTATTTACTCATTAGAGTAATTCCACAATTCCTATTTTCTACAAAAGATAAAAAAGACTTAAATGCGTAGAGGTTTCCAATATAAAATACTTTTTATAAAAATCATATGTAACCAATCACAAGATTTAATTCATATGTTAAATTTCCTATCTTGATTAGGTCTTCATAATAGTATTCATGATTTTTGAATAGTGATAATTATTAGGTCTACAAGATCCAAATATTGGTACCTTTGATACCTAACTGATAGGTTAAATAAAATATATATGTCAAATGTACTCTATCTTTATTTTTTAGTTATCTGTTTTTTTTCTACTTGTCATTTGTTTTTTTATTGACTAATACATCATTAATATTTCAATTTTCTTCAAAGATATCATTTATTATTAACCAAACTGCAAAGTTTTTAGGATTGGACATCTGTATGAATATCGTTCTTTTGACTAATTGATTACGAGTATTTATGTTTCTATCCACCGTATACCAATGTTTTTCGGCAAATTGTTCAAGAGAATAATCGAACATTGTTGTTTGATTTTGTTTTTGTATTCATAATAATTCTTGTGTCACCATACACATGTTAACGATCTTGCCTCTTCCGTTCCATTTTGTCAATTATTATAGATGAGACAAAGTTTCAAAATTTTTCCATTACCTTCCATTTTTGGGTTCAAATATACACAATAACTCACCTTTAGCATTTTCTCTCGGAAACTACATTCGCGGTATTATCAGAAATGTGAATATTCCTTTCTAATTTTTTCCTAGTTAACATGATTACATGGCATATGGGATAATTGTTACAAGGTCCAACTGCTCATAACTTTTTTATTACGATTAAAAAAAATTAACAAACAAATGGTGAATAGTGAATTTCTTGATACTTTTGTTAAAAATTTGTTGAATGCTGACAAGTCAATCAGATGGATTGGTATAACCGATAAAAATGGTGTTTTTATAAATGAAAGATATCAAGATGGGATAAGACCGCTCCTTAGCAGAGAAGAGAACCAAGAATCTGCAGTCAGTGCAATTAACAGACACAGAACGAGATTAAAATTTGAAGCAAAGATCGGTAAATTAACGTATGCGTTTGGAAAATATGAAAATTTATCTAGATCTATAATTCCACTAAGTGAAAATTATTATTTACTTGTAACTATCGATTCTAAGGAATCTAACTACGATAAAATAATAATGGAAAAAATTATTCCTATAGTTCAAAGAGATATAGAGAGATTTATCGTTTAATAAAATACGGTTAATTGCTTAATAATTAGGAAATATTTTTATGATTTGCGAATCATCAAGAAAGATAGCATCTCTAAAAACAAGAAATAGGATGCTGGTTTTGGTCATATGATATATTGAGTATGAGAATAAGTGATGAAACAAAAAAATAACTGAATATGCGTGAGAATCGAGTATCAGAGATGAGATTGAAATTTCTATGAAATATGTTGTAAAATTCTTGATGAATCGGAATTTATTGAAGACATGTACGTATTAATTTGTAAGTCTACATTTTGTCGTTTTAGCAGTAATCAAAATCTTGATCAAAAATCAAATCTGAGAGGGAGCTATAGTAATATTAGCCTAATCCTAAAATACAAGTAGAATTGTCGGTTTCAACGCTATTAGCTCCTTTAAATCCATTTTGTCTTTATGCAGATTTTACAATCAAGTCATTTAATTTTCAAACACAGTATTGGTTATCTTTAATTAATTCTTGCGCGAGAGCTATGGAGTCTATTTCTGACTTTTATGAAGCGTCAGGTGAAACAATGCAAAATAAATTTCGAGGCACATTTGATAGTGAATTAAAAAACATGTTAAAAAGCCCAGAATTTTGTAATTCGTTATCAGAGTTTATGGGATCGTATGTGGAATTTGCACCATTACTCCATCACGATAGATCATATAGATTTCTTGAATCATTTATGAATAATTTAGATCCCATGGCAGAACCAATACGTGACGTTGCTAATAGGACAGTGTCTGAAGTAATTCCGATGGGGGGCAGATTCGAGGTTCATCATTACAAGAAAACATCACGAAACAAATTCAAGACTCCATTACTGTTCGTAGGGTCTTTAATAAACAGACATTATATTCTGGATTTGATGCCAGAGACTAGTATAATTAGATATTTCCAACAACTTGGGTTTGATGTATATGCTACCGATTGGAAAATGCCCAAGGTTAGGGATGAAAATATGTCTCTTGAAAGCTATATACATCATTATCTTGAAAATGCAGTCGACAAAGTAAAAGAGATGACAGGCTCTAGAAACGTAACTTTATTCGGGTACTGTTGGGGAGGGATTCTGTCTTTAATCTATTCTGCATTACATCCTGAAAACGTAAAAAATATGATATTGCATGCAACTCCAACCGACTTTGGTAAATCTCCTACTGTATTAGAATCATGGATAAAAAGTGTAGACATTAAAAGATTTGTACAGATTTTCGGAAATGTGCCATCATTTTTTCTTAATATTGCATTCTTAATGCGTAATCCATTAGAGGCTGCATTAAAGTATCAATTTTATTTTAGCAAACCTAGAAGCATAAAAGAAATCAGGCAGTTTATAGCGGTAGAATCTTGGCTTTATGACAGTGTTCCGATAATTGGTAAGGTATTTGAGCAAATCATCAACGATATTTACAAAGACAATCTTTTAATTCAAAATAAAATGATGCTTGGAAAAGACCTAGTTGATCTGAAAAAAATTACTATGCCTGTATTGAACATAGTTGGAACCAGAGATGATCTAGTATCGGCAGAGTCTAGCAGAACAATCACTGATGTGATTTCAACCAAAGACAAAAAAACATTGGAATTTCCAACTGGACATGTGGGATTGTGCATTAGCCGTAGTGCACACAAAAACCTGTGGCCGGAAGTCGGAAAATGGCTCACAGAGCATTCGGTATGAAAAAAACATTCATAGAATTTAAAACCAGAATAGTCATCATATTTTGAAAAAAATTCTAATTCTACCTCAAGACCCAATTCTAAAGCGAGATTTGAAATAAAAATGATATCTCAAAAAAGGGTATGTATGGCAGTTCAAATTAATCCTAAATCTGCCATGCAGTTTAGTATAATGTCTATATGTTTAAGAATAATACAAATTGTTGTATTTAGGGCAGATAATAGATTTACTTACTAACACGTATCTTCCTAAAAAATACTAGCTACAAATAATTTTATCTATATTATATATCCTAAACTGTTATAAACTATCATACCTTAACTTCTTTAATGAAAATAGTTCTAGCAATTACAACAACCTTGACTTTCCTTGTAGCAATGGGTATTATTGGTATCAACAATAATAATAATAGTAATACATGGAATGCGTTTGCTCAAGTAGATCCAGAAAATCCTCCGATGATGGATGAAGGTACTGCGATGACAATGTCTAATCAATCTGAACCCAAGATGATGAATTGGACGGGAACAGTAAACGTAGAGTCCACTATAGTGGAAGCATTCAAATCTAAAATAAAAGTTGACATTATTGAAGCAATAAAAGCAGCCCAAGGAAGCGTGGGATTAAATTCTACTGTAAAGGAAGCAGAGTTAACACATGCACATAACTATCTGATCTACAAGATGACAGTCATAGATGAAGACATGAAGAAGTATAAAGTCATAGTAGATCCTGGAAATGGAAAAGTTTTGCTGAAGAAGGAAATTACATGGTATGATGAACACAAAATGAACTATTGTGAAGACAAGGGCGACAAGTACGGATACGACTATAATCCGATGAAAGATAAGAAATATTAGGTAATATAATAGCGTTTATTCAATATTTCTTTTTCTTTTTTTTTTAAATAACAGTACTTATCCCAGGTAATAATTCTCTCTCCAGAGAAATAGAGTATTTAACCAATTAGAATAATACAAAAAAAGAAAAATAAAATTTCGGTTTTATTATCCCTATCTTAATAGCTCAACTAAGCCCAAACTTGCCGAGTAATTTAGAATTATCTACATATCCCAATAGGAATATTTTCCCCATCGAATAAATGTTAAGCGCCTCTAGTCTTTTTCGTTACTAGCTTGTATACCAAATCCGTTAAGTGTTAGCCGCCTTCCTCAATATTGTCCGCTCAAACATTAGAACTTAATTTGTTACTGTACTTAAATTATAAAAAATCCACTATCATAACTTCATATTTAAAAAGCTCAACCATTCTCTTTTATTTAGCTTTTATTATTTAGAAATTTATTTAAATTATATAAATATAAAAAATAAAGATTCGTTAAGAAATCAAAACAATATTTGAAAAATACTGTTATAGAGGATTAACAAGGATTATTACTCCGGGAGTACTATCATCAAAGTTTACCACATACATTCTCTCATTTACTAGGTCATAAGCTACACCAACTGTATTACCTCCCAATCTAGTTATAACATATTGTTACTTTACATCTTGTTTGTGGAGGACCAACTCTTGTCTGACCGTTCTCATTCTAACTGATACATGTGTTTACCAAGTTCTTTGTGAAGTTTATTCTGTCCCCCAAGACCGTAGGTATTTTGAGTATTTATTTGGTACTGTCTGCTCATTTTCTGGTTATGCTGCTGTCAACATATCACTGGGTCCTTAAGGTATCTCCGCAATATCTATTCCTTATGACTAGTACCTTCAGGTCCAGTACATCCTTCTTAATCTTTTTATATATCATAAAAATAAAATGGCTGGAATAGTGAGCTAATTTTTTATTATGTTTTTTTATCAAATCTATGATACTTTTTGTCCCTTCATTGAGATCACATTATAATCGGATGCGGTTCAAATCATTGGGAAAGTCTGATTGGCTTTTAAATTTAGATTTCATGATTTGTAATACTAAAAAACTGACTATTATATGATATGCTAGGTTAATGTATATAACAGAGTATTCACAAATTATTAGTGTATCATATAATGACATCATCTGTAGAAGAGAGCAATACCAAGGTAGAGGATATAATGTCTACGAATGTTGTTTCTTTAGATGTATCAAAAGTAGCATCTCACGCAGCGGATTTGATGACCGAGAAAAAGATAGGTAGTATTGTTATAACTAAAAATAACAAACCGTTTGGAATAATTACCGAACGAAATCTTGTAAGAAGATATGCTCGTGATACACCTCTTGGTGATTTGGCTTCCCATCCACTCATTACAGCAGACCGCAGTACAACAGTTGAAAAAGTAGCAAAAATCATGTTAAAAAATGGAATCAGAAAGATTCCAATTGTCGACCAAAATAATGATTTAGTAGGCATAATAACAACAACTGACTTAGTAATGTTTCTTTTGCCTAAAATAAAATCAGATTTGGCTTCTTCCATATTGCGAACGGCCACTAGAGGAAAGGGTCCTGCATGTGATTCATGTAACACCTCAATTGAAATACAGTGGTGTGATAGTTGTGGCAGGTTTATGTGTTTAAGTTGTGAAGACGCGGTGCATACTGTAGATTTACCCTAGTGTAACTATGTTTTAAGACACATATAGTAATTATTTCATGTTTTATAAGTAAAATCATTTAACTAATAAAATCAAAGATAGATATAAAAAAAATTGTAGAGTAAAGAGAGATCTCCTACTACCAGAATTCATATGAGTATTCTGCCTTTTTATCCTAACTAATATCGAGAGGGTGAAAAAATAACGAGTTAATTTTCTAGTAAAGGAATTTATAAAGATTGAACTTTTACAGTTCAGAAATAAAAGACATAGATTCTAAATCTTACATCGATATCATGGAACTGGAAATTATGCTAAATTTGATAGTATGAAATATAAAAAATAAGACAGTTTTATATAACAAATATTGTCATTTAGATGTATTGCATATAATACCCATTATTGACTTCTAAACTTATTATTATTAGATGCTTCTAGAATGCCCATTTCATACATAAAAATATAATTAAACCTGCAGTGACGTTAGCATTTCTAATAACTGGACATATAAAAAAATATCAAATGGTATATTATTTTGTTGCAGAAATTATTGGGGGCACTTTTAGCTAGTCTATTTGTAAAGTATTTTATTGGATATGAAGGCAATTTAGGTGCCAATGTTCCAAATCATAGTTATCTGCTTCCATTGATATGTGGAATAGAAGTTTTGGCTTCTGCATTTTTAATGGTTGCTATTTGTATCGTAGTATATGTGAGAGGCTTGAGAGGTTTTGGTGGAATGATGATTGGTAGTATTGTTGGTTTAGATATTTTTTTCCTGTCATTTATTTCTGGTGCTTCTATGAACCCTGCTAGGTCGTTAGCACCTGCTTTATTATCTGGAATTACAAATGATTTATGGATTTATTGGTCTGCCACTTTCATAGGAACTTCATTTATAGCCTTGCTATTTAGGGGCAAGTTTATTAAGAATATTAAATAGTAAAATAAAATTATTTATAATTATACCCAATTAATACAATATCCTATATAATAAGCTAAGAGACACATATCACCTTTTTCACATAAAAAACAAAGAATTGAAAATCATGATTATCAAATAAATAGTTAACTTATATACTACTTTATAACTAATACCGGACAATTGGCATATGTTACCAGTCCACTAGCAACTCTACCAAGAAGCAATTTCTTGAAACCAGGAAATGCTCTTGTTCCTACCATGATTAAATCAATATCGTTTTTTCGTTTTTTTCAGAGTAATCTGCTAACTCGATTGATGGATTAGTTGTAAGAGGAGTCATAATTATATCGGTGTTGGAAATTAGATTTAATTCAATGACTTGGTTGATGCCACAGTATAACAATTCTTTTTATCCTAAACATGCATGCAAGATTTGATATGAAATTATAACAAACACATGGTACTGCTGATGATCCATATCACATGTCTAAAATTATAGGATTTTAACACAAGTAAATAATTGAAAAGCAGGCGTAACACATTTGTTGAAAGGAATAAATAATTATTAGTTCAAATATTCTTATATAATTGCTATTGTAATTTGAAGTATGGTAAAACGATTAATAGTAGATCATCTTTGGTTCAAAGAGGAAACTGATAAAGGGGGATCAGATGATATCCATATTTTCGCTTTTCAAGGTAACACAATTACTACATTTAATAGTAACATCGGCGTTCATGTTCCAGGTAATTTTTGGGACGGACTTTTATTGTAATGATGAGTGGTCACAAGATATTCCAATCGAAGTTCATTCCATCTTCAGTCTATGTTATCCGATACAACAGTAAAAATGTGATGAACAGTAAGAACATAAATATTTTAAACTACATATGGTTCTAGACCTTGGCAGAATTTAATGGAGATACATAGGTGGATATATTACTAAAAAGCAAGGGTTATCAAAATAAAAAACTACCCTTACTTTTACTCCCTTTAATTTTAAGTGCAGTTATCAATACCTGGAATATAACAGGTTTTCCTAATTTACACGTTGATGAGGGATATTATATGTGGAAAACAATGTCAATACTTCAGGGTGAAGGTGTCCTAACATCAGATAGCTATTTGGATAGATATTTTGCTCCTTACTTTGGGCCGATATTTTTAGCAGGTCTTCTTGCAATGATAGGATATCCAGATATAGCTAACCCAACTTTTGATACTGCTTCCATTGAATCACTTTATTTAATCCCACGATTAATTATGAGTATTTTTGCAATATTAGATACTTTTCTTATCTTTAAAATAGCTGAGAAAAGATATGATATAAAAATAGCATTTATAGCAGCGATTTTTTTTGCTGTAATGCCATACGGATGGTTACTTAAGAGAATATTTCTGGAAACAATTCAGTTGCCTCTGCTCTTGACATCAATATTGCTAATACTCTATCTGAAAAAGATCCCAGATGAAACAAAAGATACCAAAACCGAAATAAAAAATACTGTTTTGATTATATTTTCAGGTTCTCTTTTAGGCTTGGCTATATTTACAAAAATTCCTATTTTTACAATGATTCCATTAATAGGATATCTTATTTATACGAATTCTAATAAAAATAATAAATTTAAGAGTCTTGGAGTGTGGTTTATTCCAGTCATTCTAATTCCCATGTTATGGCCTGCTTTTGCTTTTTCTATAGGCGAATTTGACATGTGGATTGAAGATGTCTTAAAGCAAACTCAACGAGAGAGTAAACCACTTGTTAATACGCTTACAACATACATGGAAAATGATCCGGCAATGTTTTTGTTGGGATTTGCAGGAATAGTCAATGCTGCCATTAGACGAGATTATTTTATATTGTTGTTTAGTCTTCCTTTCATCTTATTTTTATACTGGATTGGTTATGTATCAAGTTTTCATATAATACCTCTTTTTCCGGTATTTGCAATTGGTAGTGCCAAAATGATAATTGATTTATCAAATTTAGTACCAAATCTAAAATTTTGTAAAACTATCCCATATGTTGTTTTATCTGCTCTAGCTGTATTTTGCCTCATCTCTACATTTCTCTTGATCTCGATCAATACAAACTCTGTGGTATTTCAAACACATTTAGCAGTAATCCAAGAGTTACAAAAGACTAATGGAACTATATCTCTTGTTGGAAATGCACTTTATTTATGGATACCACACTATATTTTTGATCTACCTTATAAAACTGCAAGTTTCGATTCGACTAATCCTCTAGATACTGAACGGTTCATCCTAATAGCTGATCCCAGATATAAAGAGATCATAAAGGAAAAGAGTCCTCGAGGAATTTTTCATAAAGACCTGTTTCTACAATCTCAAATAATTGAAACAATCAAACCGGATCATCCTATTAAAAAATACAAGCTCAATATTTATCCATATACAAATTTGAGACAATCATCTATAGTAAGAGAAGTAGAAGTACGATCTAACTACTAACTATTACAAGTGTTTAAATCAATTTTTTTTGTTATCCTGTTATATTTTTATGTATAAAATGAAATTATAACAGGAGCAATGTTTCTAGACTATGATAGATCAATTAATTTCATAGACAAAGAAAGAAAATTATTATTCTAGGAATGGTATTTTATCTTGGTGGTTCCAATTGAAATTTAGACATATATTTACTAGGCTCTTAAAGACATTTATTTTATGTCTAAAACCATTACACTTTTGTGTATTTGCTGCTTCTGCTGTCGAGGTTTGATGTACGGGGGGGCTGTCTAATTTTTAATCCATTTACATTTATGCTACTATTTATAGTGATTTACTGGTTATTTACATCAGAACTTTTATCAGAACTTTTTTTCTGATGATTATTATAACTATATCTATTGTCATCTTTGTAATAATTATCATAAACGTATTGATTGTCCTCATTTATGCTTCTGGATTTCTTATCATTTATGGACTTAAAGACAATAGACTTGTAGCTAATATCACAGTGATAGAAACCAGAATTATTTTGTTATTGGTCAGTACGTTGTTATTTACAATTTTAATATATCTAACATTGGGAGGAACATTATCTAATGTTATAATACGTAATCATTATGAATTATTGACAATAAGAAGAATAGAAAATGATGTTAAGGTATATAGTGAAATCCCAGAGGTCCAGTAACCGTTACGGGTTGCATGGAGAAAGAATATTGCTAGAGTAATAGATTAATTAATTAAAATAATCTTTGACTATATGACCGCAATCACGACACTCTAGCCAATCAAAAGAGTCGTGTGGTAGGTCATCATCAATTAATTCCTCTTTCTTGTAAAGACGTGGACCCAATTGAACAGAAATTCCTTCTTCCAGGCAACGAGGACACCAACTCGTATTAGAGATGTCTTCTTTATTAGATTTATCCAACATTGGCGAGGCATATTACTAGCCTAATAAAATTATATATGTATAATGATATAATCTTCAATTTCATTATACTATAACAACATTAGATAGATAGATACTCAAGACTCTTACTCTTACGCCACAGCAATAATAAGGAACAGAATATATGTATAGATTACATTAGACACGTATAAACATTTTCAATCAGCTAATCAAATAAATAAATAAAGTATGATGACAATCAAATTTTCTAATCTCCTACTTTCAATGAAAACCTTTCTATCGCATCATCATACAACCCGTTGTTACAATCATAGATATCTTTAGAAGTTTTTGCAATGACACAAATATCATATTAAGAATATGAAAAATCATTAACATGAAATTCTAGTTTCTGTTTCTTTCCATCAAGAACATTTATTTCTTGATTTTAATAGTTATTTGCTGATCTTAATGATATAATTATAACATCTTTCGTCTTTTACAGAAAGATTATTTAATGTATAATGTCTATATCTGATTTAACAGATAACTCCTATGGATAACTCCTGTGGGTTGCTGTGTCGTATCGTGTCTGTCGTAGTCTGCGGGGATTACGATTCTTTGCTTGGCTGGTTGTCGGGCCGGCCAAGCCTTCTACTATTATTATCATATTTGTAATTCAGTCTCCATTTCTATACCTTCTAATTTATCCAACATTTTTTCTATTATGTCTAAAAGGATTCTCAAAATATTCCACGTTTTTAACTCGTTCATAAACGTCTGGTTTTAATGCAACATTATTGAAAATATATTTTTGTTTCAATATTTGAAGGTTAAAACTATAAGGTTATGTATAAGAATTGTAAGAATAAAATACCAATAAACATATTATATCACAAAGTAGATACATTTTGAATTATAATATAAAAATAGATAAATGAATGCGTGTCTATATTTATCATTTAATAGTTATTTGTTCCTTAGATTAAACAGAAATTTCCATACCGTCCCACCGAACCTGTATTCATTGCTGTAATCCTGAATTTCACTATATACCTTAACATCATTTTCTATTCTTCTTATTGTCAATAATTCATAATGATTACGTATTATAACATTAGATAATGTTCCTCCCAATGTTAGATATATTCCATTTATATTTAACAATGTAATGAGCAATCAAAAGATAGTTTTTGCTTCTATACTGGGAGCAATACTAGCAACAGGTCTGCTGGCTCTGAACCCATCAATGACGATAGGAAACGCATAATTTGAATATTCCAGAAATAATAGTTAAGATTTCATTTTTTATTCATTCGTCAATCATTTGATCGATTTCTTGCTTTTCAGCTGATTGAACGATATTCAGTTCTATATCTTCACACTCTGCTGCGAATGAAGCGAATGTTATAAAGCAAAAAGAGATCCTAGAGATATTCCCATAGCTGCAATATTATATCCTAAAGTTACAGATGAGGAATAAAAAAAGCCCAAACAAAGATAACTATTAAGTGGGAGTATCGATCAGATAGGTAATGATTTGCAGGAAATTAAAGAAATAAGAATACATTATGCAATACTCAATTTTAATCGATCATCAATAAGCAGTAATATTGACCATATAATTGATGCATTATAACAGCTTTCTGGCTTCTTAACATAAGTGGATGTCAATATTTTATAGCAACGAACACATGGATAATCAAGTGAAAATTATGTAATAATCATCTATATTCATCGCCGCAATCTCCGATTGTCTCAAACAAGTCATTTGACTTTGTACATACAGCATCAATATCATCACTATCTGACTTATCCAAATTAAAGTTGAATACCTGAGTGTTATTGATTCTGTGATCAGATATTCCAAGTCTAACACCGATAATAACGCCTGCTACTGCTGACTTGTCAAGAATATATCGTGTTGCTACATTTGCAATGCTTACATTGTACTTTTGTGCAATTCTCTTTAGAGTTAATAAAAGCTCTTGAAACAAATTCCATCCGCCCCATGCATCTATCACCTTCTTGTATTTTCGTAGGCTTAATGTATCTAACTCAGCAGTAGATGGTTCTCTTCTTTCTAAATAGCGCTCCGATACGAGTCCTCCACAAATGCTTCCATACGCAAGAAGACTGATATTATGCTCTAAGCAAAATGGTATCATCTTTACTTCTGGCCTACGATCTATAATTGAATATTGAACTTGATTTGATACAACTTGTATATCTGAATCTATCATGATCTGCATACGTTCAGTATCAAAATTTGTAAGACCTATATGTTTGATTATTCCTTCATCGCGGAGGTCAGATAGGAATTTGAGAGCATCCATGTAATAAGGATTGTTATAATCCCACCAGTGGAATTGAAGTAAATCAAGAGAGCTAACACACATTCTGCGAAGCGATCTTTCTATATTTTCCTTAACTATAGAACGTGTAATTCTTCCTGGTTGTGGGACCCATTTTGTTAATGCCTGAATTCTTTCGAGTTCTTCTTTTGCTTTTAGTGTCAATACCCTACCCCTGAACTGCCCAATAAAATCTTCTGCGGGGCCATAAATATCTGCTAGGTCCCACGTCGTAAAGCCAATCTCATGATATCTTAACATATCTG
>DATGZA010000032.1:0-1548 GCA_035297365.1 Nitrososphaeraceae archaeon
TTGATTATTTTTTATCCATGATGCAATAGTGAAATTTTGAAGAGAGAGTGTATCATTATGAGGTATATCCTGGTACTCTGTTCCATTCAATAACAGAAATGGTTCAAAATTGTAATTAGCACTAGTAGTGAGGGATTCTGAGATAGAATTATTTGAACCCTTAATCTCGATAGTACTCGTATCATTTTGGATGTCTCCATCTAATGAATAGGCATATGATATATTCATTAAAATGAAAAAGACTGGTACAAGAAATAATAACCATATACAATTACGTATATTATACTTCATTTTTCCTTTCTTGTAAACAAATACTATAATAAATTTTTTTTGATAGATGTATGTAGAAAAAATATAATAAAAATAAAAGGGAATTTTTTTTTATTACTTCTATAAACTTAGATTTAGATGATCAAAATGTTTGTATTGAATTCATAGATCCTTTTACTATATTCAATGAAATCTCTTCATTTGCATTAATGAAAATCACTATTCCGGGACTAAAATCTGTAATTGTGTAATGAAGATAAATTTCTCTTGCAAATCAAATTAGCACAACAATCAGAAAATGTATTGTAATTTATCAAATCGAAATATTAAAATAAAATCTGTTCATAACACTAGGAAATATTGAATTTTGATAAAATTTGTTTTTGAATAAAGATCTGGATATACCGTGTACCACCATCTGTGAACAAACTTGTTTTCCGTATTTCCCGACCTAAGATCTAATGAATTTTTTTGGGTAATACCATGTTTCTCTGCGTTTAGATATGGATTCCAATTACAGAATTATGAATTGCTTCAATACAAAACCATAACCAGAAATGTTGGTTACTGATTTGAATAATGCTTTCCTCTATAATTAATGCTCATACCATTTTTCTTTTATAAATATGACAGCACCCAAATATCTGAATCTAGTTTCAAACATACAGACATGTAACTCCTTTTCCTATCTTTATTTTCCCATCTTTAAAGAGTATTAATCCTTCAGATGTATTTCTAAAACTGACACCAAAAAAGTACAATTACAGAGAATACATTACAATAAAAGTAGACGTTCTATTTTGTTTCGAATCTTAATAACATACAAGTTAGAATAGTACATTCACAGCTAAATCTATTCTCTTGAATTAACAGGTTCTACAGATGCTTACTATATTAAGACCTAATTTTTAAATAGAGTAGTATAGCATGATGTTATAGTTAGATAAAATGAATAGAAATAGAATTATTATGTTAGGTCTATCTTTTCCAATCTTACTCTTTAGTTTTTGTAATATTTATGCTCAAAGTCAAAATCAACCTATTGTTAGTGCTGGTGACGGTGGAGAAGGTATAGTTCTTTCAAATCCTAAATTGAAATTAGAATTAGTTACATCTGGACTTGATTTCCCTACTACAATGGCATTTTTGGGTCCCAATGATTTTCTAATTCTCGAAAAAGATACAGGTCTTGTTAAAAGGGTAATTGATGGTAAAACCATAGAAAAGCCACTATTACAGATCGAGGTAAGTAAAAAAGATGAGAGAGGTCTACTCGGA
>DATGZA010000033.1:0-10864 GCA_035297365.1 Nitrososphaeraceae archaeon
TTGATTATTTTTTATCCATGATGCAATAGTGAAATTTTGAAGAGAGAGTGTATCATTATGAGGTATATCCTGGTACTCTGTTCCATTCAATAACAGAAATGGTTCAAAATTGTAATTAGCACTAGTAGTGAGGGATTCTGAATGAGAACCCGATCTTTTCTCAATGCTTTTAGAGGTATTATGGAAAGATGAATCCTGAGCGTTAGCAAGTAGGTTCGAATTTATTATCGAAGCTAAGAAGATTACAGAAATAACTAATATCAGAAAATGGTACTTCATTTTATCTCTCTTTATACTCAAATTAAATGAATCAAATCTGACTTATTACGCAATTGAAATAAAAATGATTTTTTAAATATAATATCGTATATAATGGAAGTAAAATAACTTGCGTTAATTTTAGATAAATATCTCGAAATTTGCACCCTCATTTTTAGTTAGTCACCATTTAAAAGTTATGTGATACAAAAGGATGAGTGATGACGACATTCTACTAGTCCCAGAGTTTAGCAATTTACATATTTGTACTATTGTTGATTTCTTATACTTTATATGTTAAAGATTTTTATGCTTAATATCATTAGGTCTAATAATATTAATGCTAGATAATAGTATAAGAGTCTTAGAGTTTGTAAACAATCATCCTGGATGTCATTTTCGACACATAAAAAAGGAATTAGGGTTGTCTATGGGAACAATGCAATATCAATTGAATAAGCTAGAAAAAGATGAAAAAATTATTTCTCTGCGAAAAGGTTTCTACAAATTTTATTATCCATATGGAATATTTCAAGAACATGAGAAGGAGATATTGCAAATATTAAGCCATAAATCTTTACGAAATCTCCTTTTGTATATAATAGAAAAGAAAAATCCTACGAAAGGTGAAATAGCATGTCATTTGAATATTTCTTATTCAGCGACTAATTGGCACATTGAGAGATTGATATCTTATGGTGTGATAACAGAAAAAAAAGATGGAAAATTTATTAGATATTCGGTCAATAATAGTGAGTACTCTAACCTTCCTGAAATAATCAGATTATTACAAAGTTATTACAAAGGTGTTTGGGATAGATGGGCTAACAGGCTCGCAGAAATATTTCTATTGCTGTCAGACGAAGATAGAAAGTAGATTATTTTTATGATTTTTCAATTTTTAAATATAGAACAATTGGAAGGAATCATATATTTTTTAAGTGGAGTACTATCTACAATTATATCATCTCTCTCTATTTATGCATATAGAAAAAAAGGCGTCAAGAAAATCCTATATGCAGTATTTGCATTTGTATTTTTTACTTTTTATTTATTCTTCGAAGCTCTCGAAGATTTTTATCCTATACTACAATCTAATTCTGTATTAGAGCTTTTTGCTTCATCAATAACAACTTTAGTGATTCTGTTCTTCTTTTTCGCTATCATAAAGAAATGATTGTTATTGTTTCTTTATGTTAACAAATTTGTATCACAATAACAAAATATATATTGGTTACGTTAACGAGACATTTATGTAAATGATATATAATATATTTTCAATAAATATCTTAAAATGAATGTTTGTGATTAACTGTAAAAATGATCAAAATATATCATAAGTATAGTTTATGGACATTTTTAAAACTTGAATTTCTAAGGACATGCAACTTATCACATGTTAGATTATACCTTCCGGGATATAGTTTCTCATATTCAGATCGATTCTTTTCATTCTGGTTTGTGCTGGTATAATGATATCTGTTTCCAGTCTTTCTGACATCCAGATTTTCTACCTGTATTGCGGTCCATCCCTCTCTGCTGGACGGGAATCCTTTTTTAATCTTGTTAATCTCTCTTCTGGTATTTCTTCAGGTCTACCACTCTTTAATCTGTATTTAATCCTCTTATATCCTCTTCTCTATATCCCTTTTACCAGTTTGAAGGCCACGTCTTGCTTCTATAACGTTCTCTTTCTATAGGTGTAGGAATAGATTTCACAGATACTAAATTTAAAACAAAACACATTCTTTTCGTTACCGTGTATTAGTTAGTTTTTTATATAATCTAATAAATTCATTTTTGGAATACACAATCATTACATTACGAAATAAACATGATGACACATAGCTTTTACTCTCTGTCGTGTATGATAATAATAAAATCTTACTATAAAATATTTGTTAATTGATATAAATCAACAAAACATGGATTAAGTTAGCATATTATTTAAATTCATTGAATAAGAATCTGTAGAACGCCTTTCTATTGTGATTATATTTTCGTTAGTAATTTTATCTTTATACTTATAAACTAAATTATAGTTATGTTTAGCAATACCTTCTTCAATTCGCATCACCAAGCCAGTATTGTTTCCGTGTTTTTAATACTTTTTCAATGATTGCATAAAATTTTGAGTAATATTTTTATCAGTAATGTTTTACTTAAATTAAATTAATTGATTTTTCCTGGATCATTATTATAAGTTATATATTACAAAAATATTTAAACCAATAAAATTTTTATCTTAATGTGTTAAATAAATATAATAAAATATTAATCATTTCTTTATGCTTGTCGTTATTACTTTCTACTCATATTTCATTAAAAAATGCATTTTCCAAAGATGATAATATTTTTGAATTGCCACTAGAAGAATATTACGACCCTAATGACTATATCGGTAAAAGCACTTCATCGCATAAAAGTGAAAACTCTGAAAGTCAAGATTCTAAAAGTCAACTTATGTCTTTTAAGGAAAAAAATGAACAGTTTGAAGATAAAAAAAATTCGTCTAATTTCAATATTGCAATTGTTGGTGATTGGGGTTGCACTAAAGATACTAAAAAAACAGTAGATTCTATTGAAGATCACAATCCAGTTATAGTCTTCAGTCTTGGAGATACATCCTATGGCACTGATATGAATTGTTGGTTAGACATAGTTAAACCAATATCTGACAAAATGAAGTCAGTAATTGGTAATCATGATTACATGTCACCGATTATTTTCCAACAATATATGGAAAATTTTGGATTATCCGGGCAATATTACTCGTTTGATTACAAGAACATACATTTTCTAATGATGTCATCTGAATCTACATATAACGCTGGTGAGGAAGACAGTTTCTCAGATGCTGAAGAAACAGAGCAATATGAATATGTTGATAAAGATTTGTCGCAGGCATCAAAAAATCCGGATATAAAGTGGATTATTGTTATGACTCATAGACAGCAATATTCTTCACACTGTGGACTTCATGATTCGTGTGATCCAATAAAAAAATTGAGAGATACCTACCATCCCCTGTTTGAAAAATATGGGGTTGATTTATTGTTTAGTGGACATGCCCATAATTATCAGAGAAGCTATCCTCTATCATATAATGAAAAAAATTCATCACAACCAATTATCAACGATAATGGCAAAACTGAATACATATCCCCTAAAGGAATGTTTCAGATGGTTGTTGGCACTGGAGGTGTAAATTTCGATCGATTTTCTGACCAGCAACCATTTATCGTATTTCAGCAAGATTCCAGCTATGGATTTTTGAATATCGATTTTCAAAAAGATGGAAATACGTTAATAGGTAAATACTATTCCAATGACGGAGAAGTGTTAGATGAATTCAAAATAATTAAATGAGAAAAATAGTATTTTATTTCCCCTTGTATTTTGACAATTATGTTACCTGAAGCTTGGAATATGATAGTAGCAGAATCAAATCAAAATACTTGATTAGGATTTCTAAAAATAAGATTAATTTTTCTACCTCTTAAAGGTGACAGTCGTTACAACTATGAAAGATAAAAAATTGATTTAATTTAAACACTTTTAACATCTAGTAATTTGATATTATCTCTACATCTTATATTATTAGAGATGGCCTCAAACTTTTTTCAATGAAGTTGTTATTTAATTAAAGGTTAAAAATAATATGATACAACCATGTATCTATAATAGGTTTATGATACAAAGATTAATTTACTAAAATATATAATTGTATTATTTATTTTCCGTATCCAACAATTAAAAATTTGATTAAAAATTTTATACATATCAGTATAAGATTTACATATTTGTTTTCGGATTGATATGATAAATACAACCTAAAAATATACTAATCAATAATTCAATGTTAAGTAACATAAATACTATTACGCTTTACAAATATGTAACCATAAATTACGTTGTTATAATTTATTTCTGGTTCTGATTTCATTATGCTATTTTCAACTAGGCTTTTTGCATGTGCTGTAGATTTGCATATTTCCCTAACTACCGTATTCAGTTCTATGCCATGATTATTTGATACTGATCTTCTAATATCCCTCGAAACTATTTCATCTTTCTCTTTGTATATATTTTGATGCATCAATGGTTTGATATTTAATTTCTTTAGATCGTTTTTGCCTTTTTTCTAGGGTGTTAATATCCTATATGCACATCATAAATCACTTTTTCAACTAATATTTGGTTATTAGCTGTTCATTAGAATTTAAAAATTTGATTTGATTTCAATTGGAATTTCTCACAAATAGAAGCTGATATATTAGATATTTGCAATGAAGAGTTTTGTAAGTTAATAATTTCTAAACATTTTCTTATCCTATTTGGATCAGCTTAATATTTCATATGACGTAACATTCGTTTTCACCATGCTACTACAGTCAAGTAAAAACTCGTAACAGGAGTTAAGTAATATTACATTTTTAATAATTGTATTATATATATTAATTATCTAATATCTCTTGCTTAAACATCTCTTTATTACATATAAAAATACAGATATCTCGTCTCAAAGGTTATTAGATTTATTATCTGGCCCATTATTTTCATTTGAAATGCTAAAATGATCTATTATGTTAATATTATCTGTACTAATATCTTTATAATTTGACACTGGATTTGCATAGAAAATTCCTTTCAATGACTTATCTTTTATATCAATATTTAGAAAACCAAAATTTTTATCATCTTGTTTTGAAACAAAAGATGATTGTTCATTAATTGCATAATGAGATCTTCCTGCAGTACCACAAATAATGTAAATCACTCCATCATCATTGTTATAATCATTTGTATTTTTATTGAATACTAAAGGGTTAGAATTGTCACCATTATTGTTATATTTTAGTGGAAAAGTTCTTTGGTAGTTATGGTTATCTCCACTAAATACTAGATCAACACCATATTTGTCAAATAATGGATGAAATAAATCCCGGATAGAAGAATCTGATGGATGTTTTGAAGGAGAGGTATAAATTGGAATATGTTCTACAACGAATGTCCAGTCAATTTTCGGATTTTTAAAAGCATTCTTTAGATCGTTTGCAATGAATTGATATTGATCTGATCCAGGACCATAATCGAGATAAGGATCGATAAAAACAAGATGAACATTATATAAATTAAAAGAATAATAGGTTTTCCCTAAATTAAGTGGATCCAAATATTCATTAATTACACCTATCTTACCACCTAGTGTATCACTATAATCATGGTCTCCCATCGCTATCTTTAATTTTGATTTAAATGGTAAAATTTCATTAGACCAACAATCTGCGGACCCCTTGTAACTTAAATCACCAGCTGCAATTACAAGTTCAGGATTCTTATTTTGGATATTTTGTGAGGTCTTTTTAGCGTCTTCATTACATCCCCAATCCGAGGCAATTGCTATGTTGAATGGCTTTTGTTTTTCGGTGAGTTTATTACTTGGAGAAGGATCTTGAGCGTAAACAAGGTTACCACTAATTATTATCGAAGTAACTAACATTGTATATAGAAAATAAAATAAAACAATATATTTCATCTATTTTTTCACCATTTTGATAATCTTATTTATAAAATTGTATATGTTGAGTTTTTTTCAAAACATTAGGTAGAATTCTTTGAAAAGGGAATAATCCTTTATGCGTGGAATATTGTCTAATTTGCATTTATATAATAATTAAATACTAACAATAAATGTATTGTGATACAAGTACGTAACAATTAGCGAATATATTGATACAAGTACGTAACAATTAGTGAATTTTTATTTAAAATAACATGATAACAAATATATTCTTGTACTATTATTTTTTTTATCTAATTAAAATACATGTCTTTTTATTGTGGAATATCTTTTACGTTTGAATTTAAAATATCCAAAGCCAATAAAGCATAGATATAATTATATTCCCATATATTGCTTTCATATTTTTTACATTATTTATTCTTGAGATTACATCTATCCAGCAGTGAGCACATACATGATGGAAAAGTACTACCAAAATTAGTTGAGAATATAACTATAAAACACATAAAGGAAGTAGATATCCCTATGGCAGACGGCTCATATGGCAGTATCAGTAATTTTCAATTTCTGTCATTTAAGGGAATCAAAGCAGCAATAAAAGTTAGAAAGAGTTCCAGATGTAGAAGGAAGACCAATCATTACCTTACAAACAACACTGAAAGATAAAGAAAAACATTTTGCAAGAAAGAAAAGATAGGGAAAGCTAACTGTATAGGAACAAAATTATTAGATCCAAATCAGACGGTCAAGTATAATCTAAAAAGAATATGATGCTGATGAGGCATGTAGAAAAGGATTTACACAGGAACTATTTAGAAATCTTAGTTGTAAATGAGAAAGCCTAATGGAAAATGGTAAAATAGAAAATGGTAAAATAGAAAATAACATATACAAGATAGGAAAATGTTTTGTGCATCTTATAAATATCAAGATAAAAATGCAGAATACTTACACTAAGGTAGTAATGGATCCTTCTTGTGTTTGGTATAAGATATATGAATATCTTACAGGAGAAAAAAATCCTAATGTAAAACTATCTAATGCGATTAAAACAATATGTTATAAAATATATGCTATCTGTAATAACAAACTAACTGAAGATTATTTTGAAAAATATATCTTCTTTTATAATGTAATTGACTAAAGTCTTGATGAATTCAAATAAATAATAGTAAAATAGAAATATTAAACAGATTTTTCTACAATAAATTTATCCAAAGGTTTTAATTGGTTGTTACTTTCGATTCCATAATATGTTAATTTTAGTTGTTCATCTGTGACATCAATATTCAAAAATCCGAAATGTGTGTTATCTTGTTTTGCAATATATTGTGGATGATCTAGTATTTCATAATGACTTTTTCCTCCTTCTCCCACAGTAACAAAAATTGGATAAGTATTCTTAAAAATATAGTCCTTCTGCAGATCTTGAGAATTCGTTCCTAATGATACTATAGGATTAGTAATACTGGATGGATTGTATTTTAATGGATATGTTCTTTCATATATATGATTATGTCCTTGTATTACTAAATCAACACCATAGTTATCGAAAATAGTATGATATAACGAACGAAATTCTAATTCAGGTGGATGTTTAGATGTGGAAGTGTATAACGGTTTGTGCAACATTACTATAATCCAGTCAAGTTTAGAATCTGTTGAACTGGTTTTTAAATCATTTATAACAAATTTATATTGTGCATCGTTTTTTGTCGGTTTAAGTTGTGTATCCATTACTAGAACATGTACATTTTTAACATTGAAAGAATAAAAGGGATTTTTCAATTTGTAATGGTTTTCATATTGTTGTTCTAATGTTTGTGACTGTTCTTCTGAAGAATCATGATTACCAATTGCTATTTTGGTAATACTGTCTAAAGGATTATCCTCATTGAACCAACAATTTCCATCAGTCTTATAACTTAAATCACCAGGAACTAGAAAAAGATCAGGATTTTTTTCTTTTATGATTTTAATATTATTATTTGCATCAGGCGAACATCCAAAATCACTAGAACTAATAACATCAAATCCCTTATTAGTTAATTGCTGACTATATGAGCTTTGGAGGTTTATTACCGATATAAAAATTAAAAAAATGATTATGTGTTTAACATTATATTGTAAGTAGTTATAGATGATATGAGAATTATATATGAGAGGTCGATTATTTTCTTTTAAATTTTTAATCAAATTCTATTTCACATACTCATCTTCTTGTTCTAATGGACCAAGTCCTAAAATTATTAGTTTTTTCATTATACCACTTTACAAGTTGAGATAATTAAGGAATTTGATACAACTAAATAAATACTAACAAAGCTACTGCTTCAAAAATTATATTCATTTAGCTAAGTGTACCAGAAAGATTAGATTGACAAGTATAATCAAAGTATAGATATAATCAAAGTATAGGTATATTTTCATATCTACAAATATATTGTGAAATAATTTACTAAATACAGGAGTTAAAAAGATTATTGTGGATAACCAAGATGATAAACAAAAAGATATTGACATTAGCACTAAAATATTACAATTTATTAAACAAAAACCAGCCTGTCATCTTAGACAAATAAAGAAGGAATTGAAAATATCTATGGGTACAACACAATATCATTTAGAAAAGTTAGAAAAAGAAGGAAAAATAACATCTACAAAAAACGGTCTATATAAATATTATTTTCCAATTGGCATATTTCATGAAAATGAGAAAAATTTATTACAAATTTTAACTCAAGAAACGTCACGTAAAATACTTATGTTTATTATTGAAAAACAAAATCCTACTCAAAATCAAATTAGTGAATCTATCGGAATCTCAACACCATCTGTTAATTGGCATCTTTCTAGATTAATAGATTATGAAGTAATATATGAAATAAGGGATGGTAAATACAAAAGATATAAGATAACTGACGATCCAAGACACCTTGTTGCACTAATGAAAAATTATTATCCTCATATTTGGGATAATTGGAGCAATAGACTTGTTGAAATATTTCTATCATTATCTTACAATAATGACAATCATAATTATGATAAGGCGGTAAAAGATAGTGATTGAAAGTATTATCCTAATATCTGCATTTCTTCTCTCAAATTTAATGTTAAATATATCTTTAGAATCCGAAACATTAGAACAAATAGTTAATACAGGAATTCTATGTTTTTCTGTTTTATTATTTATTTTGTCTATAAATGCTTACCGAAAAACTAGATTAAAAATAATATTATATGCTTCAATTGCATTTATACTTTTTACAATTCAATTAAGTTTGGAAATAGTAGAAGATACGATAAATACTGTGGAAAATCCATATAATGAGCTCGTAGTCTCATCAATAACACTTTCTATACTAGTGTTGTTTTTTTTAGCAATAGTTCGAAAAAGTTAAAAATTCGATGTTCTGTAAAAATGATCACACCTAACAACATAACATATACAATTAATTATTGAATAAACAATAGTATAATACATTCGATTAGCAAACCAAATATTACGTATTCTTGAACATTGCGGGATTCCATTATATCTTCTCCTTAGAAAGACCAATAGCATCTATACTGTATGGCAACACATTGTTCTTGTTGTGATAAGACAGTATAAAAGTAAGAGTCACATAATGTTTACAGACTGGTTGGTTTAAGCAACTTATCTTAATCTGTTTCTACAGTTGTCAAGAATACCCACTAGACAGCACTACAAAAATTTACTGATAGAATCAATTCAGCGTCATTAGAAAAGATAATATATCCATTTATACTATTTATAGGAACAAGACACATATTTGCTGGGATAAATTTAATTGGATTCTAAATAATATATGAATCAGAATACTACACAAATAGAGCCAAATTAAGAAAGAAATATCCTATTTTTTAGGTGGTGCAGATGTTTTAAAACATATAATTTGCAAGGTCAAGTTAAGACGAGCTCCAAAAAGACATGATATGATAGATTTCAAAACTATTGCAATAAGAAACATTTTTTGCAAATGTATTATGGATCAAATAATAAGTATATTATGATTTAAAAATATTGTTTATTTTTGTAAATTATCCTGTAAGGAATAATTATTTTATTCTATAAACAACACCCGATTTTTCTGATTTTGATTGTTTTGTTCCTGATACCACATATAGGTTCCCATCTGGACCTTGCTTCAAGTCTGTAATAATACCAAAACCTTTTGCAAATAATATATCAGCAAACTCTGTATTATCTGTAGCTATTTTATCTTCCAGAACACCTTTTAAAAGCAGTGCAGTTCTATTGTCATTTAAATTAAAATGAAATATTTGCCCATCTGCAGATCCTACAAACATGTCATTTTCATATTCAGCTCCAAAGTTTTTGGAACTAAGAAATAATAGTGCAGTTGGAGCTATGGATTTATCCCATGTGAATTCAGGAGGGCTATAATGTCCTTTTCCTTCAAAATATACTAGGTCTTTAGGATAGTTATTTACAGTTACATATTCACCTTGCTTGCCCTCTGTTTGCAGTTTTTTACCTTCTTCATCAGCTCTCCAAATACCGAATATCTTATCAGAACCACTATTGAATCCTGGTTCTGCCAAATTAATTTCATCACCAAATTTGGGTCCATTTTCTGTAACCCATAGTTTTTTCGTTACAGGATCGAAATCAATTCCAAAACTATTTTTTATTCCATAAGCATAATACAAGTTAAGAGGAAATTCACTTCCAAGTATTCCCCCACCCACGGGTTTACCGTCTTGTGTTATTCTTAGAACTCCAGCCCTTCCATCCACAGGTTTACCATCCTCATAATTTTGAGTCTTAGTTTTGTATACTTCTGATGGAATAGTATTTTGGAAATTTCCCACAGTAACATAAAGATTATTGTCTGGTCCTATATCTATTATTCCACCTATGTGTGCAGGATCTGGAAAGGATGGAATACTTAACAATAATTTTGGATTAATAAGGACGTTATTCTTACTGTCCAAATCATATCTGTAAATTCGGTTCTCACAGTTTTGGGATTTCCCTTTACCTTCACACTGGACAGCATACAAAAATACATAATGAGTAACATCGTTATTATT
>DATGZA010000034.1:0-21395 GCA_035297365.1 Nitrososphaeraceae archaeon
TTCCAAATATAGAATTCAAAGAATTTGATTCAATTGAAGAGATACAAAATGAAGGGGATACTCTTTACATTTTGGATTCGGTAGAAAAAATAAAAAAAGTGATGGTAATAACCGATTTAGATCAGTTGGCTACAGACAAAATATATTCGGTACATGATTTTGATTTAGCTACCAACCTCAAGATCCTAAAGAAAGTAGGTGTGATAAAAAACATAATTATTCTTGGCGTGCCCATGAATATTACACATAGTCAGGCATTACAAGAGATTAGAGAAAAAATTATATCCATTTCAATCTCAAAAAATGACTAGCACAACTCATACACGGATCATATGCCCTTATTATTTTTTCAAGCTCATGATAAATAAAGTGTTTATCTTTGTCTAAAATGTTAGGTAAAAGATTTTTTATATCGTTTTCCATCTTAATTTGATTTTGTGCTGTTGGTATTACAAAGTTAGCAAATTGTACTTTTCCTTCTCTGTTAAGTTCAACCATATGATACAATGTACCCCGAGGAGCCTCTATTACTCCAACTCCTTTACCTTCTCTTGTTTTAATTTCTGGTGCTTGCTCCGGGTTAAATTCATTTTCTTCAAGAATTTGAATTGTATGATCTATACAATGTAAAATTTCAATAGATTGTGCAAGGTTATTATGATAAATATTGTTTGATGGAAAGACTTTAAGGATTTCAGATAAATCTTTTTTTGAATCCTTATGAATAGATTCTCTATTCAAGTTCAACCTAGCCAAAGCTCCTACCATGTATTCTTTGTCCCTGAATCTAAATCCAGTAGCCTGAGAATATGGAATAATAATTCTTTCTAGGTGATTCCAATATTCATCTTCTTTTATTTTCATTCCATCTGAAGAAGCGATTTCACCCTCCAAAAAACTAAAATCCTCTGTAACTAAAGATACGAAAATGGACTCTCTACTAAGGTCAAAATTGCATTCATAAAATATTTTTATGAGTTCAAGAACCGTATCCCTAGTTTCTTTAAATTGTGACAACAATTCTTTCAAATTTTCTTTTGAAGGTAGATGAGAAAACTGTCCAACCTTTTCAAATGTGGGGTGAACAGCCCTTCCAGCAACTATTTTCGAAAGATTATTTCCAAGACTTTTTACACTGAAACCTTGTTTGATTAGATAATTTTTTGAATCGTCAAAATCAAATACGGAATCGGTGTTAAAGACATCAGGAAGACAGAAGAAGTACAAATGTAAAGCGTGATCCCTTATCATCATCCCATATACAGATAACTTTCTTAATAATTCAGTTTGTTTTGTTGTTGTGATTTGGAGACATTTTTCAATTGATTCAATGCTACAAGTTAAGTGTGCTATGCTACATGTACCACATATCCTAGAAACAAATTGTGGAACACTAGAATAATGTCTATTTCGTACTGCTTGTGTATAAAATCTTTTATTTTCATTTATCTTTAATTTGACATCTTCTACTTTACCGTTCCTAATTTTTACTTCAATGTCTGCATGACCTTCTGTTTTGCTTATTTGTTCTATATTGATATCGAAACTATCATGCATTTACAAGACCAAATTCCTTTAGATAACTATCTAATTTTGATAAAAATAATCTTTCATCCATTGGACATCCTGAAATGAAATCGTCAACATTTACAAATTCTGAAATCGGTGATACTTTGCTTCTATGTCCAAATTGGACTAAAATAGGGAAAATCTCATTTTTTGTTGAATCATCAAAGAAATTTCTTTGATTAGCTGGACTTCCTGTACATGCACAACTTCCTATTGCAATTAATTTTTTTGAATTCTTCCTTATCTCTTTAAGAAATTCAAGCTCTTTGTCATTTGAAATTGCTCCTTCTACAAAAGCCAAATCTAAATTAGTAAAATCGTTTTTCCCTTTTAAAGTTCTAAAATATTTAAATTCCAATAGATCTTTCCACTTGAAAAAATTATCATTCATTAATTCTATGAATACTATCGTACTGTCTTCGCAACATGTAAAGGAAAACCAGCCAGTTTTAAGTTTCATTGACACATTAGCAATAATGCTATCGTATTTAAAATAGTTCACCTTTTTGATTCCCAATTTTCATTTTAAAATACTGGTTTTGAAAATTATATTAGAGCATTTTATTATTTGGATTACGTTTGTTATTTTATTAATTTCTAAAAATCGAATAACAGCATAAAGGTCACCAACAAGAAAATTATCTTTTTCCAAAGAAATTTGAAACAGTTCTACATACCATAACAACAATGGAAGAAAAGAGAATAAGTCTTGCACACGGAGCAGGAGGTGTGATTATGAATAACATGATTAAAAAGCAAATCTTGAAATACTTTAGTTTAAACCATCATGAGGTTTCATTAAATTGTCTAGACGATGCCGGTATAACTGAAGGTATCGTTTTTACTACAGATTCTTATACAGTAAAACCAATTTTTTTTCGTGGAGGCAATATTGGGGTAATGTCAGTTGCGGGAACCGTAAACGATATTGCAGTAATGGGTGGAGAACCATTAGTACTATCATGCAGTATGATAATTGAAGAAGGCTTCTCAATTGAGGAGTTAGATGTAATTATGAAGAGCATTCAAGAAACATGCATTAAAGCTGATGTGGATATCATTACAGGAGACACCAAAGTTCTAGAAAGAAATGCTTTGGATAAGCTAATTATTAATACTTCTGGTGTTGGTAAAAAAAGTCAATATTTAGAAAAAAATCTAAAAATTGTAAAAAGATACAGGCCCAACTTTAATTCTGATTGGTTACTTGATTCAAATATTCAGAAGGGCTACAAAATAATAATTTCAGGAACACTAGGTGATCATGGGGTTGCTATAATGTCTGCAAGAAATGAATATGGTTTAGAGAGTCAAGTTGAATCAGATGTTGCACCATTAAATAATTTGATTAAAAAAGGGCTTGATGTAGGAGGTATAGTAAGCATAAAGGATCCTACGCGTGGAGGACTTGCAAATCTTTTAAATGAATGGTCAGAGAAATCAAAAACTGGTTTTATAATTCTTGAAAAAGATATTCCCGTTAAAGAAAGCGTAAGAAGTGCATTGGGATTTCTTGGACTTGATGTGTTAGAAATAGGAAATGAAGGAAAAATTTGTCTAGCGGTAATACCGGAAAAAGCAGAAGAAATACTAGGTATCTTGAGGGAAACACCAGAAGGTAAGGATGCGATGATAATTGGAGAGGCAACAGATGAATTTGATTTACCGATCTTGGAAACTCAGATAGGCGGTAGAAGAATCCTTGCAAAACCTGCAGGAGATCCTATTCCCAGAATATGCTAGGTGATATCGTATGTTTAGAGGAGTTGAAGATCGTGTCAACAAAAAATTAATATGTAAAGTTTGTGGATATATCGAATATAATTTTCCAAAACATCACGAAATCGCTATGAGATGGATTACAACTGGTAGTTTTAATAAAGAAGAACTTTTGAAATGTCAAAAATGTGAGTATTCAATACCAATCTTAATACATTGTAACGTGTCAATGTTTTATTCTGAAGGTGATTATCTTGATTTACCTGAGTTTACAAAAAAAGATTATCAAGATATAGACAAATAAAGAGATTATGTTGTCATTTTTCTGGCATTTAAAATTTGCTGTTCATATGTTTGAGATTGCTAAATCTGAATTGAATAAAAATAATTATGTAATAGCTAATGCAGTCATTAAAACTTTTACAGAGATAATAGATGCCTATCTATCGAAGGCGAATATTATTATTGATGAAGCAAGTCTAGATGGTTGGAAAGAAAGAATCCATTGGATGAAAGAAAATAATCATGAATTATTAAATGAATGGAAAATGGTGAATTCTCTTTGTTTTAAGATACAGAGAGAAAAATATGACAACAACGTTGCAATAAAATTAATAGAAATAGTTCAAAATAGACTAAATAAGATTAGATCAGATGACTATCGTGATTACTTTTAAATTGATTGATTTATTTGGTCAACTTTTTAACTACAAGGCATTTTGCCCATTCCTCGCATAAATCAACTGCAAATCTTGCTTCATGAATGCATCTGCCAACACCTATAACTCCATGGTTCAATAATATTATTACTCCAAATGGAACTACACAATCAAATTTACTTGCCTTACCCACCAAATTTCCTAATCCCTTAGACCCGAGTTGTTTGTACTCTACTATCAAGGGATTATCATGTAATACTTTTGGAAAAGCGATGGATGGTTTTTCCGCTAATTTCCATATACCTTCATGATCTATATTCAATAGTTTGGAAGACAGAAAATATCCTGATGTATAGGGATTATGAACGTGACATACTGCATTAATATCCGATCTGTTTTTATATATTTCAGTGTGAAAAGGAACTTCGATAGTTGGTTTAAGGTTTCCCTTCAAAACGTTTCCATCTAAGTCGATTAATAATAGATCGTCTGAAGTTATATGTGATCTTGGATATCCTGATGGGGTGATCCAAATTTGATTATCTAACTTTGAACGAAAACTATGGTTTCCACCACCAACCGAAACCAACCCATTGGAAAAAAAATACTTTATAGTAGAGATTAATTCATTTTTAAAGATATCTTCGTCATATACTTTACAAATATCACAAAACATCTTCATTCGTAATACATCATTCTTTTAATTTTAACTTAAATGTTAGGAAAGATAGGTATTTCCTAAAATTAAATAATGATATATTTGAAATACCATTTTATTATAAAAACTAGGATAGTATATATAAAAATGGGCTGTATTCTTACTCACTAGTGGATAGATAGATTGACCTGTTCGGTTTCTGCACTCATAGATTTCATATTGTACCTAAAGATCGTTTCTTACTAATTGTGTTACTATAGTAGATTCAAAATGTTGAAGAATGAAGAGAGATGAGATGCGAATAACCCGAAAGAGAATTATTAATTTATAAAATTCTCTTTTTCTTTTTGAATTAAAGGAATAATTTTTTTCATTATTATTTCATCAAAATTACTTTCCTCAAAATTTATAGTTAAAAATAGATAATAATTTTCATTGATTGGGATTATAGATCTGCCTAACTTTTCATATTTTCCAAATGCATATGTTAATTTTCCTATTTTTGGTTCAAATTTTAATCTTGATTTATGTCTAATTATGGCATTAACTGCAGATTCATGCATCTCTTCTTTAGAGAGGAATGGTTTTAATCCTTCTCTATATCGTTCATTTATAATATCACCGTTTTGATTGATTATGCTAACCCATCTTATAGACTGGTCACAACTGATTATATTTTCAATAAAAATAGAATGAAATTCATTATTTAATACCATTTCTTAGTTAGGTAATTTTTTTAATCGTAATAAAAAAGTTATGAATGAGTATTATCATGAATAATAAATTCTTTCACGACCCATTAATCTATTACTCTAGCAACATTATTACTACCAGCAATAATATGAGTCGCAGAAGATTTTTTTGTCTTGCTTGATTGGTTAGTGTATCGTATTTGCTTCTTTTTATAGATATGCAAGAACAAGGATTATTCTGCGGTAAATAAATAAATGAATTACAGCAAACATTCTGGGTATTTTTTCCTTTCTTCGTCTATCTTTTTATTTATTTACTACCGTTAAAATACTTATTATTATTTTGTTCTTGAAAGTAATCCACCAAATGGGCTTGAAGATTCTCCATAGGTTATGTTATATACTTCTTTTTTTCTCTCTGCATTAGATTTATTAAGGTTAGTGCCGCAAAAATACATTATAGAGATTTTAGTGGTAATTATAATATACCATTACAGGCATTTAAGTGTTTGTATTTAAGTGTTCAACAATAGAGAACTTTTTTGTGTTGTATTCAAATTTTGACTATAAAATAATTAAAAAATACCTATACTATAAAACGGGAATTGCAACTATTATACTTATATTGTTTAATTTCTTTTATTCAGTTAATTAATTATTTTATTAATTATTAGTATGTTATTTTTCCTTCATTATTTTGTTCATAGAGATCTACATCTGATTATAATCTTATGATAAGTACTGGTATAATTTCTATGTATCTACAAGTACAACTTTTACTAATCATCTTATCGATTTTATTCATGAAAAATTACCAATCACAAGAGTAGCTTTAATATATAGCAAATAATGAATAGTTCTTTAAGTATATAGAAATTCTTATATAAGAATGAACTACAAAAACAGTACACCAGGTTAGGATTAAAAACTTGTATACGACTGTTAGATATTTTTAAACAATTTTGAAAAAAATGGTTTCCAAGAATTAACATAGTCTAAAGTCTTGTGTGTGCTCCACGTATGAATGATAAAAATATTTAACATAAATTTATGTCAGCAATTTTATTGATTCTTTCTCTGTTTTAACTTACTGTACCTCTGATTAAGGACCCGATTGCTCTTTATCCTTCAAGTTGCCATGTATAAATATTTGAGAATTATATCCATGTTACACTCTGGAAAATAATCCGATTAAATAATAAAGAGGCCTTTCTTTCTATTTGGTTATATCAAAAATGGACTTCATGAGTAATTTAAAGAATACAGCTGTAAATGAATTGTTAGAAAAGCCGATTCTTGCAGATGAAAAAGATTCTATTTCCACGATAATAAACACACTTATCGAAAATAATGCCTACGATGTATTTGTAGATCTGTCTGGAAAGGTAGTCGGATACAATGTTCGTGATATCTTGGGAGTTAGGGATATCGCTTCTTCAAAACTTTCTGCCATTGGAAAGATGATCCCTACTTTATCTCCAACTAGTAAAATTTCTGAAGCAGCTAGAATATTGAGTTTGTATAGACGCAGGGCACTCCCAATAGTAGATAAAGAACATATCGTCGGTCAAATATCTGCAAAGAAAATTGTGCAGAAGATAGACGAATATATGAAAAATGAGAAAAGTATGGAATTTCCTGCGTCAGAGCTAATGTCAGGAAATCCGATTGTAATATCCAGTAAGGATACAGTATCTTCTGCAAGGACAATTATGAGAAGGAGACGGATAGATCATTTGCCAGTAATTAGTAGTGAAAAGCTCTCTGGGATTATAACTTCAACGGATATTATGGTAACAATGTTACCTTCAGAAAGGATAGGTAGAAGAACCCTAGGAGTAGATGCAGGTAAGTCAAGATTTGATATGTCGGTATCTGGAATAACTAATAAAGATGTTATAACGGCAGATATCACTGATAAAATTAAAACTGTGATCTATTTAATGACCAAAACTGATTCTACTTATTGTATTATGAAAGTCTCTGATGAAGTTCAAGGCATAATTACTTATAGTGACGTTATTTCCTTACTTCAGGAAGAAGAAAAGTTTGAAAGTATTCCTATTTTTCTTATGGGGCTGCCAGATGATCCTTTTGAAGCGGAGCTAGCCAAATCCAAATTCAAAAATATAGTTCAATACATGAAAAAGGTTTATCCGGATATAGAACAAGCAAAATGTCGTATCAAAATGAGAGAGACTCCTTCTCCGAGAAAACGATATGAAGTTACGATAAACATTATGTCAACACATTCTAGTTACCACTACTCTGACATAGGCTGGGATCTTAAAAATATTTTTGATCAAATAAGTAATGCTATGAAGAAAAAAGTTGCGCAGAGAAGTAAACGGACACAAAGGAATACTATGAGAAGAGTGGAGATTCCACAAGAGTAGGTACACGCAGGCTACCAAGTTCTACATGAAAATTATAGAATGAGATTGATAGCAGAAAGAACACAGATTTGTACATGATGAAGCGTAATATTATAAAATCGTCGTGGACATTATTTTACTGACTACATGAGGATAGAAATTGGGATTTTAAGAGCCTAAAACATATCATTCCCTTGATAGTAAACGCATCAGTATGCAGGCTGTTTTGAGTGTACTAATACATCTTCCTAGGTATTTTCGAAATTCTTGGTCAAGTAGAGGATTGAGATTCCCATCTGATTAATTAACGAAAATTTTCAAGATAAATATATTATACAAATGACTATCGATGGCATATTTGATCATTCTTATCAATTTCATGTGTAATCCCTGAATTTCTGTTTTGTTAAATTGTTATGGGTATCTCCATGCATTCGTTTATCAATATTCTTGACGCAATACATTTCTAAATCAAGTCGGAAGAATGTTGAATTTTTCGTCAACTGTTTGCATAAATGCCTTGACATTTCAAGTACCTAACACAATTCCCATGCCTGTTGCAAATCCGGTGCTAACCGTTGTTAGAAAGAACTTTTCAAACGTATTAGCTTTTGCAGGTGAAGATGAACTTTTATCTCTCCTTATCCTTATGATAGTTTATCTTTTTCTTTTTTTCACTACACTTTTTATATGGTTTTTCAAGCTTTTAAAAATTGCACGGATCTGTTTATTGATAGGAAAATATTATTATTAATTAAATCTGATAACACATAAAAATGTAAATATTAATTAGTTTCGTCAATTATTTACAGGTTTAAATAGAAAATACTGTAAAAATTTAATAAACAGTAATATATAAAATTATTGTTGTCCTAAAATATTAAGACATTAGGTTTAAGATTACCTGAAGGTGAGAATAACTATCCTGTGCAAATTTCAAATTATTTACACAAGTAGTTAACGTACGATGTGATCTCAAAAAAGAACGAACAAATGAACCCGCCGAACACGTCTAGTTAACTATATGACATCTGAAAATTTTCCTGTAAGACATAGATTATAATCAGGGAATAAAACAAATACAATATTAACATAAAAAGAAAAAAAGAATAACAAAAATAACCAGGTCCGATATGAACTAATAATGCAACAAAACATCCGCTGGATAAAAAAATTTTGCATATTGCCTATTAAACACAGAAATAACTAAAAGCGTGTATCAGAATATCCCACATTCTAGCATTCCTTGTGAATTAAGGCATGACAAGCAGATACAGCTGTAACATTTAATAAAGAATGAGGGTCGATCAGATCGAATTTTACAAAATATCTATTAAATTGAAAATATGGTTTATTCTTTTATTTTTGTTTAGGCGTTAGAAATGAAAAAGATCTACATTATTAACCTGATTGTCAGATAGAATCTGAACAAGTAGAGAAGAGTAGATGAAATTTAAGACTAAAATACTCGGTATAGAATCTGGGGGAAGACCTGTGATCACTTTGAGTAAGGATGATGCCTATGAGCTCGGAATAAGGAGCGGAGAACGGGTTAAACTTTTGTATGAAAATAAAGAAATGATTGTAATAGTAAATATTGTTACTAAATCTGTTCCAAAAGGAATTGCCGGCATTTATGATGAGTTGAGAACAATCGGAAACATTAAGGAAAGTAGTGTTATAGAGATAGAGGTAATTGATTTTCCTCAGTCCATTTATTTTATACAGAACAAATTGAAAAAAGGTAAGTTAAATTTCAAAGAGATCTTTGAAATAATAAAAGATGTTGCAAATGGAAATCTAAGTGAATCTGAAATTGCTGCTTTCTTAACTGCCCTTGACCATCAGGGCTTAGATATCGATGAAGCAACTAGTCTTACGCTGGCAATGGTTGAGACAGGCAAGAAGTTACAAATAGCAAATAAACCAATATGTGACAAGCATTCTATTGGCGGAGTTCCTGGAGATAAAATCACACTTCTTGTAGTTCCTATAATTGCTGCAGCAGGATTAACTATTCCAAAAACTTCTTCTCGTGCCATAACTTCTGCTAGCGGAACAGCAGATAGGGCTGAAATCCTCATGTCCGTTAATCTTACAATAGAACAGATGAAGATGGTTGTAGAAAAAACTAATGGTTGTATTGTATGGGGAGGGTCTCTGGAATTAGCACCTGCGGATGATAGGTTCATACAAGTTGAATATCCTCTTTCAATTGATCCTCTCTTACTCCCCTCAATCATGGCAAAGAAAAAGGCTGTCGGAGCAAATTATTTGGTATTAGATATTCCATCAGGACGGGGCACAAAAGTAAAAACAACCGGTGACGCAGATCAGTTAGCGAAAGAGTTCATGGAGCTTGGAAAAAGATTGGAAATAAAAACTCAATCAATAGTATCATTTGGCGAACAACCGATAGGTAATACTATAGGACCAGCTTTAGAGGTCCGGGAAGCCCTAGAAGTACTCCAAGGAAATCAAGTTCCCGATCTTATAGAAAAAGCAATAAACATTTGTGGTTTAATATTCGGTATGACCGGAATAGGGGGAAAGGAGCTTGCTCTAGATATTTTGAAAAGTAGAAAGGCAGAGAAAAAAATGAAGGAAATAATATACAGGCAAGGTGGTAATTCAGAGATTCAAATAGAAGATATAAAAATTGGAGACCAAAAGCTAGAAATTCATGCGGAAAATTCGGGAAATGTTCTGTGGTTGGATAACAATATTATTGTTACGATTGCGCGTTTGGCTGGTGCTCCCAAAGATAAGGGAGCTGGAATAATTATTCATAAAAAAATAGGACAAAAGGTGAAGAAAGATGATAAATTACTTACAATTTTTGCGGAAAAGACAAATAAGATTCACAGCGTAGAAAAGATGGTGACAGAAATAAAACCGTTTCATATTGGTGATAGACAAGAAATGATAATTCATACGTTTCTAGATATTCCTGAACCTAAAAAAACGTTCATCTTGGAACGTTAGAAATCACTTTGCTAAGTATAATGGTATTGAATCTTAAAATCAGATTGAATATTTTCCAGATTTCTTTTTTCCGACTTATGTTAATTATTCGATAAAATATTTAATATTATCAATATAATCAATGACCAGACATATAATTTGAGTGTGCAAAATTCCGAGAAAAATTAGTCTATTTCTAAATATCAGGAGTTCAAAACTAGACCATTATTGGTGAAAACCGACATATTATAAGAAATGACAGAGCGACAGAATCGATTCGATGTATAAAAATAATTCATAAATTATTCCTGCTACAAAACCTATTAGATTTGATATCATAAGGTGATTCAGTATAGGTTTATGATCAAGAATTAGATTTCAAGTTCATCTGATCCCCCGAATCTTTAAACAGATATTTTTTTAACTTAATATACAATATGAAAAGCATATTTGTCCGTCCTTAGGCCACTCAATTACCCTGTATCTTTCCTTTCTTAGCTAAATTTATTATTGTCTAACATGTATGACCATTATGTTAAAGTGATGTCAGCATAATTATATTAATTGGTATATTAATAGTATAATACCCAGACATAGTACTCAGTGCAAAATGATTATAATCTTTTTCTTCCATACCCTGTTGTCTATCTTTTTGATCTTGACGAATTGATTTTGGAAGGTGAGCAGAATTAGTCACTCTTAAATACTTGTCAATTTTACGTTCCTTATCTTGCAAACTAAATCATTTTTTATATTCTTTTTGTTCAAATGTTCAATGTATAAAGGATTTACATCAACAAACGCTACGTTTAAAAAAAATCAAAAAAGAATAAAAAAAATATAATGGAATAGCATATCGAAAATAATCTTTTTTTCTGCGTTGTAATTAAAAGAGACACTTGGAACCGCCATTCAAGCACATTTAAGAACAATTGTGATTTTGCAATGCATAGCAAGCTATTAGGAAATTAAGATATAATCTCAAGCTATCAAAGTAATATAGATGTAAATAATTATAATATGATTATTTTTTATAGCTATAGATATATACCTAAAATATATCCAACTGTATATGCAACCACAGCAGCCATTCCTCCTATTAACAATGTATAAAACCCCGAACTAATAACTGATTTATTCACGATTTTTCCCTTAATTGATCCTATTATAAAAAAAGATATTCCAGTAAAAATAATAGAATAAATCAGCGCGGAATTTGTTGATAAGATGGCCACGTTCAGAATATATGATATAACGAAAGGAACTAAAGGAACCAAGCCAAGTAAATTAAATGCAACAAAAGTTGTAATGGCAGCATCGAGAGGTTTCTTTGTATCATCTATCAATTCCAGTTCCTCTTTCATCATTGTATCTAGCCAAATTTTCCTTCTTGAGGTAATTATTTTGACAATGTCATCTAATAGTGCATCCTTGAAACCTTTCTTTTCATAAATTTCTCTTATCTCTTGTTTTTCCTGTTCTGCTAAATTATCTATTTCCCATTCTTCTTTTTTTCTTTCTTTTTCAATGTACTCTCTACGTGTTTTTACAGACAAATAATTACCGATAGACATAGAAAATCCATCAGCAAACAAATTTGCAAATCCTAAAATAATAATAACAGAAACTGGCAAAGATGCTCCGAAAGCTCCTGTAACTACAGCAAAAGTAGTAACGGCTCCATCAGTAGCACCATAAACAAAGTTCTCTATAGACCACTTCACATCTAATAATATATGGAGAGATTTAAAAATATATTATATTTACTATCTTTTAAAAATAATGTCTAAATGAACTGTATTACATTTTTACTAAACATACAAATACCTTTTTCAATAAAATAGAAGAATGGTTACCATGTCAACTAAAAGTGATCAAGGTCTTAATGTAACATCAGAACAATTAAAGAAAAAAATGGAAACAGAAGAACCATTAATAATTTTTGATATAGGAGATTTTCAAAGATATCAGTCAAAACATATCCCTGGATCTAGTTTTGCTTCCTGTGATGAAGAGTCTAAGAGAAATATAATGCCACGATTGCCGAAGGATATCGAGATCGTTTTGGTAGGTGACACGGATGAATATCCAAAAGAAATGGCCAAAGCCATGAATTTGATGGGATTAAAAGCAAAATATCTTGAAGGAGGTTTGCAGTCATGGAAATGGGAAATGTCAAAATCGGAAGAAAAGAACTTGACACCTCAAGACCTAAAAAAAATCCTCGATGAGAATATTACTGCTACGACAAGAGGTAATGAAATAATACTTTTAGATGTAAGGCAACCCGATGAATTTGAAAGTTGGCATATTGAAAACAGTCATAATATACCACTAGAGAAAATTACATCATCTCTAAATTCTTTTGATAAAAAAAGGGAAATAGTTACAATTTGTCCAAGGGGAAATAAAGCGATGATAGCAAAAGCGATGCTACAAAGATATGGATTTACAGCTATGGCATTGTCTGGCGGTTTAAGTGCATGGACTACTGCGATTGAAAACCCCTCTACCGAATTTGAAATTATAGATAAAAATGGAAACAAAAAAATAGTAAAAGTTGTGCAAATAAGAAGAATAGGAAAGGGATGTTTATCTTATTTTTTATCATTTAAAGGCGAGTCCATTGTTATAGATCCTGCATTCCCAGTAGAAAATTATACAGACCTTGCAAAAATAATTGATTCGAAAATTATCAAGATTTTTGATACCCATCAACACGCAGACCACATATCTGCCGGAAAATCATTGGCTGATATAACAGGAGCAGATTATTATGTCAGCGATCTAGAGGAATATTCTGAAGAATACATGGGATCAAATATCAAGAAGATAAAGGAAGGTGATATTGAAAAGATAGACGAGATAGAAATTAAAATATTAAACACCCCAGGACACACAAATGGTAGTCTCTGTTTTCTAATAGGTTCAAAACTTTTGTTTACAGGAGACACTCTTTTTGTTGATGGGATAGGTAGACCTGATTTGAGAGATAAAGCAGTAGAATATTCAAAATTGCTTTATGATACTATACATGACAAGGTCTTGACTTTGGACGAAAATACTGTTGTACTTCCTGCTCATACACAAAAAGGTATTAATTCAAAAATTTTATTATCAGGATTTTTGAAAGAGATAAAAAATAATAATAAAGATTTATTTTTGTTAAGTGAAAAAGAATTTGTAGATACTATTGCGTCACTAACAATGCCTACTCCTCCCTCCTACAAAGATATAATATCTATAAATAAATATTTCAAAGCAAAAGATATAGATATGAACAAGATTAATGAATTGGAATTTGGTCCTAACAGATGCATTATTAAATGAGGATGTGATAATATAGGTATGAAAAAATTTGTTGCTATGTTTCTCTGTATGATATTCCTATCGTCAACATTAACATCATTATCATTGACAAATGCAAGTGCTCAGACAGAACCTAAAGTAAATGTTATGTACGAATGCGGAACATTAGACGTAAACACTCAGTTAAATGTGAACGGGTTTGAACCGAATAGCAGTGTATCTTGGAAAGTTATTACTCCTACCGATGAAACAGGTTCTATATTTGGATACTTTGATACCAATAGCACCGGAGGATTTAAAGAATTTACTCATTTGTCCGAATTAAAGCACGCAGATTATTCAGTTCAATTCTTTGATGATGCTGATAAGAATGGTCTTCCAGATAAAGGAAAGAAAATATTTACTGCTAAAATGTCTCCGCCAGTTCCATGTAAATAATCTAGATTAAATGATTAGAAATTTTTTAATTCATCTAGATTTTGTCGAAATTTGTTTTTTAAAAAAGATATCAATTATTTTTATGTATATAGAATAAATCAACATAAAAAATTGCTCAATCTTCATCATAAAATAAATAGATTATAACAATTGAGAGCATCTGAACTGTTGAAGCTCCAATAAATAAGAAGATACTGGTGCCGGAAAGTAACAGCGTAGATTCGATTCATAGCCAAAGATATAAAACAAATTTGAAGAATTATCAAAAGAAACTCATAGACACGATACATCGCAATTCAATTGATATAGAAGATACAAAGAAACTACTGACCTGAACAGCTTCAATACCCTACATCAGTAGCACTTGATTTTTTTTCTCCTACATATTGAAGCCTAGGAGAGATGAGAAAAAGACATTTTATCTAATACAATTTAATTTTTCAGATTAGTTTCCTACAAGTGATTTAAATGAGCATTAATATGCTCATCACAATAATAATTATTACATTCAGGACATTGTGATGAAGGTACTTTAGTACAGCCCCTTATTGCACATTTCAATCCATGTAGTGGTCGTCCTCTAGTCTCATCCCATAAATCAGCTATGGCGCCCATATAATTAATTAGATATTATGCTATTTAAACGAATTTGAAGAATAAAATTAAACCAATTTACGGATCGCATATTTTAAAATTTATTAAAATAATTATTTTTTAGGTAAACAATTCTCTTTCTATGTAGACATTTCATTGTTTGAATTTATTTCGACATTTATTGTCCAGATCATGTATGGATGGATAGCACAAATATAACTATAAACTCCTTCTCTCTCGAAGGTATAATCAAATTTGTCTCCCGGAAATAAAATGTTTGAGTCAAACAGCGATGAAGGTACTGAAATATTTTTCGAGTAATTTGAATTTATATTAGGATCGTTATCTAAAACCTCGACACTGTTAACAGTATGAATTGTGCTATCCTCATTTATCCATTCAACAGTGTCACTAACATGAACATTCGTTGGATTTGGCATAAAATGTGGAACAGTAACGGTGCCTGCACCTTGAGGAATAGTTATAATAAATTTTTGATTCATTGCATAAGAGCCAGAATACGAGCTGCAAAAAAAGTATAATAATAGTAATAAAAGAATAATATTATATCTCATAAGGAAGCAATGATTATTCACTGTATTATTAATATTTTTCCTAATAATGGCCATCAGTAATGATACACCTCATTAATAACATCAATTAAAATGATAACAACAATATTTTTTTATTTTATTTTGTAATTTCATTTGACAAATTTTAACTTAATATAGATAGAATATTCATAATATCACGTAAGAATTAATCAATTAATTATTTATTACTCTAGCGATATTTGCGGTGAACCCCTGAGATTCGGGTGAGTTCAAATTCCACAACATCAGTACCTTTTTTTCTATTCTAAAGCAATTTCGGTTGCAAAATTGATAATAAAATAGTTATTACAGTTAACCGAAACTAATACCATAATGGAAGATAGCAAACATATCCCTGCGGTAGAAGATATAATGACTCCAATGCCACTAGAAGTAATTAACCTTTCTGACGACGTATATACCGCGTCAAAATTAATGAAAGAAAAGGAAATCAGTTCAATTATTGTTCTAGACGAAGAAAAGCATCCAATTGGCATAATAACTGAACGGGACATAGTAAGACGGGTTGTTTGCGATAAGAAAAATGCATCAAATACACCGGTAGAATCAATTATGTCAAAACCATTGGTAACCGTTGAATATAAAGCTAATATTGACGAAGCCGTAGCTATTATGACAAAAAACAAAATTAGGAGGCTGCCTATTGTTAAGGATGGTCATTTATATGGTCTTATTACCACAACCGATTTGATTAAATATATGTTTCAGAAATATGTTACTGATAAGGAAATTTTGAAATCCCTATTAAGATACAAGAAATATTGGGAAGAATAATGAGAATTTATTAAATTTTAAAACTTTTTAGGATGGTATGGATAACGCAATTACCATGAATTTCTGCATTATCATAATTAGTTGGCTAATTCTCAAATATGATCCATCAAATTGAGAATTTTCTGCAAAATCATAAATTAATAAATAAAGCAATAAAATGAATCTCATAATATTTCATAATAACTAACATATAGTATAGTTGTTTTTATGCAGATATTTTAGTGGATCTTTTGTAATATCTTAATTCTTTATATTTATTAAAATAAGCGCTTTGACCATGATTCCCAATTGAGAAAGTGATAGTATTTAATATGTAGACAAACTTTAAATTTAAATTTTTCATAATCATAATTTTCTAAAATAAAGAAAATCTATTAGAATAAAATTAAATATTGGAGATATTTAATGAAGTTTTTATTTATCTAATAAAAAATCCTAAAATAGAATGAAGATCAATACTTGTTTAATGCACGATGGATCTTTTTTGATAAAACATTGCAGAATACTTTCAGTTTTTCTTATATTATTTTCTATGCTTTTGACTCAGATAATAATTGAAGACTCATCGGCTATTTCAAACCAGGCAGCAATTAAACAAATAACTTTAATTGCATATGAAAAGGTTCTACAAATAGCTCCAGATAATCAATTACATCCCGGTGGTATACTTTATGAGGCGATGACATACAATGGTACTATTCCAGGTCCGACAATTGAATTAAACCAAGGCGACATTTTAAATCTAACTCTAAAGAATGCAGCTGATATAGTTCACAGCATCGATTTACACGGTATAAGCGGACCGAGCCAAGCAATATCCGGATCCTTAAAACCGGGTGAGAGTAAAACTTGGCAAATTACAGCTGAAAACCCAGGAGTTTTTGTTTACCACTGTGATGGTGACAATCTAAATGGTATTTGGGAACATATGTCAGGAGGTATGTATGGTGGTTTGGTAATTCATCCTCCACAAGAAAAACCAGCAAAAGAATTTTTTATCGCATTTAACGAAGTCTACAATAATAAAGACCAAGGTTTGTTTGTTGGAAATAATAAAACAGTCGGATCATTTGACATGACTAAATTCCTAAATAATCAGCCTGATTTGATCCTAACTAACGGTATGGCATTTAAATATTTTCCACGAATAGGAACAATTGTTAAAATTCAGCTCAATGAAAATGCAGACATGTTTAAAGTAAAAACAGGAGAATTAACTAGATGGCATATTATTAACGCAGGCCCCAGAAATGAAATTACTTTTAATTTTGCAGGCGGAATGATAGATAAAATTAATAATAATTTTAACGGATCAGTTATTAAAAATACTGTTCCTCGAATTTATGAGGTCTCTGTTCCACCCGGAGGAGGAAAAATCATAGAGACAACCTTTCCAGAAGATGGCATCTATTTTGGAAACGATCATGACATTGGAAATCTGTTAAAAGGTGCAGGGTTTATAGTTTATGCAGAAAAAAATGAGATAAAGTAAATGCTGAAAATTACTACAATTTGTTTAAATATAGAAAAAGACATGTTGATTATATAGTTCTCTTGTGCGATTAGATCGATTTTCAATGATGTATTCTAAAACTATCATAAAAAAAGTTTTTAGAAAATTTTTCTGTTACTAGATTTCACAACATAAATAAATCCAATATTAAAATTTGAGAATAAAAATCGATTAACTTTTATCATAAATTAGTAAACAATAATTTAAATATCTATTCATAAGATCCTTATAAATGCAAAATGAAAATAATAAAATTGAAAAGATAAACGTTGTAGGAATAAAGGTTTTGGAACAAAATGGAATTAATATAGATGAAATAACAAAATTATTGGTATATAACGCATCAGTAGAATTTGCGGCTTATTACTATTTTACTAATTTGAGAATGCATTGTACAGGACAAGACGGAGAGAGTATTAAAGGAGTTATAGAGGATGCAAGATTAGAAGATTTAAGTCATTTTGAATCATCCTTGTCGAGAATATATGAATTGGGGGCAATACTACCTATTGATGCCCAAGATTTCATAAGGATGTCGGGTTGTGAATTCCTTCAACTCCCTTCGCCTAACAAAACAGATTTAAAAGAAATACTACTAAAATGTTTAAAAGCTGAGCAGGGAGCTATAGTAAATTGGAATAAGTTATGTAACCTAACTAATGGTAAAGATCCTGCAACTTATGACATAGCCAAGGATATTCTACGAGAAGAGATTGAACATGAATCTTGGTTTTTAGAGTTGCTATATGGAAGACCATCAGGACATATGAGAAGGAAGTTTCCTGGAGAACGTCCTCACACGCATAAACATTCTAGATCATTAAATTTATCATAATCAGATAGCCGTAAGACATGATAGATAGTTATTACTATTTTATTAATTATTATTTTATCTAATTTGTATGAGAAAATAACTATTAACTTTTTATTTTAAAGACATATATATTGAAATGAGTTCGAGGAAATTAAAAAAATAGTTTAATACACATAATATGGATATATGTTACGACAGTTTCAGGTTCAAGCTAATAGAAAACCTCATATGGATATGGATAATTCTACAGATAAATTACTAATATTAGAATTCTTACTGATCGATCAACACGTATTAAATACAATAAACATGAAGATATCACACAAATTAACAATTACAATTATACTTTAATTTAATTGTCCATATTTTCAATATTTCAATTTTTATACTAAATAGGCATAAGTTTATATCAACATTCCTCACTATTTAATGATAACTTCTTTGTATCAATAGAAAGAAAAGTTTCTAATGCTTGTTCAATTACTTCATCGGTAGATATTTCACGTTTTTTTGCTTCAACCAAGGCCTTTTCCCAAATATCTTCATGAATATTTATTGTTTGTTTCATATTGATATAATTAGTATCTCCTTCTTTGAATTAATTTCTTTCGTTAAGATTATGTATTATAATGTAATAGCTATTTGTAAATTGGTAGGAATTATTTTAGAAGGGATAATCTTGAGCGTCATTAAGCCCCATTACTATCATCATAATTTCTCTAATTTACGATTCATCATTGATGTTATCATATAAATTAGTTCTCCAATAATAACTCGACGAATTATACAGCTTTTTGACTCTAAATAAGAATACTGCTTAGTATCGCTTTGAATTCTAATGCGTAAAAGTTTCAGAGCGAGGCGGATTACTGAAATAAATTCTTAGAGTACTAGTTTTACTCCTCATCGCTTTTAGTTTTCAATGTTTGGCTTTAATTCTGCTTTAGAATGAAGATGATTATATGTAAATTTTGAATTTCTTCAATAAAATCAGGTAAAATGAGTTGCTTTTCTGAAGTATTTCATAACGGGATAGAAATTGAAGATTATCTCCTAGTTATGAACCTGTTATTATTGCTTTGATATTAAAATGATTTTAACATTTCCAATAGCCAACATGCATTCCTTGATGGTTGCCTGAGTTCTAATGAATACTGATATCATGAAGACAGACTATCCAAGAATTTCATAGTATTTTAAAATCAATATTAGTGAAACTATGTGGTAATTGTATAGATATAGCACCTAGTATAATTGCTAAAACCTGTATATAGATATATGATCTTGTGTATCTAAATTTTACTAAAAAAAAGGACTTATAAAATAAATTGCAAATATTGCAAATACGGTAAAAGCGCCTATACTTGAAATAAGCCTTGTTTTATAATCATCAAAGAATATTCTGTATGCAGAAATACAAATAAAAAAGTAGGGTAATAATATCATAATAACTGAAATACTTGCTAATTCTCCAAATTTATTTGAGATGAATAAAAGTAGGATGGAAATTATCGCGACTATCGTTGTAGCCACTAAAGGCGTTCCACTAGAAGTTAAATCTTTTAGTATTGGCAATCCCAATTGGTAAGAGATATTTTGGAGTACTCTGGTTGTCCCAGCTATGTAAGCATTGATTGCAGAGAGCATCGCAATAATGCCAATTATTCCAACCACGATGTTGGAGTTCTTTATGATTAATCCATATGCACTAGCAAGCGGGGCAGAAGAATTAGCAAGAACATAACTTCCTACCGAACCAATTAGAGAAATATTTAAAAAAATATACACAAATATGGTAATTGCTATAACTATTTTGAGTGATCTATATACTATTTTTTGTCCACCTTTTGTCTCATAAGAAAATAATGCTGCTATTTCAAATCCTGTAAAACACCAATAAACTATTACGATTGCCTTTAAAAAATCAAAACTTGAAGAAGGATAAAAAGGATGGAAATTACTTTCATTTAAAAATGGAAGTAAAAGAATAGATAATATAATTATAGGTGAAATTTTTGCGATTGTTAGTATAATTTCTGTCTTTCCAGACAAATATAATCCTTTTACATTTATTAGACAAAATACCGCAATTATACAAATTTCAACAATCATGATAAGGTCGATATCATGAATTCCAAAAGAGAAAATATATTGTCCAATTCCAGATGCTATTGTTGAAATTCCAAATACCGATGATACAATATATAAAATAACGAGTGAAATAGATATCCTTTTACCAAATACTTTTGAAAATAAATGATAAAAAGCTCCTGTAGCGGGATATTTGGATGAAGACTTTGCAAGAGAATACATAACGCATGATGCAGATAGTGAAGCAAATAACCAAGCAATTATAGAACTTGAACCAGCAATTCCTGCAGCTATCCCTGGAACAATAAATATTCCAGAGCCTATTGTTCCTCCAAGACCAAGACTAACTAGATCAAATAGACCTATAGATTTTCTGTATCCTTTTCTTGTCACCATTCATTAATCGCTATTATCTTAATGATTAATTTTACTGGAATTATTGTAGATTAAGCTAATAGACATAACATGAAGATGATAAATGCAACACTTCAGAATATAGTAGGATACAGACCATCATTATTATAATTATCAAGTTACAACAGCATATGAATCTCAGCTAGGATTATTCATGAATGAATAGATGCAGAAGATTATTAATACGATTGGAAAAGA
>DATGZA010000035.1:0-26260 GCA_035297365.1 Nitrososphaeraceae archaeon
AAATAGTAATAATAAAAATAAGACTAATAATGACATAAAATCAAATAGTAATATTATCCTAAAGAAGGCAGGTTTGTCAAAAATTAGAATAACTTCTACTGTACCTACTTTGCAGGGAGAATTAAGATGGTTACTTACACCGAGAGTATTAAAGAGTATCATCTAGATAAGACCATAAACAAAATGACTTATGGAAAACTTTCATTCCGTAAAGTATCGGTAATAGATTTGGGATATAATTCTCTAAAATTAGTTCATTATATTATATCTCCTAATAAATGTTATAAAAAATACTATGAGAAAACTATTAGGGTGAAACTTGGAGAAGGTCTAAACAAAACAGGATTCTTGCGAACAGAGGCTATCGATAGAACTATTCAATCTCTAAAATATTTTCGTGATATTATTAATTCTGAATCTATTGAATTTACAATACCATTTGCTACTAGCGCAGTACGTGAAGCGGAAAATAAGAAATTGTTTCTGAAAAAAGTGGAAGAAGAAACAGGATTTAAATTCAAATTATTATCAGCTAATGAAGAAGCTGCATATTCATATCTTGGTGCATTGAACTCACTATGTTTTTCAAATTGCTTATTTTTTGATCTGGGAGGAGGAACTATAGAACTAGTAAGTTCTAGAGATTACAGAATAAGGAGAGTAATGTCTCTTCCCTTAGGAGCATTGAAGCTAACCCAGAAATTTTTTTCAAACAATGAAGATAACAAAACTTCTATTAGTAAAAAACCTAAAATTATTTACAATATTTTAGGAGAACATATTATGAATCAATTACCAGATTCAAAAGAATTAGAAATCAATAGCGAATCTACTGCACTAATAGGTGTTGGGGGGACTCTAAGAGCGATTGCAAGATATGATCAATTGATCAAAGAATATCCAATCACAAGGTTACATAACTACAAACTAGATTTCCGTTCCGTATCCACCATCAAAGATCATCTATCTAATATGAATAAAGAAGAGTTATCTAAGATAGATGTAATAGGTGCAAATAGAGCAGAAATAATCAAGGCGGGATTATATGTAATCTACTTCCTTATGTCAAAATTGGGTTTTAAGAGTATTATTGTTAGTACAAAAGGATTACGAGAAGGAGTGCTCTTAAATTTTCTTGAATCCTGTCATTTAGATAATAGAACTGATTTGGACAATTATCTACTAAATAACTGTTACAAAAAAGACAAATCCAATTCAAGTTTAGCAAAGAAATTCTTATCAAATGGAATTATAACAAAAAATGAATACACTATTATTAATCAATCAATATTATATATGTCCAAGATTCTGACTAATGATAATATTGGTCAATTTTATATTCTCCTCAATGAGGATATCGTGAATCTGGATCATCATCAACATGTTATATTAGCATTATCAGTTCTGGCAATAAATAAGCCAAAAATAGCTCTTGAACTATCTGAAAATTACAGAAAGCTATTATATTATTATTATGATAAAAAAAAGATCAAAAACATTATCGAAAGAATATCAACTTTCTTACGATTTTTAAATTTTGTGAAAAATAACAAATTAATAATTCAAATCAAAGAATATACAAAAATAACAAACAAGCTTTTACTGGAAATCGTAGTACAAGGTGATAAAAATAAAGAAATCTTTTCCTTTCCAGAAATTTTATTTAAAGAGATAATATCAGATTTTAAGTCTTCATTTGATCTTTCAATACAATATACAATATTCGTCCAAGACAACAAAAGGAGTACAGATAGTAAATGACGCAGATAAAAATAAGAAAAACTAGTAATATTACAACTAGTAAGACAACTAAAAAAGATAAGTATAGTATAAAAGGTAAATTAATTATAGTTGAAGGAATTGATGGATCAGGAAAATCAACACAAATTCATCTTCTTGATAAATGGCTTAAATTTAAGAATATACCGGCTTTTTTATCAGAGTGGAATTCATCTGAAATTGTAAAAAATGTAACCTCTAGAGGTAAGAAAAAAGAACAACTTACACCTACAACATTTTCGTTACTCCACGCAACTGATTTTGCAGATCGGTACGAAAGGAATATTTTTCCATTATTAAGAGCTGGTTACATAGTATTGGCAGATAGATATATCTATACAGCATATGCACGAGATATAGTAAGAGGATGTGATCCCCTATGGATCAGAAAAGTATATGATTTTGCTTTAAAACCTGATATCACATTTTATTTCAGAGTTCCGGTGGATGTAGCTGCAGGACGAATATTATCTGGAAGACCCAAGCTAAAATATTACGAGGCTGGAATGGATCTAAATTTAAGTAATGATATTTATGAAAGTTATCGTATTTTTCAAAGTAGAATAATAGAACAATATGAGAAAATGGTCATGACTGAAACTTTCGCTGTTATAGATGGGACACTAAATATAGAACAACAACAAAAAATGGTTAGAGAAAAATTTAACAATATTTTTCCGAGAGATATGTTAAAATGAGTAATTCAAATAAGATGAAAAAAATGGAAAAATCTAATATTATTAAATATTATGGACATGGAATTCCTTATTTGAAGAATATAGAATTAAAAGGTAAATTGATCATATTAGAAGGACCAGATTCATCCGGAAGAAGTACACAAATCTTATTATTAAATAATTATCTTGAAGCAAATGGTCACGCAGTTCTTAATACAGGCCTCAGAAGATCTGAGCTAATAAGTGAAGGAATACTGGAGGCAAAAGAAAGACATTTATTAAGAAAAAGGACCATGAGTTTATTTTATGCTGCAGATTTTGCAGACCAACTCGAGAACAAAATAATCCCAGCTTTGAGAGCAGGGTATATAGTATTAGCAGATAGGTATATTTACACACTTATGGCTAGGGATACTGTAAGAAAAATTAATAGAATATGGTCATATAATTTATATGGTTTTGCAATTAAACCCGATCTTGTTTTTTATTTAGATGTAGATCCAAATGAACTTATACGAAGGGCTTTTCAAAAATCTACAGAGGAACTCCTGAAAGGAATTTTTGATAAAGATAATTTTCTTGATTATTATGAATCTGGAGAAGATATGGGGTTTTCGGATGATCTTTTAGAATCTTTTATTCTTTATCAAAAGAAAATGAAGCAAGAATTTACTAGATTACAAAAAAAATATGGAATTATTAAAATTAACGGAAATAGAACAGTAGAAGAAGTGCATAACGAGTTAAAACAAAAAATAGATCAATTTTTAAAAGTTCCATTCAATAATTCAAAATAATAAAATTAAATTTCTCCCGTTTTATATTAACCGACCTATTGTGTAGTATTATAATCTTATAACAACATTATTCTCAGAATCTCAAAGAAACTGGTCTGCATATCGTGAATCCCTCATAGAATGTCGTAATATACTGATGGAAATTTAAATTATCAAGAATAATCTACCAAGGACCTCATACCGATTTTCGTATGAGATCCATGTCTTGCCAAATATAGTGTTATCAATAATAAGATTATTTCTTCATTTGTTTATTCTTCTGCTTCTCCTCTTTCTTCATTTGTTTATTCTTCTGCTTCTCCTCTTTCTTTTTATTATTATATTTTGATGTATTTATTGTATCTATATCACCACCAATTTTTTTTACATATGATTGTAGTTGAGAGATTTGAGATTTGATCTGTCCCAGTGATTGTAATTCCCTTTTGTGATTAGGATTGCTAGTTGATTTAACGGCATTTTTCACATCCAGCAAAATTTTTTCTAGTTTTGAATAATGATCATTTTCATCTTGTAATTTTTTTAGAATTGTTTTCTGCGTATTAGTATTAATTTTTAGTTGATCGTGCATATTTTTCAAGTCAAGAATATGTTCAAAATCTAGTGGTTTTTCATTTGTACCAATTTCAACTTCGGGTATATTTAGATTTTTTATATTTGACAATATATTTTATTTAAACTACTAGTATTTATTGTTTATATTACTATAGACAACATATAGATATCTTAATGACTCTATTGATCCGATATATTATGCATAGTCAATATTTCAATAAGATTTTCAGTTGGATAGTAGTGAGCGAGGATTACTAAAATAAGTGACCTTAACGACGAATTCTAATATCAACGATCAATATTCCAATAAATCCTATGTTTGTCATCTTTTTTCGAGTCTGGTAGCAGTATATTATTCTTTTTACAATAAAAAAATCGTTTCATAAAGATACACAAATAACTACAATGGTTTGACAATACTAGGAATATAATAACTCAAATGAAACATATAGATTGTTCAATAATTATTTTTGAATTAAGAACATACAATCAATTCCTGACATGCTAATATGATTTTATGGATTCGAGCAGTCACATGCGATTAAAGGTTGAAATCGATATCGATATTCAAACAGATCTTGTAGAGAACAATAATCGACTTATCATAATTTAAGATGGAATAATAAAGTGTATCTGGAAGGGACTGTATGAAGAGTATGTTTCATTTCAGATAAAGAAATTTCACTTCCATGTGATTGGACAATATGAATGATATGCAGATAATAAAAAAATAGTACCTGACTTTGGAGAGAATTGAGCAGTTTTATGATTGCAATCACAAGACCAATTTATAGAACGTTGTGAAAGAAATAGAACAAACATCTGCAGATTCTGCACATATTAGGGGGAGAGAAAGATTGTTGGGCTTACAGGCATAAGTGACATAACACTAGTGGGAGCCGAAAAATATTTAGAACATTAGAAGTGGAGTAAGATCGGATAAATACCGTTCAACTATCTATTTAGATGAATATACTCGAAAGTATTTCCTGTTATAAATAAAGATAAACTAGTTGAGCTAATTACAGTTACCATAGACTGACAAATTGGCAGCTCCCTAACAACAAGTCGTTAATTTCCGGAAAGAAGAAAGTGACATTTTTTTCCCTCTTTCTACTCCGGAATTATTGAAAATTCTAATTTTATATTCTAAATATGGATAAAGGATCTAATAGATTAATTATTTAGCACAAAGAGAAATAAAGAAAACGTATAGGATTTCTTTCATAATCAAATTATCTACATCTTCGCTAGAAATGAACAAATCCATACCTCAAGAGATTTTAATGCATGATTAGAGACAATTTTCTAAGGTATTTTCAAGGTAGAATTTGATGTATTCTGTACAAAAAATCCAATAAAACACATCATGGATAAAATTAAAAAACGTTAATTTTCAAAATGACAGAATGAATCTGTCAGACTATAATACGGAAAGACTTCAATCTAAAAATATGGAAAGTTTATCAAGAGTATTTTTTGAATGTAATTGTACTTTTTTCATGAAACTACTTCTCAAAAATAGGTGTGTAGTAGGCGTAAGACTATAATGTCATAAAACATTTTTTTATTGTATCTCTCTTAGAAGCTTTAAAAAACTCGGATCAATTGCAAATTAAGAATGTCGATAAAATCCATCAGAACCAATTCTTGCATTTTTTGTATTATTATCCAAATCCTAAATTGGACAGTCAAATTTTATTAACATCAATTATTTGCTACTTACGTTTTTTTTACATAAGATAAAGGTTTAAGAATTATTATAAATTAAGATGATTTGTCTGCAAATGAAAAAACTCTTACTTTTACGTCATGGCAAATCCGGCTGGGATAATCCTGATCTTGCAGATCATGAAAGACCGCTTACCAATCGAGGAAAAGAAAGTGCATCTATTATAGGAAAATTTTTAAAAAAAGAAAATCTAATTCCTGATCTAATTATTACTTCCACTGCAAAAAGGGCAAATAAGACTGCTGATATAATTGCCAAAAAATCTGGCTATGATAAAAAGATTCTTAAATCAGAAGCATTGTACAATGGTTCTACAGAAGATTATACAAACATTATTCATGAAATTGCTGATAAAAATAAAACAATCCTCTTAGTTGGACATAATCCGGTGATAGAAGAAGTAATAGAAAGAATTACTGCCGAAAAAAGGATCATGAAAACATGTTCCTTAGCACATATTGATTTGTCCATCGAATCTTGGAAAAATTTTCATTATAGGAAAAAATATAAACTCGTTGATTTGATCAACGTAAGAGAATTAGATATAGATGGATAATAAGGTTCAAGTTTCTGCAATCATAAGAGATGGATTGAAAATGTCTTTTTATTTGGATGATTATTCTAGTAAATATTTAATCTCTTATTGCATCAACACATCACCGTCTTAATAGGATCTTATCACTACAAAAGCCCCTTATCTTTTGACCATTCATTTAAATCATTGTTATACATGCCTAAATCCTCAAAGATTCATAAAAAACATTCTACTTTTAAAATCAAGTATACTAAACTATATCTACTAACATATTCAGGTATTGTAGTAATAAATCATTATTATCATCTCCTGTAATAAATTCAAATTAATACCTTTAAAAAAAGCAACTATTGAATGGCAAATTAAATCATGGTTTGTATTATAGGGAAGAATCTGATAATTCTTCTGATGACATTATTACAGGGAGATTAGACCATTCTGAGACGAAAGAAGTTGTTACTGAAGAAACGGGTCCATTTATCCTTCAAATGCTACATGGAAATAGTTAAAAGAAGTTCAATATGAGGCATATCTAAAAAAATAAATCACTGGATCTTGACCGGCAAAACCCTCGCATCACTAATAGAAATTACAAATTCCCTAAGGTAATGTGATCATCCTACAGAAACGATAATTAAGGTTCTTGAAATATCGATTATAAACGTCTATGTTTCTAGTAGTTATGATAATTTTTGTCACAGCATTAATGAATACTCAAACCAGACCAAATTAATTGTATGTTATTTATATATAAAAATTTCATATCACCCACGTACCAATTTTTTCTTTACATTATAATATGATTCAATATTTTTTTCCATATAATTGGAAATAAAATATAAAACTCCATACTTATCACCCATTTTAGTTATTAAATTATTTTTCTCTAAAACATGTATATGATGTTGAATTGTTTTATAATCTAGTTGTAATTCTTCGGAGATTTTATTGATATTTAAGGGTTTTTTGATCAATATGTCAAGAATTCTAATACGATTGTCACCTCCTCTTGTTCCAGCAAAAAGAAACCATAACAATCGTATTATATCCGGATCAGACATCGAATATTATCAAAATAACTATGAGATGATAAAAAGCCTTTACTTCTAATACATCTTGATTTTTAAAATTAACGGTTTTAGTACAGGAGCTTTTGGACAGAAAAGAATTTTTTATAATATTTTTATACAATTTTTTATAATCTTTACATTATTCAAAGAGTAATCTTCAAAAGGCCAGCAACTCCTGCAAGCTCAGCTATATGAATCATTAAAAAAAATGGCAATAAACCTTCAGCATATAGTGGCGTCATAGCAAAATATGCGTAGACAACAATCAAATTTTGTATAACAAGCATACTTGCAAAAAACATTAAACCTATCGTGAATGTAGCCCTAGTTTTTAAATATATTTTTGTATACAGGTATAATAAAACGCTCAGAATAATTATAGTTGCTATACTTAGGATAGCATTTATCTCCATTAGAGTTTCCATATTGATAACCTTCTTATCATTTAACCAAATGTAAATGTGTAGATTTGAAATCCTGGTCCTTTAACATCAATTTCTATTGTATGTTCTCCATAGTTTTTGTTTGTTACTAAATTATACAACCTCTGTCCATCTACCACAAATTTGCCACGGCTATCTGAATCTTTGCTTAAATCATTTGTAATCAGTTTTCCATCTTGTATTACTGTAAAGTTCCCTTTTGCACCTGCTACTATGTTTACAGATTTTGAATTGTATTTTAATAATATACTTCCGTTATTGCTCTGTAATTCCATGTGATCCGGATTATTTTTCCATTTTCCTTCTAGATATATCATATTAGGTTTAATTTCAGAATTTTCTGGTAGATTATAAAAAAGACTCTGGTTGGGTTTAAAACCTTCTGTATTGCCTAAAGATGCTCTTGCGAATTCATATCCAAAGTAAAGCTCTGGAGATTTTATTTTTGAAAAATTAACGTCCTGAGATTCTAACTTCGAACCACTGTCAACATTTTGAGAAATATTAAGATTTATGTTTTTTATTCCTAAATGTCCTGCTCTTTCGGTCAAAAGACCTTGAATTACTTTTTCAGTTTCATTGTAGGCTCCTTCTCCTATGTGATCATATCTTATATATCCTTCATCATCTACCAAATATTTTCTTGGCCAGTATCTATTATCATATTCATTCCATGTCTCTTTATCATTGTCCTGTAAAACTGGATATTTTATTCCGAATTTTTGAACTGCCGATTTAACATTTTCACTATTTTTTTCAAATTCAAATTCAGGAGTGTGTATACCCACTATGACTAATCCTTTATCAGAATATTTATCATACCATTCATTAAGATATGGAATGGTTCTTATACAATTAATACAACTATAGGTCCAAAAGTCTACTAGAACAACTTTATCTCTCAGATCATCAAGGGATATTGGTTTTGTATTAATATATTCTGAAATTTTAGAAAAATCTTTGGCTTTTTTGAATTGTGATTTGTCAATTTGGATCATTTTTCCATCCTTATCATTTTGTGACGTTAAATCTACATATTCAGCAGAAGTAGATTTTTTGGTAGAAATACTTGCTTCTTGAGTATTGAAATAAATTGCAAATCCAGCTATCACAGATACTACCGTAATTGCCATAACAACTGCACTGATATTATCTCTATTCATAGATCATATACCCCTTTCTAGATTGATGATTTCATTTGCAAGTGGAAAATTACCCAGAATATTTAACTGATTTGTGAATATCAGTATTCCAAGAATTATTAAAAAGGTTCCCATTACAGGATTAAAATATTTCAAATACTTTGCCATCTTCTTTATCAATCCAGTTGCCGTTGAAAAAAAAGCAGCTGTTATCAAGAATGGAGTTCCTAGTCCCAATGAGTATGCTAATAGTAAGTTATATGCCTCTCCAGGAGATGTCGCTGCTAAAGTAAATGTACTTCCAAGAATTGGACCTACACATGGAGTCCAGCCTGCAGCAAAGGCAATCCCAAATACAAATGAAGTAATATAACTTGTTTTAAATTTAGGAATCTTGGTGAATTTCCTCTCAAAGTTTAAGTTGTTTATCTTTGAAGATAGTATCAGAAATACTCCGAAAGATATAATCACGATTCCACCAAATATTTGAAGAGTGTTTTGAAAAGTACTACCTATATTTACCAAAACACTGTTGAGAGCAACTCCTAAAAAGGCAAACACTACTGAAAATCCTAGTACAAAATAAACTGTATTTAAGAATATATTAACTCTAGTAGATTTCTGTAGAGATATGCATTTTTTATTACTGTTGATAGCATTGATAGATGTCTCAATATTCTCATTATCAACAGAACTCTTTGTTTTATTTATGTTACTAATTTCATTAAGAGTTGAACCTGATAAATAGGAAATAAAAGCAGGTAGGATAGGTAAAATACAAGGAGAGAAGAATGATCCCATTCCAGCAATAGCCGAAACTACTATATTAATTTCTGCCATGTATAAAATTTAATAATTCTTAATAAAAAGGATATTCCCAAATTAGACCCACAATCTACCCAACTTGATATAAATAGATCACGGAGTTTAATTTATAAATTGCAGGTTCAATGGCTGCTAAGGCTATAAACAAGTTAAAAACCAATTATTAGTATTTATTAATCAAACAGAATATCCGAATTTTATCTATAATAGATTATTGTCCGAATACTATGAATAAATGACTGATAGAAATTATGATCATAAAGGAATGCATTATACGAATCCACAATTCTTCACAAACAAAATCTTTTATCATTACAATAAAAAGCCGTACTAATTATGAGAGATATTATTGCTAATAGGTTAACAAATTAGTTCGAATTCGCTCGATAAATCAAAATTAAAAAAAGGTTGGAGAAAGAAGAGAGGGAGTGTTATGCTTCAACAAATGGACAATTAACTATTACTCCCGCAATTTCAGTCTTTAGATGATCTTGTTTTGCATGTTCTGTTATTTCTTGAAATGAAGTAAGAAATTGTGATTGTACAGGATCTTTCCATGTTACAGCTTGAATTCTCCATAATGGACTATAAGCTTCATCGCCGACATTCGTAGAAGCAATACTTGCCTGGAATCCCATAGGACCCGTTCCCTTTATTCCATTTGTAAATACATAGAGATCTGAAGAAGACCCTGATTTTAGAGTTGCACCAGTTTTATTGACAAATATAACTCCTAGATCATCTGCAACTTTCTTGACAGAAGCATCAGTTGCTATATAGTATATCTTGGAGCCATCAGGGGCAAATCCTCGGTGTGCTACAAAAGTAACCTGCATCTTCTTTGTATCAATGCTAAGAACTTGTCCTCCACCATATGCCGATTCATCGGTTAATGTCTTATTTTCTCTAACTTTTAGAGAACCATCTTTCCATTGTACAAATGGGCAGTTTACAATTATGTCTGTTGGTTTAATTGTTAACTCCTTTTTCTCTAATGCATTGAGTATATCTGCTTCCGATGTCAATTCTCGTGGCGTTATACCATTATTCCATGTTACAAGATTAACTTTCCATAATGGTGAATAATTATTATCCCCAGGTTGTGAGTCTGCAACATTTGGTTGAAATCCTTCCGGACCACTTCCTTTAATGCCATTAGTAAATTCATATATGTTTGCAAGTGATTGTGCGGGAGCATACTTTAATGCTGGAGTGTATACAACTCTAGAATTAGTTAGATTGGAAAGATAACTTGCCAGATTCTTATCTGATACTTCTGTTGTAATATAGAAAACTTCATTACCGTCTGCAAAACCTCTAACTAGAGGAAGTACCTTCGGAATATTTGTTTCCGTAAGATTTTGTGTTTTTTCATTCTGTGCATAGGAATTTACTACTTGCGAAGACATAGAAGATAATAAAGACACTGAAAAAATCAATGTAACTAATCCTGCTCCTAAAATCCATATTTCATATCTTTCACTTGATTTATATCTGATTGTCATTAAAGTTCATTTTGTAATTGGATTAAAAAACTATTTCTCCATATTGAGTCCAATTTATGCCCAAATTAATTCCAGATTCTCTAGTAAATATCTATAGCATCTTTATAAAATTTATAACCAATGACAATAGCTTTATCTTGAGAATACCGTTATGCTGAATTAATAAGCTTAAAAATAGAATATTTTAAAATAATAATTTGTAATTAAAAGAATCATATTATATTATTATTAAATGTATAATATATGCATAAAGAATCAAATTCATATCTATCCATTAGAACAGCATTTAACAAATTAAGAAAAAATATTGTTGTTCACCCGGTATCTGAAGAAGTAAATACTAGAGATTCATTAGGTCGTGTTTTATATAATGACATTATTTCATCGATTGATATTCCAATACATGATTCTTCACACATGGATGGTTTTGCTGTTCTCTATGACGATATAATTGGTGCTTCACGTTCGAGTCCAGTGACACTAAAAGTAATAAATGATATCAAACTCGGAAATACTAAAATTGAACCTTTACATTCACGACAAGCTTCTAGAATTCCAACAGGCGGATATCTACCTAGAAATTCTGATACAGTTATTCCTATTGAATATGTAAAATATAACGAAAACGATAAATCAGTAAAGATCTTTTCTGAATTTACCAAAGGATCATTTGTATCTCCTGCAGGAAAGGATATTTCTAAAAATAAATTATTATTTAAAAAAGGACATTTAATTCGAACTCAAGATATATCTTTGTTGAACTTAGTTGGGATTAAAAAAGTAAATATATTTAAAAAACCGAAAGTTGCAATAATTGCTACGGGAAATGAGCTGACCAATAATATTGAAGAGGTCACTCAAGGAAAGGTTCTCAATACTAATGGTCCAATTATTTGCACCCTGGTGGAAGCATCTGGAGGAATATCTGTTGATCTAGGAATAACAACTGATAATATCAAAGATATCCAGAACAAGATAAAACTTGCATTAACTGAAAATGATATCATTCTTACAATAGGAGGGTCTTCTGTTGGACATAAGGACCTCCTTGCAGAATCTATCAATTCTATGGGACATCCTGGAATTTTAGCTGAGGGAATTAAATTGGATAGAGGAAGAGTAACCAAAATTGCTGTGTTAAAGCATAAGCCAATTATTATATTACCTGGACCTATCCAAGGAGCTGTTAATGCCTTCATTGTATTGGCTATGCCACTAATTAGATCATTTCTTGGATTATCTCAAATTAACGAAGCTAAAATAAATGCTCATATTACTGACAATTGGAATGCAAGAAAGCAATTTCAAAATTTTGTAAAAATCTTATATGTTCATCTATCTGCATCAAACACAAACAATCGTATAAGGGCCCAACCAATAACTGGAGAAACCTCAAATATGACAGTTATGACTAGAGCAAATGGTTATGTGATAGTACCTGAAAAAATAACAAATATTGAAAAGGAGAATGAGGTTCAAGTAAATTTGCTTTCTGGATTTTCTTTTCCATCCAGCAACCCCATCGATTTGGTGTGACTATTACTTGAATAAATTTCTAGCAAGATTAATTGCTGCTAATGCAACTAAAATTCCTATTATCATTATTATTTTGTTATGATCAAATTTAAATGCCCCAAGTCTAGACCCAAGTATACCCCCGAATAGAACAATTACAGACAAGGGCATTACCAAGTCAAAATCAATATGTTGGATGTTGTTTATATAATGAGCAATAAACCCACTTATAGAATTTGTTAGTATAAATAAGCTTGCTGAAGCGGCTGCCTCTTTGGGGTTGGCTAACCCCGACATTATCAATATTGGTGAAAGCCATATTCCTCCTCCTATCCCAACAAGACCAGAGATACCACCAAGAAGTGCACCTAAAGGACACGTTATAAGCGCATTCTTGGTTAAATTCAAATTCAATTTTCTCATCTTCTCATATTGAAGCGTTAACTTTCTTCCGGACAATAGTAATGCGGCTGAAGCAGAAAAAAGGGATATGACAAAAATGAAGGTTAATATTTTTTCGGGCAAAACTATAGAACCTCCTAAAAATGCAAAAGGTACTGAAATTAAAAGAGGAATCGATAATCTTAAGGACAGATGTCCTGCTTTTAGATAATTAAAAAGAGCAGATGAAGACACAATAATATTTAGTGCTAGGGAGATTGGAGGCACTGCATACAAATTGACTCCAACAAGAACGAGGATAGCAATATAACTACTTCCCCCAGCAAATCCTACAGAAGAATAAAAAAAACTTATTATAAAGAAGATAGGGGCAAGTACTAATATTAGAACATCATTAATGACCCTTCCCTCCCAACATATTAAATACATGAAATATGCTAGGGAAAAGAAGATCTAACGATTCAGATACCCCTTTAGTACTTCCAGGTAGATTTACAATGAGAGTTTTATCTCTAATACCAGATATTCCCCTTGAAAGCATTGATAGCGGTGTTCTCCTTTGACCATATGATCTGATAGCTTCGGAAATTCCTATTGCCTCTCTATCAACAACCATTTTAGTAGCATCTGGAGTTACATCTCTTTTACTAAAACCAGTACCTCCGGTGGTTATTATTAGATCTACTTTTTTATCATCAGAATATTTGATAAGAAGTGTCTTAATTTTGTCCATATCGTCAGGTAATATTTCATAACCAACAATCTCAGTAGTAGTAGCATAAGTATTTTTTAGTATATCAGAGATCAATTTACCTGATTTGTCAACTCTCGTTCCATTAAAAGTAGAATCACTTATAACAAAAATAGCAATATTAATTTTTTTATCAAGAGTTTGAATAAAATCTCTTTTCCCTCCAGTTTTTTCTAACAGCTTTATTGACTCTATTGATAAATCTTCATCTATTGGCTTGAGCATATCGTATACAGCAAGAGCAGCGGTACTACAACCAGTCAATGCTTCCATTTCTACTCCTGTTTTCCAGACACTTTTAATATTAACTTTAATTTCTATAGATGATTGGTGTAACAGCAGTTGTGTAGAAATATGATCTATTGGAATGGGATGACAGTAAGGTATCAATTCCCATGTTTTTTTTGCTCCAAGTGTAGCTGAAATTTTTGCGGCCTCAATGATATCTCCCTTTGGTGTCCTCTCATTTTTTATAAGATCAATACTTTCGGGATTTACTTTGATTATTGCTTGTGCAGTAGCAGACCTCAATGTATCTGCTTTTTTGGAAACATCAAACATTCCTCTATAAGAATTTCTTTCATTCACCACTTATCATAACACCTTCTACCCATTCAGAATTGCCAGATTGCATTTTTTCCTTCTTCCAAATTGGACATCTTTTCTTAATATTATCAATTCCATAGTTACAGGCTTCAAAAGCATCTTTTCTATGTTCTGATGAGACTCCAACTATGACACTGATTTCTCCAACTTTAAGGTATCCTGTTCTATGTATGGCAATAAATTTTTTAACACTCCAATTCTCAAAGATTTCCTTTTCAATTTTTTTTAATATTTCTCCAACCATTTCTTCATAAGCTTCATAAAAAATACCCTTCACTTTTCCCTTAGGGCTATTATTCCTAACGGAACCTGTAAACAAAACTAATGCACCAGATGAATCGTCTTTAATTTGATCTAAAATTTTTAGTTGATCGATCACATCTTTTGTTATAGAAATCATAAATATCATCTCCTAACTATCTTTATCCGCCACTTATAGGTGGTATTACGGCAATTTCATCATGTGGAGTTACCTCTACATTATCATTCCGTATCACTTTATTAACGGCAAAAACAAAGTTTATCCCATTCATAAAGAGAGAAGGATATGATTCTTCAAGATTTTTTCGGAGTTCTTTCAATGAAATTGAATTATCATTAATACGAATAATCAGATTATTACTTCTCAATTTTTCTCTAAAAATTCCAAATAATTTTATCCTTAAAATTCTATCTTCTGTCAAGTTTTTCATGTTCACTCTCTGGTCAATCACCTCTTGTCTGAATAAGATTCGAGGTTCGTCTGGGTTCTAAATACATACATATATTTTATTTACTTTAATTTTGTTAGTTTTTCCATAAAATAGTTACGCCAGCCATCTGGAAGATCTTTAACCTTTATAGCGCGATTCATCATATCGGTATCTCTACCACCATTTGTTTGAAGGCGAACTATATCTCGTATTGTAACTTTATTTTCATCACTTTTTATTAATTCAATTTTATCTTCTACTCCTATTTCTCCTTCTTCTTCCACCTTGAAATATATTCCTGAACGTTCACTTGCCATGAATCTACGTATTATATCCATTCTGCCAAATCTTACAGCAAGTTTATAGCATGGCATTCTAGGTTGTGTAGCTATTACCTTTGCAGATCCGATTTGAAATTGATCACCTATATTGACTAGATCCTCAAGTAAACCTTCTGTTGTAAGATTTTCTCCAAATGTTCCCCAAGAATATTCAAAATCTTTTATCTCCTTTTTCCAGAACCTGTAATGTTCTGATGGGTACGAATACACTGCTTTGTCTATGCCACCATGTACCGTCAAATCTGCTTGCTTGTCTCCTTCCAAATTTAGCTTGTAGAGTTTGATTCTATGTTTGATTGGATTTTTAAAAATAGCCGTAGTAACAATTTCTTTGCCAAAATTTACTTTTACTGGAAGTCCGACATTTACAGATATAATCTTCATCTACTAATTGTTGAAGATAATAAATGATATAAGCATATTTGTAGTATCAGATCAAAAACACCGCAAAAATGAATTTTTAAAGCTGATAATAAATAAATAAATAAATAAATAAATAATATTGTGCGATTCTTTTCTTCATATTGAGAATTAGTTTAGTGTGTAAAGAAACTGGGTTGGATTGTACCTACGTCATTTATGGAGATACTATAGAAGAATTTATGACAAATGGGGCTGTACACATAGAAAGGGACCATGGAATGCATCCGGATGATTTTTATTTTAAAGACATACCAGGTATTTTTCTATGTCAAGTTTTTGGAAAATTAAACAATATTAAAACTAACCCTGCCAAATGACATGGCTCAAATTTTAGACAAAGGCGTAAATATGTTCTATTCTTATAGCATTTTGGTCTTCAACTTCACTTAATTTTTAATTTTACAAATTTTACTAAACTCGAGATGTTGATCTGAGGGAGAATGAAAACAGACATAAAATAAGTTTTGAATATTGTATTGAATATCGTTTTGACATTCAGTGCTGTTGGAGAGATAAAAAAACAAGTGTTACTATATATCCTTTTTTATTGGTTGAGCAAATGATAGTTCATGTCCATCAGGATCAATTATATGAAAATATCTCTCTCCCCAGTTAGAGTCTTTAGGTTTGTCTTCAATTTCAATAATTTTGGAGATCGTTGAATCATTTTTAAAAAAATCATAGAGTTTATCCACATCCTCAGAAAAAATTATTATTCTTCCAAAATTTTTGCTCTTGAACTCGCTACAAAACTCCAAATTAATATGAGATCTTGAGCCGCTGTCTCTATCAGTCATTTCAAAAGAAGTAAATGTACTATTTGGAGTCCCTCCATAAGATAACTTTAGACCAGGAATTCTTGAATAGAAAACACATGCTCTATCCATATTTCTCACTTTTAGAGTAACAGCGGCAATTTTTTGAATTTTCATAATTTTTTATGTTTGTCTTTCAATCTATTATATATTTAATTTATATAAAAAATCTATATTTTTTTTATGTAAAATTGTGTACATAATATTAAACATCATAAATCTTACTAACTATTAATATACATTAAAAATGTACTATGTAATAGTATGGGAGTAATCTTATGGATAATTGCAATTGTATTATTTTTAGCTATTATAGGTTTGGGTTGGGAAACTTTTTTTACTGGAGTTCTCAAGGGTGCCGACAAGATAGGCATTACCCCAATAATTAAAAATATTACAGATAGTACGAGAGGTACCATTAACGACATATTATCGGATTCTTCACAAGCCACCATTGAAAATACCTTGAATTTTAATAGCTAGCGATACATCTACCAGGTTATGGGACTGTAAAAAATCTTCTAGAGGTATTCATTATGAACAAATTATTAGTACGGTCTTTTAGTATCATTTATTTTTAAATAATAATTTCCCCTTCTGCCTAGACAAAAGTTCGATATACATCTTCAATAGCAATAACCTCTTCTGTTGTTTCGTCATTTTTCAGTCGACCTAATATCTCCAAAGCTGCTTTTTTATGTAAATATTCATTATTATTTCCGCATCTATACGAATAGGTACATCTTGGACAACCATCCTCATTCTCGCACGGACATTCATTTATGATGTTATGTGCACGTATTACTGCCTGTTCAAATCTATCATACAGACTTTTACTTGCACCATTTCCACCTATGCTTCCATCATGTACAACAATAATTCCTGAATCACCTAGTGAAATTCCTCCTAAATCTTGTGACGCGCCACCAGTTATCATCGAACTTCCTTCTATAATTACATGTTCTGTAGCATGATAACCGCTTGTTTCTACCAATTCCTTGTCCCTTATTTGTTCCAAGATTGTTAAAGGTCTAGGAGCTTTAAATATAAAACCTTTAGTAACATATTCAAAAATTTCTGGATTTTCAAATAATACTTTTTTACCTTGATTTATTTCTTTTCCAATTTCTATATTGGAGTATCCAGTTACTCTTTTTAAGATTTTTAGTAAACAATACTTTAATTGTATTCCATATACGTTCTTTTGTTCAATAATTTCAAGAATTTCTGGGATCTCTTCTAGCATTGCTTTAGTGTAATATGGGTAATTCGAAGGAATCATTTCAACTTCAGCAAAACTTCTTTCTGATCTATTGTCTAAAACGAATCTATCTACCTTGTATCTTTTTCCAGCTATAAAATATATTGCATCCTTGTGTAATTCTTCTAGCGCATACGGTAAATTCCTATTCCCAACTACTTTACCATCAAAAATGATATCAATTTCTTTTCCTGTACCTCTTATACTGTAGTTTTTTAATTTTAAAAACGATTTGCTGTTTGTGATATATCTGTCATCTTTTAGATCTATCAATCCTTCTTTCACTAACCGTTTTATTGCTTCTGACATTTTTTTTGATTCTGATAAAGAGATTGGTCGATCAGAACACATTGCTAAAATCTGATTTTCCTCAATTATAGGGTTGTGTGGATCAATATAAGGATATTCGTAGTCACAAAAATAATCCTCAGGGTGATTCTTATAATACTGACTTATTGGATCATTTCCCAGTGTAAGAAAAGCAAATCCCTCTTGTCCACTTCTAGCAGCTCTTCCTAATCTCTGTAATAATCTGTTAATGGGAACAAGATTAGATATTACTGAATCTACATCCCCTATGTCTATTCCTAATTCTAATGTTGGTGTGGAAGATAAGACATCCAATTTGCCGGATCTGAAAGAATTCTCCATGATTTTCCTAACCTTTGGTAAAAGACCAGCTCTATGTACTCCTATTTTTATCCCTAATCTTGAGGAATTGAATGCCAAAAGTTCAGCGGAAATATGAGAATTACTAAAGACTAAGGTTTTATGTTTTTTTGATATTTTTCTTATAAGGTCCAATCTCAAAGACCTATTTGACCGTAAAGATGGATAAATAATTGAAAAATTTATTATCCCTTTTCTTCCAGTTCCTTTGATAATTTCCATTCTTTTGTCAAATAACTGGTTACAAAATTCATTAGCGTTAGGCAACGTTGCTGAACAAGCTATTATCTGCAATTTTCCTTTACTTGATAATATTCTTTCAAGTCTCTTTATTATAAAGTAGATATTTGACCCAAAAACACCATTATATGTATGGACTTCGTCCACAACCAGGAATTTTATTGTTTTAAATAGATTCACAAATCTAGTTTTATTTAAGAGATGGTAATGTATCATATCAAAATTAGTTATTAAGATCTCCGGAGGTTGATCATAAATTGTCTGTTTTTCGGATTCATCAAGGTCTCCATCAAATATTTTTGCTTCGATATCCAGTTCATTTGCATAGTAGTTTATTTTCTGAAACTGGTCTCTTCCCAAAGCTTTTGTAGGATAAACAAATATCGCTGAAACTCTATTGGTAGGCAGATTGGTATCTTGTTTTATTTTTTTTAAAAAAATTTTCTCATTATTACCTTTCAAGAGATTATCATCATAAATTTTTTGAATAACAGGAAGACAGAAAGATTCAGTTTTCCCGGAGGCAGTTGGCGCAATTATAACAATATCTTTTCCCCGGAGAATTTTCAAGATAGCATCCTCCTGAAATTTAAATAGTTTATTTATGTCTTTTTTACGAAGTTGTTCTAATAAAATGTCACATAACGGTAATTCTTCTAATTCTTTTCCATCTTGAATGTCCGAATCTATAAGTTTTCGTAGGTCTACAATGTAGTCAGTTTCAGAATACAAGATGTTGTTTATCAATTCATTATCAAAATTATTTTTTTCAATCATTTCTTTGATCTCATTTTTTGATCTAACCAGTTTTTCCTGTTCAAGAATTGCTTTAAAATCTTTCATTAAAGTAACTGAGCCAGTATCAAACCGTTCCAAGAAATCTAGGTATGTCTCGTCTAAATCTACATTAAATGGGATAACGCAACAAATATCACATTTTTCACAGACAAACAATATTCTTCCGTCAAAAATCTTATCTGTTTTGATTGAATTAATTGTGGAACAATTGGGGCATCGATATTTATTCACTAAAATAACACATAAACTATCTGGTAAATCTGTTATTTTATTTTTTATTGATAATATTCGTAATGATAAATAAAATAAGGAAAAATGTAAATTACGTAATTATTATGAATGATAGGAATTACCAAAAGAAAAAAAATATAGTCGAGAAATTCATAAAGAAAAATAAGACCATTGATCATTCGAAAATTTTAAACGAAATAGATGTAGATTATGATACTTTGATGAGGATATTGTCCGATCTAAGAAGCGAGGGTAAAGTAAGCTGATACAAATTTCATAGTTACCTATACAAGGAAAACAACCAAACCAAAAAACCTATAATATTTTGTCTGCCAATTTTTGAATTTCATTTTTAATCTTGATTTTAGTTTAGGTGAATCTGTTGGTTATGAAATCAATTAAATGATGATCTTACTATCGGATTGACAAAATAAGGAAATGTATGTTTGAGCCAAACTGCAGATCGTGCAAAAAAAGGAACAACTATTTCAAGTCTTGGTGAATTGCTAGCATGCATGACAGCTTTAGATACTTTTTTAGGATCAAGAACATATCCTATTTTATGGGGCATTTTACCCTTAAATGAATCGTTATCAAAAAAGTTAGTCCTAACCGCTACTGGACTAACAACTGTTATTCCAACTCCCGTACCTTTTAATTCATGATATAGAGATTCTGAAAAACCTAACATCGCAAATTTTGACCCGCAGTAAGCTGCCATTCCAGGTATGCCAAAACTAGCGGCTAATGATGCCACATTTACAATATGTCCAGATCCATTTTTGATCATGGAATTGAGAAATACCTTGGTACAGTATACCATACCAAAATAATTTGTAAACGTTACTTGTTCAATTTCTTCTAAGGTCTGTTCCAAAACTTTTCCATATCGTCCAAATCCTGCATTGTTTACAAGAATATCTATATGATTGTATTTTTCTTCTATCTCCTTTCCCATTTCGACGACTTGATTTTTTTTCGAGATGTCACAAGGATAAATTCTGGTTTCACATTTTGGATTTAGTAATTTTTCTACTCTCTCTAGGTTGGTTTTTGACCGTGATACTAAAACTATAGTTTTTACACCATTGTTTGAAAAGTCAATTGCTACTTGTTTTCCAATTCCTGATGACGCACCTGTAACAATAACTTTCTTATCTTTGAAATTCATCTATATTAACACTATAAATAAACTATTAAAAAGTCTTGAATCTTTAAATTCTGGTTTATAATTTTTAGCTGTTTAGATGAGATCTTTATTAAAGAATCACTATTATTTATATATAATTATCGTATAATGAAATGAACTTTTAGTAAGGAAACAAATTATAGTCTAATGACTTGCATCCTCAACAATCTTAGCAAATATAGGTTTAAAGGATCGTTTCTTATGGTAATATTACACTACTATTACCTTGGGTTAGATAACCATAAAAAGAACCCAAAAAACTAAAATATTATCATTATAATCTAATATCAGGATCTGCTATTGTTAGATGAAAATAAATCCACAGACGAGGATGATTCTCTTTCTTTAGAAGGCACTGGTGTCGATGCTGAAGATATAACTAAAACTCCATCTGTCACTGGATCTGTCGGTGTATCTGTCAGTGGGCCGAATAATGGAGAAAGAGATGAATACCTGCGGGCTATAAGACATCTGGATAGGCTTTTAGCATTTAATCCTAGTGATCCTGGAACATATTTTGATAAAGGATTTATCTTAGAAATCATTGAGAAATTGGAAGATGCAATAAAATGCTTTGATCATGCATTAAAAATAAAACCCAATTATTTTCAGGCCTTATATAGAAAAGGTTTAGTATTATCTCGTCTGCAGAATTATGCTGATGCAATAAAATGCTTTGACCAAGCCTTGGAAATAAAACCAAACGATATCAATGTATTAAATAATAAAGGTTCTACATTTAATAAAATGGGTTTGTATGAAGAAGCTTCAAATGTATATAATGAATCTCTGAAAGTAAAACCAGATGATATTACTGCATTAAACAACAAAGGAGTTGCCTTAATAAACATGAACAAGATTCACGAAGCAATAGACTCTTATGATAAGGCACTAAGCGTGAAACCCAACGATATTACAGCATTAACTAACAAAGGTATTGCACTGGCGTCACTTGGAAGATACGATGATGCAATCTATTATTACGATATGGCTCTGAACTTGAAACCCAACGATATTACAGCATTAACTAACAAGGGAGTTGCCCTGTCGTCACTTGGAAGATACGATGATGCAATCTATTATTATGATTCTGCGTTATCTTTAGATCCTAACTCTGCTAATCTTTATTTTAATAAAGGTCTAGCTTTGACTCACGCTGGAAATCATTCCGAAGCAATAGAATATTATGATAAGGCAATTAGTATAAAGAATGACTATATAGATGCATATTATAACAAAGCGATATCTTTATCAGAACTCGGCAGGTTTGAAGAAGCGGTAAGATCATATGATCAAGTCTTGTATATATCATATGATTATGTATATGCTTATTATGGAAAAGGATATTCGTTGGATTGCTTAGAACGATATGAAGAAGCTATTCAATGTTATGATGAAGCAATTAGAATCGAACCCGATTATCTACATGCTTATTATCGTAAGGCAGAGGGCCTTGGAAAATTAGGAAAAGCTTCTGAAGCTGATCAAATAATTAAAAGGGCTAAAGAAATAGAGTCAAGGGAATCTAATTGATAATCTTTCAATCTCAATTACCAAATCTTATTTTCTTTTCTCATTAAAATAAAATGATTGAAATTAAACTGCAAGCTATATACATTATCAACTAATATCAAATTTCTTACAGCTATTTTACTTCAATTTTATACTCGTATTTTAGTGGTTGTGGCAAAAAAGTATTATCAAAATCTATTCCAGTAATTTCAGCCACTAATCTGTATTCTCCTGTGCTACTAAAAATGGGACCTTCTATCTTTATAGGACTACCAAAGTCAGAAACATAGCTTGCTGCTAGGGTATCATAATTTGCGCTAACACGGTATCTTTCTATATTGCTATTGATGAATTCAATGTTGATATCGCCATTATGTCCGTGAAGATTTTCAGTCATTAAATTTTTATTTTTGTCATCGTAGATGCTTATTATGTATGTAACGTGTGGGATATTGTTTCCTGTTTTATTGTCTATCAATGCTAAACTAACTTTTCCTTTTTCCGATACTGTGAATGTGGGATTATTGAATTTTAAAAAAAGTTCTCTATCTCCTATAATTGAAGGAGGTAAATTATGACCATCACCTCCACCACCATGCATCTGTCCAAAAACATCATTAAAGAATCCTGGATAATTGATTAATATTGAATTTATCACTATTGTAAGAGTAATCGTGAACATGATCCTACTTAAACTCGATTTTTTTAAATCTAAGAGCTCATTCATTATATAAAAAATCCATATTACTGTGAATATTTATACTTTAAACTAAAATAACAAAAAATAGAGATGAATCTATGATCTCGGTTATCTCTGGTTAGTCATTTTTCTGCTTAAATACAAAGTATGAAAAAAATTTATACATTTAAGTTCATATAATAACATTGGTCATTGATACCATAAGAACAATAAAGCTTTTAGGAAAATGGTCCACAAATAGATTTATCGGAAAGAAACGTCCTCTAATAGCCGTCTTTAGTCTTACGCATTATTGTAATTTTTATTGTCCAATGTGTCCTTTTGGGGACCCTGATAAAATGAGTCAAATTAAGACAGCCAAACGAGACGATCTGTCTACTGAACAATGGAAGATAATTTTCGATAAAGTTTCAAAATATTGTATATGGTCAATTATTGAAGGAGGTGAACCTACAAGTAGACCTGATTTTATGGAATTAGTTGTATATTTGTATAAATTGAGTATGCCCATAACTTTGATAACTAATTGTTCTTTATTGCATCAAATTGATTTGCTTGAATTAAAGAAATATATCCAATTTATAACTTGCAGTATCGATTCTGTATATCCAGATTCTTATTGTAAAGTAAGAGGTGTGTCGCAAGATGTTTTTGCTAGAGTTATGAAAAATCTCCTCCTTCTTAAACATCATAAAATACCTCATTATTTCAATTCAGTAATTACTAAATACAATACTGACGAATTTATCAACCAATCTTATTTTGAGAAAGCGAAAGAACTTGGTTCGAATGCAGTTTCACTCACATTTGTAGAGGATAGGTCTGATGTAGATTATTCTCTTCTGCCAGACCGTAAAACCATTGTCTCCATTTGTGAAAGTATTATTGACTATAGTAAGAAACATACCCGTCCAAAAATAATGATACCCATGGAATATTTTGAACAAATTATCGAACACGGTAGGGGAATATATGATGAATGTGGTGTTTGGAAAAGCATCTTTGTGAATGGGAATGGAACCGTACTAGTTCCGTGTTGGAAATATAATTCTCCTTCAAATACATATGATTTGTTAGAGCAAAGTGTAGAAGAAGTGTGGGAATCTCCCCAATGGGATATTGCAAGAACCTGTAAGGATTGCAAGGTATTGGGTTGCATTTGGTATTCATCACAGCCAATCACCACCTTTGCAAAAAACTATATGAGGGGAATGTCAAATCTTATCAATCAAGACAAATATGGAGCACTTGATTAAATTCAGAGATATGTTGAATTATTACTATAGTATTAGACAGTAATTGATAACATCTTTTAACAGATCATTTTATAATACGATATAAAGATATTTGGAAGTATTTACTGTCTTTACCTTAAGTACTATGTATCTACTAATGTGCCCGCTGAAGTAAATTCCATATTATAGATCCTAAATCTATTCTTGAATTATATTAAATAGAAATTGACAAGTTAATTAAAATTTACTTACTTTAAAATGGGATAAGCCATTTTATAACTATGGCTTATCCCAATGTGATGACTCGGTTGGTATGTGAATCATAGACTGGGTGAGATTGAGAATATGTTCTCGAATATTATATGGAAGTTATATTATTTAATAATTTTTGTCATTCGATTGGAGGTGGTGTGAACCATTTCTTCCTCAAATTTTTTCGGCGCCGAAAAATTTTATTATCGTTCAATATTTCATTTTGACATCTTGATCAAAAAGGGATAAAAAATAGTTATTTTGAATGTTTGACTTTGTTATGATGTAAGAAGACTTTTTCCCATAGCTTCATCATCATCATTATACAAGTCTTCTGGAATCTTATTTTTCATTATTTGAATATAAACTATTTTTTTGAGTATTTTAAATTTATTCCCATAAAAAGTGTACAAATAAACCTATCAATTTAAACTATATATATCTATATTTAGCCACTAAAACTATATACCTTTCACTTAAACATTTGCTAAAATAGGTTATGACATCTAACAAATATGATTTGTAGATAATTGACCCTGGTAATTTTATCTTCCTAAGAAATTCCGTATAGAACTTGAATTTTCTCCTTTTATGTCTTACCCCTTTACAAACCCCATTCAATCTTTTTTTTAATATGAACTTTTACAAAAGGCGCTTCATTTTCCTTCCAAGGATCTTTTTTCACCTAAGTGAATTTTTTTTCAAAAATATCATAAATATTTTTGAATTCCTCTCCTTTCTCAATAATTGAACCAAGTCCCTGTATAAATAGAGCCTTATTTCCATTGGTCTTATCATATACATCGATAATTATTGATATCCGATTATTTTTAAGAATATTTTTATATTTTTTAGTTTGATAATCTGTTGCAAAAAATATGCAATTCTTCCAAAAAATATAACACACCGGAACAACATGGGGAATATTATTGTATGATGTAGCTACCCTGCAAATTTCGTTATTTTGCAAAAATTTTATTTCTTTATTAGATAGTTTGATTCCTTCGTTTTCCACTTATTGTATATTGTAAATAGTTCTTTATATTCTAATATAGTTATCATCTGTATCTTTTATGTATATAATATACCAGATCTAAATCACATATCATTGTCAGAATACAATTTATGATGTTATCTAAAAATTATAATATGTATATGTTATTGTACTGTCAATTATATTGTAATATATCATTTAATAATTTCAAATTCTTAAAATAGTGCATTATAAAAAGTAAGTTACTTGTCTAACTATATGGTCTATTGATTTCTATATTTTAGTAATATAACTAAAAATATAATATGTAAAAATAAGATATTATTCAAATCTATACTCTCTGTTATATTGCAAAAGTGGGAATATATTATATTAAAAATTTTCAACATCATTTTTTATTTTTTCATAGTTTTTTCTTTCACTCTATGAATCACTATTATGCTATTATCTATGAAAATCTAAGTCATAAAAGTGGGGCTAATAGGAAACACCGTCTAGATTTTCAAATAAAGTGAGTGCAACGTATATTTTTATGCATAAAATTGAAATATTGATCTATCACAATATTTTTTGT
>DATGZA010000036.1:0-3066 GCA_035297365.1 Nitrososphaeraceae archaeon
ATAAATACCTCCCCCATATAAACCAGCCAAAACTTCATTATTTGAGGTGGTTAACTTATTTACTCTCGCATAAGGAGGTAATCCAGAGTTTGAATATCTCCAAGTATATCCTTTATCATCAGAAACTGCTATACCCCAGCCAGGCAGCATTTGATCTGGACCTCCTCCTGCAATTATTGTGTTTTTGGTTATAGTTATATCTCTAGAATATAATCCCCAAAGAAAACCTGAAGTATCATGGTTAACCCAAGTAAATCCATCATCTGAACTTACTAAACAATATGGACGGTTAGCAGGAATTAAGTAAATTAATGAATCATCTTCTCTTAAATAAACTTCAATTTGCATATTATTTAGACCTATTTCATTCCACAATCCATTATTTTTCCTTAAAATTTTACCTGAAGAAGGAGCTATTATACTGTTTAATTTAGTAGTATGAAAAGAATATAAGTAACCATTAAAATTATATTCTACCTTCCACGTATATCCATTGTTAGAGGAACTTGAAATGCCTCCCCAATAAAAATCTCCTGTATATAGGATGTTATTATTATCTTTTCCTAATGCATTAATCGTCGTACAATTCGGAACTCTAATGTTGTGAAAATTAAACAGGTCATTAGATTTGTATAATCCATTTCTTCTTGAAGAAAAAATTAAAGATGAATCTCCAGTTATCTGAAAATCTATAATACCTTCTGATGACTTAAAGTTAGACCTTACCCATGAATTACCTTTATTAGAAGAGAAATATAATGTACCAATATCATAACCAATACCTGCAAAAATAGAATCACCAAATGATTTTAAACCAGAAACTGCTCCACCATTAGGACCATTTAGTTTTTTCCATAAATATATATTACTATCTGCCTTAATATTTTTAACCCTAAAAGCTCCTAAATTATTTGAATGCATTCCGAGCATTTTTTTGTTACGATTTTGTAATGTATCAATTTGTTGAGGGAAAATTTGAATAATAATGAATATCGTAATTAATATAGTTTTAATCATAAAATTTTTCATTTTATCACCATCATCTTTAAAGTTTTGCTATAATTATTTATCTTAATTGTATAAAAGTAAATGCCAGATGAAAAATTGGATGCATCAAATGCTATAGTATGTTCCCCTTCACTAATTTCACTGTTTATTAATGTGATTATTTCTTCACCTAACAAATTATAAATCTTTAGGGTGACTAAACCCGATTCTTTTAATGAAAAATTTATTTTAGTAGAAGGATTAAATGGGTTAGGGTAGTTTTGAGATAATTGATAACTTAATTTATTATACAAATTATCTCCTTTTTTATTCAAACTACTATAAAAAATAGTAGTATCGGAATTTTCTGATTCAGTTACTCCTCCTCGAGCATATACAGGTGTTAAATCTGCTGTAATAAAGTACTTAATTGAATGATTAGTATCAGGAGTAGAAAGATATACAGTTGTATCATAATAATGAAAAACATCTGAAGAAATATTAGCAAGTAATTGGAAATTTGCAGATTCATATTTTCTATATACATTAAATGCATCTATACTATAATCTTCTGAAGGATAATTACTCCATGCAATTAAAGGATGAGATAGATGATTTATCCCAGCAAGCATATTATTCCAAAAATTAGGAAAAGAAGTTGTAATTGAAGTTTCTCCTCTTATATCCCAAATATAAATAATTGAACCATTTGTTATATCATTCCAACTATTATTTTTAAAATACTGATAAATCTTCACATTCTGTGCAGCATTATATCTTAAATAAATATTTGGATTAAAATTATTATCATACCAGGAACGACAATCTAAATAAAAGTAACTATTCGCATCATCAGAATTATTTATTTTAAAAAATCCTATTCCAATTGGTTTGTAGGATGTATCAGCATCAGGTTGATATATCCATTTATAAGTAAAACCTTTCCAATATATCATACTATCACTCTGTGAAGGTGAATCAATTTTACTTACATAGTATACATTTTCAAGTGTATTGTCATTGCTAATCGTAAAGGTTATAGTATCCCATATAAAAAGTTTGTGTATTTTAGCTATCTTATGTACAATATCGTTCCCTTGCGTACCATTTATCACTCCTATTTTGATTTGTGCATCCGGTAATTCAAAAGCTCCAATATCAAAGGATTCTCTATCCCAATGTGGTCTTTTATTATCATTAAAATCCACATTTAAATCTGGCAAATATTTACCTTTATTTTTAGCAGGTGATTCTGGGTTTGTAATATATGTATTATTTGAATCTAAATTAGGATTTAAATTTGAACCTTGAGGGTCAAAGTTTCTCCAGCTTAAGTAGGTAGAATTTTGCTGAATAACTAAAGTGTCATTTGAATTTGTATTATGATAGATATTGTTATCAAGCATAGCTGAAGTAATTGTTAATTTCATTATTTTTACTAATGTTTTATTGGTATTAGTAACATATTTATAAAAAATATTATTTGTTAAATTCAACACTCCGGAAAATAAAGTATCGTTTTCTAAATGAGCTAAAAGTTCCTGATTTCCTAAGCCAACTAAAGTATTATTATGAATTAGTACGGAATCACTATTATTATCGAAATGAACATTTATGAGATTATTTCCTTTAGCTGAAATTATTACATTATTCCTTATCTTTATGTTATCCAGAATACCACTTGCAATTACCCCGGATCTTTTGTTATAGTTAATTGATATACTATTATTTCTTAAATAATTATTTTCAATAATAAAATCCTTTACCTTTACTAATTGTATGCAGTCAATATGTGGTTGTTGTGAATCTATAACCTGGATGTTATTTTCCAATGTTACTTTATTATTCTTAATAATTCCACTTTCAAAAATTTCACTAATATAAAAACCATCTATTTGAGCTCTTTCATCTGTTTTGACATTAATAATATTATTTATCGCAGAGACATTGTTAGAAACCTGAATCATTATTGAGGCACTATTACTATTACTTGTTGTATCACCAACAATACTATCAATTACACAATTCTCTACTATTACTGTATTCATAGTTTCCGGGTAATAAACACTGCTTTGATAT
>DATGZA010000037.1:0-5748 GCA_035297365.1 Nitrososphaeraceae archaeon
AAAGAAGTTACATCTCAAATTGAATCAAGTTGGATCTTTTCAAATCTATAGGACAAGAGTTTCCGTTTTTACAGTAGATAAAAGAATAATCAAATATTACTTAAAATATCGATAGGCTTCTTGTACTGTATTGAACTTGAAGAATCGATGCTTGTAATATATTTGACAAGAAAAATGCTTGTAGCAAAGAATTTTAGTCATTCTTTGATTAAAAAGTATGGAAAACATACTGTTTACATTGATGGTGTTACTAGGTATCTCCAAGCTTGAACTTTTATACCCAAAACACATAATGCATCTCCTTTAAAATACCCTGATAGAACGAGTAAGCAATATTTCAAATAGAACCTATTTCATGATTACTATTCATGTATTAACAACAAGAACAGAAAACGTGATCTAGGACGTGTATAGGATCGGATTAGACTGTTTATTCTTTTGTACAATAAAACAATCAAAACAAAAAAAATATAGTTTCATTTTTCAGTAAAATTACTTAATAGCATCAAATCTTACATTATATTTTAAATGTTCTTCTTAAAATTAAATTATTTAAATCATGTTCTGATTCGAGGAGATATCGAAATGTAAACCAATTTTTAAGTATTGAATAAATTACTTGTAGATATACATTAATTTTTTGATTTATGGCTTTAATTTACAATAAAATTAGATTGTATAGATGGATCCAATTGATTCTTGATTTTTTCTGAATAATCTAACAATTCAGTTTCATTAGCGATATAACGTGTGGGCCATCTTCCATTTGGATTATCGTTTGTGAATCGAGGTATTATATGTACATGTACATGACGAATAATTTGATTGGCAGACCTTCCATTATTTTGTCCAATATTAAATCCATCTGCAGATATTGCGGAAACAACTGCTTTAGATATTATTCTAACTAATGAATACAATTCTCCTACTTCTTTGGGGGACATAAAAAGTAAATTATCATAATGTTTTTTTGGAATAACTAAAGTATGGCCTGTTGTTATTGGATATTTATCCATTATTACTAGAAAATCATTATTTTCATAAACAATTGCTCCTTCAATAGCTCCGTTAATAATTGAACAGAATATACAAGAATTATTATTACTGTCGTAATTCATAATAATTTTCTATCAATAAAGATATTGTTATTTATTTCTTGGTATTTATAATCTTTTAAGGTATTGATAGTTGATCTTGTTATAGCCAATTTTAAATATCACTATTTCATCCTAACTGTTAAATTATGGTAGAAACTATCGATATTGATAATTTTAATATATATTTGTCATTTAAATGTCCTAAATGCGAATATCAGAATGATGAAATATCGGGGGCAGATTTGACGAATGGAAATGCTGAATGCGGAATGTGTGAAACTATATTCAAGATAGAAGGACTTGATACAATCAAGATAATAGCTTTTATTGAATAAGGAAATATTTTTAATCCATTTTGAAATTATCGATAATGTTTATTAAGAAAACGAAGAATATAAAAATAAACTATCGAATTCTTACTTTAATGAAATTACCTAGTAGAAAAACTTTGGATGGACCTTCAAGATCTCCTCATAGGGCGATGTACAAAGCAATGGGATTAAAAGATGATGATTTAAATAAACCCCTCATTGGTGTATCTTCTACTTCTAACGAGGCAACACCTTGTAATATTCATTTAGGTAAACTCGCTCAATTTTCAAAAAAAGGCGTATCAGATTCTAATTGTACTCCAAGGGAATTCACAGCTATCGCTGTTTCAGACGGAATAGCTATGGGTCATGAAGGAATGAAGGCTTCTTTAGTTAGTAGAGAAATAATTGCAGATTCAATTGAAGTAATGATGAGAGCTCATCAATATGACGGTTTGGTCGGAATTTCTGGATGTGATAAGAGTCTTCCTGGAACTTTGATGGGAATGGCCCGGTTAAACTTGCCATCGATTTTTGTTTATGGAGGAACAATAATGCCAGGAAGCTGGAATAACAGAGATGTTACTATACAGGATGTTTATGAAGCTGTAGGTTCATTCGAAGCTGGAAATATGAATTTAGAAGAGTTATTGCAATTAGAGAATGTTGCATGTCCTTCAGCGGGTTCATGTGGAGGAATGTATACCGCAAATACAATGGCATCAATAAGTGAGGCGTTAGGAATGTCATTACCAGGAAGTGCTTCACCTCCAGCAGAAAGCGAAAGAAGAAATGAAATATGTTATGAAACCGGAAAGAAAATCTATGATCTAGTGGAAAATAATATTTGTCCTAAAGACATTTTAACTTTTGAGGCTTTTGAAAATGCAATAGCAATAACAAATGCTTTGGGAGGATCGACAAATGCTGTACTTCATTTAATAGCAATAGCCAAGGAAATAGGAGTCAAACTTACACTGAAAGATTTTGAAAGAGTTAGAAAACGTACTCCTCATATAGTCAATATGAGACCAGGAGGGATATATGTTATGTTGGATTTGGATAAAATTGGTGGAATTCCAATCATACTAAAGAGTTTATTAAAAAAGGATCTAATTCATGGTGAAGTACTAACCGTTACTGGTAAGAATATGAAGAAGAACTTGGAATCATTTACAATAAATGTGTCTATTGATGAAAATATTTTAACATCTTTTGATAGACCTTTGCATAGTGAGGGGACTCTTAAAGTTTTGAAAGGTTCTCTAGCTCCAGAGGGTGCTGTGGTAAAGATTGCTGGTGTGAATTCTACAGAATTTATTGGCAGAGCAAAAGTTTTTGAAAGTGAGGAAGAAGCATTCAAGGTAATTTCAAAGAAAAAAATTGTTGAAGGAGATGTAGTGATTATTCGATATGAAGGTCCTAGAGGGGGACCTGGTATGAGAGAGATGTTATCTGTAACAGCAGCATTAGTAGGACAGGGACTAGGTGAAAAAGTTGCTATGGTTACTGATGGAAGGTTTTCTGGAGCAACTAGAGGATTTATGATAGGACATGTATCACCAGAGGCAATGTTAGGTGGTCCAATAGCACTAGTAAAGAACGGAGATAGCATACGAATAGATATCAAAAAAGGAAAAATAGATTTAGATTTATCTAAAACAGAACTTGGGCGAAGAGAGAAGAAATGGAAACCACTAAAGCCTCACTATAAAACTGGAGCCCTTGCAAAATATGCATCGCTGGTTAGTTCGGCTTCTGAAGGTGCAATTACTAGACCAATTATAGAATCTAAAAATCAGCGATGAAATTCTATTCTCATTTTATTTATTTTTAATCAAATATTGCTAGGGTAATAATTAATTAATTTACCAAGTCAAAAAAGAAGAATAAAATTTTATGGTCTTGGGAACAAATCCTCCAACTACATAATATTCATGAATGATATTACCAAGGAAATAAATAGATGATTGGCGAAAATCCTTTATAATATATTACCAAATACTTGTACTTACTACTGTCAATAATAATATGTCCATAGTCAAGTTAGTCCATAGTCAAGTTAGTCCAGTTAAAATATGAGAACTTATGAAAGATTGAAAAAACATAACCAATATCATAATAATGATGATAATATGGATTCACGGTTTAATGATCCGGCTTTCAATTACTTTAAACAAAATGATTTTTGTCTGGTATGGAGTAAACACAATACTCTTGTGACTCCTACGCTAGTGACTACAGATTTTGTATATTCGAGATTGGTAGGATAGACGTATTGATTACAAAAATTTTGGAAAGATACAAAAAGATAGAAAATTGGAAATGCAAAAGTGGTCCAGCATTTTAAATGATCTAAAGAATAATGAGGCAATCATAAAGAAAGTAATTGTACCTGCAAACAATCGCCATGCTACTTTTGGTTCTATGACTGCTAGAATGTTGAGATGATAATATCATTACCGATTAAAATTATAAACATTATTTTGATAATAATAAAAATAAAAATTATTCTGAATTTGACAATTTAAATTATAAAAAAGACAAGAGAATCATCAATTGACATTTTTTAAATAGAATAATAATAAGTAATAGAGGATTAAAAGTTGTATTTTATATGATATTATTAATAGAATATTAGACCTTTATGAGTATGCTAAAAACCATAATGATTATAGAAATTCTATAAAGTCTCAAGTATACAAAATTGTACAAATATGGATAATTTAAAATATTCATGTTACAACAAAACCAAGAATATAAAATATATATTTTTAATTGTGCAATAAATTCTAAATTGAAATGATAACCCCAGAAGAATTTCAATATTGGGCTAATAAAATTAAAACTCGATCTCAAGAAAGAATTAATGATTCTGATGAAAACCGAATAAAATTAACAACAAACCCTAGAATCTATCCATGGTTTGAATTTATCGTGGATTCAAGAGATACAGAAGCAATTGATTCAATAATTTATATGATCAAAGAAAATTTAAACAGTATTCCTGAGGAATTTAGATATGAGTTTCAACAGGTAATATTAGATGGATTAGATAGAATGAAAAATAGAAAAAATACTGGTTATTTCTACTGAAATATAAAATTGATAAGAATTATTGGAATACTATTCTAAATTACTTTTTACTTATCATCTAGAAATTCTCGAATCCTGATGCAGCTATTTCTGCACTGGGAGAGAAATTTGTTCATTGCATGTATTATCTTCTTCATTGGTCCAGCCTGATGAGATGTTGTAGTTCTCAGTTTTTGTAGCATCTGCTGGGTCTTTTGGTTGCTATGTCTCAATTGTAAGATCACTAACCGAATGAAAATATTAGTTCATTATCTTTTTAATGAAACTCTATTTTCCATAAATGTTTTTCAGAAGAAGGTTGTAATAATAGTTTCTCATGATAAGAAAATCCGCAGCTATCTAACAGATCCTCAAAATCAAAACGTTCACTTAAATACGATCTACATTCTTCTTTGTAATAATCTTTCAGAGCTCTAGTAATTTTATCTGACTGTTCAGGAGTAGAATACACATACCATAAATTATGAGCTGTACGTAAATTCGATAAATGATTGTTTTTAGATAATTTTAAAGGTTCTTCATAGAATTTATTCATCAATTCTCCATTTACATCAATCCATGATGGGCTTCTCCATGACGCCAGTTTTTTGAAACCAAATTCTTCGTATTCACATCCACCATTAACTCCACATTGTCCTCCAGCATCAAATGTAGTAATTATACATTTTGTTAACCTTGCTATGTGTCTACGAAAATCAGTTCCCGGTTGCATCCACCCCACAAATACTATATCAAAAGAGTTCTCAATATAGTTTAAAACTTCTATTGGATAAGAATGAACGTAGTTAGGCTTTGGTCTATTTAGTATATAAAACAACATTGCATTTTGTTCAATTCCGATTGCGTTTGGCAGATATTTTTTTATTTTTGTAAGGAAATCACCATTTCCACATCCCACATCAACGAAGGAAGGATCTTGGGAAAGAGACTTTGCAATGGAAACTATTCTCAAAATATCTATCTTTCTATAACAAAAGTAAGTTCCTGAAAATAACGGAAAAATAAATCTTTCGTGGTGTAGAGGTGGATTTTGTAATTTATATTGCTTATAATATGAATAAGCTTTTTGAATTTCATCCAGTGAAAAAGACATTATTGAATGATAATGTAGATAACGTATTTTTATATAAATTACATCTAAAACGATCATCTCATACTATTATGTTAAATATATCATAATAATTCATTATATAACACCGTTAAAATATCCCAAAAGGCTTATTAATCTATAGTATTAATTCATA
>DATGZA010000038.1:0-18729 GCA_035297365.1 Nitrososphaeraceae archaeon
AGGACATCTTCACAATGAAGAGAAATTATGGATAGCTTTTAGTATAATAATAAGTATAATTGGATTTTCAGCTTTTAATTCTACCATTACTCAATTTACCAACAATGTCTTGGCTAATATTTCAATTGCATTCGGATTCGGATTTTCATCAGAAAAAATTCTTGAATTAGCCAGATCATTTACAACTAAATATAGATCCGTTGAAGAAAGCTTTCAAAATAAATAGCCATATAACAAACCTATAAAGTAACTGGTCCCACTTAATCGAAGGGTTCAAATCCCACACATTAGCTGAAAAAAAGAGTACTGAACCCCTGTACTTTTGCTGGTCCCATTTACTCTTTATAATAAACTTCATATTCAATATTGCCTATTTGACAGTACAATTTAAAAAAATTTATATCTAGATAGCATTATAAAATCAGAAATAGTAAACAAATATTTATTCAATTAATTAGGTTTTTTTGTTCAGACCAATATATTCTACTATTTTTGCCACACTCATTGCATTTATGTAATGTTTCAATATCGTCTCTATTAATTCTATTTTTATTTGGTTTTGTATGTATATCGTCTGGTTTTACAACAGTAAATTCAGCTCCACAATAAATACAACTAAAATATTTACCTGTATTAGCTGGCATGAGAAATCTATATATCATCTTCTTAATCTAAATTTATCCTCTAGATTTTTTAAAAATAGTTAAGATATTTCTATATTTTTATTATTATTATTGTCATTTTATTTTAAAAATATTGATCTATTTTAAATATTTAATTTCTTAAACATTATATAGATTCTTTTAAAAAAGACCAAATTTTAGGTCAAATTTGTTTCACATCCCACTGCCCCCATTGCGATATTAGTTATCAAATTGAATTCACTCTTAAAAATAAAAACCTACATTTTTGGTAGTTGTTCTCGCAAAAAATACAAAAAAAAGCAGAAATATATTTCTAAATTATTAGTTAAATATCAAGAAATGTATTTACCAATGTACTTAATCTTTCAGGGTATTGAAACATTACCCCGTGACCACCATCTTTGAACTGTGCCAACCATGCCCCGGGAATTTTCTCTGTTAATATTATGGAATTAGCAGATGATAATAGAAGATCATTTGTTCCTACTATTACAAGTGTGTCTTGAGATATGTCTTTTAATTGATTACATGTTCCTTCCCAAGAGAAAATTGCATTGAGTTGTTTTTCAAGTATATCAACAGGAGGAAATTCTAAAGATGCAAATTTTTCCATATAGGTAGGATTTTGTTTAATCCAGTTTTGTGTAAATAAAAGAGGAATAAATCTAGTCTTTATATCTTCAGAAGAACCTGATAAATCTGTAAATTGTTCTACAATTTGCTGGTTTGGTGGAATCGATTGATTTCCACCACAATAAGAAGCATATATTATTAAATCGTCAACTTTGTCTGGATAGTTTAATGTTAACTGCTGAGCAATCATTCCACCCATGGAATATCCCAATACGTCAGATCTATTAATCTTGAGAGCATCTAATAATCCTGCACTATCTGCAGTAAATTGAGCAATTGTAAAATTTTTGAATCCTACTGAAGTGTTACCAATACCACGATTATCAAAAACTATGACTGTATGATTTGTAGATAATCCTTTCAAAAAAATAGGATCCCAATCATTCTTTGAACCTGCATAACCCATAATCAACAAAATTGGATCTCCTTTGCCAAAGGTTTTATAAGAAATATCTATATCTCCAACTCTAACTTGTTTGGTTGGAATGTTCTCTAATTTGATGATATTAGTATTACCAGTATTATTGTCTGAATCTATAGTCTGAGCATCAATTAAAAGTATCCCGTCGTCGTAATTATAATTACTAATAATTCCAAAACTAAGAATACTTATTAAAGAAATAATTACTAAAATATTGAATTGTTTTTTCAACTTAATTTAGATCATTTGTTCATACAATTTAAATATTTATTCCTTCCATAAACGTAAAATCTTCCCTTTCTCTAGTATCAATAACAAAGATATCGTCAATGATTCTGTTGAAAATTGTTCCTCTTTGGCATTTAAGGCAGTAGAATATTAGTTTAATGATTATTATAACATTTAATATTGTTAATAGAAGAATTTTATTTACTATCTCTCCCTCTCTTCAACGGTCTCTATTAAATTTATAATACTATCGATTTTCTTTCACTTAGCAGATTAGCAGGGATATGCTGAAATCTTGGAATCACTTCGAAATAGCATTTTTTGTAATCTCGTTTTCTACATCTAATTTTATTTTGTCAGGTAGTAAAAAAATCTCTCGAATATAAGAAAAGTAATATTTCTTCAGAACATCATCAAAATAACAATTTGAAAGTTGTAATAACATTTGGCAATTATAGGTAAAGATAATTCATTTTATGACATTAACAACAAAGAACAAGAACAAATTTTAGAATTTCTTAATACTAAAATTAAGTCATGATGAAGATCCATATAAGAGATGCGTAACAACTTGGAACAAGTTCACGAGGTCCAATATGGGATCACCATATCCTGATGTTTCTTTAAAGTGGTCGAAATCAATTGCTAAAATTACCTAGTAATTGAAAACCTGTGGAATTGGACAACGGGAGGGGTCAACCGGCATATAAACTCTACCGTAAGATCACACTTAACATTTTTTGCCATTCAACACTACTTCTTAATAATAAAATAATAGCGTTAAGTTCAATATGCTTTAACTCTAAAAACGAAAGATTTATTGTCAATCATACATTCCGAAATGCTATGGAAGTACGATTACATGATATAAGTATTCAGTCCGAAGAACAATTTGATAGACTCAATGTTGTTTTATATGATGATTCAGTTAGCAACATAATATCAGATAAAATAATAGAAGTTCAAGTAAAAATATTTACTCGATGAAAATTGACATTGGTAAAAATGGAAATAAATTAGTAAATATACTTTATAGTGATAAAATAAGTTATAAAAAAGAAAAAAATAATCGTGACAAATATAATATAAAAATGAGGAATGATTCACTCAGAGAAATGGAGAAACAAACTTCAAAATACATTCGGCCATATCTGCAGCAAATTTTTCACGGCAATACCGATTATCTCGGATACAATGAATAACCTCAATCTGTATTGCCACTAGTCCTGGTTTGGTTCGGTTAGTACTGCCATACGTTTTTATAGTGTATCCTCCGTCTAGCGGGTGATTCTCCAGTTCTTGACTTTCATTTTCTGGGAATACTCTTATTCTTTTTGTTGCTAATAACGGTATTAGACCATTTTTGTGACTCCAGAAATAATTAGGATCTCTTTCGGTTAATGCTTGCCTTGAGCGTGTTTGATCAGTCCCAATAAGTACCTCAATAAAATTACGTTCGGGGTCCAGTTGTAGGTGACTTTTCTTCCATTGTACCATGAATATCAAAAAGAAAGGCCAAACCTTTGTCACCTTCAGGAAGCATTTCTTCAATTTTTTGTGAAATTTCATTGTGATATTTTAGATATTCTTCCTTAGCCTTAACGCTTGACGGTTCGTTAACGCTTGACGGTACAAATGCACATCTTTCGTTTCTATTATAATCAATAAATTCTTTCTTAAATTCTGCGTATACTGTATATGGATCTTTTCCGCTTAAACTTTGTATATTTCTAACGATTTCCTCAGTAAGCTTTTCAGTCAATAAATCATTATCTTCACTAAAACCTTGTCCATCCTCAGGACGACAGATATTAGCAGGAAAGTGAATTGGTCCTCTCTTTATTATGGGCGGATTTGTTGTTGTCCCATCATTTTTCCCATTATGTGCACATGTAAATAACAATTTTATTTTTGGCATATAATCACATATTTAATGAATAATTGCATATTAATAAGAATTTACCAGACATTTAGTTAGCAGCTATAAAGAATTTGACACTTTCTCTTAATCGAAATATATTTCTATAATATAATAGAATAGCTGCAATAAGATCTATCACAAAACCAATCAGGATTATAGATTCTGTCAATATTCTGATTTTAGTTTGAAAAAAATCTTTATTCTTACAAAGTCAAAATGTGATGGTGTTCTATGACATTTTCAAGAATTAGATGGAAGATTAAGCATAATTAAACTGGTTTAATGGAATAGCATTCTTGGTAATTTTTATATAAAAAATTGCAAATACTCTTTTTAGGTCAAATTTGTTTCACATCCCGCTGGCCTCATTGAACTCGGGGTTCTAATCCTATTTTCAGAAGAATTCATGGAGCAACAATGAAACCTTTACAAATTAAAATCGAATTTCAAAGGCTCATTATATGCCAACTTTTCCAGCATTTTTCTTTCCCCTTGTTCTATTAATTTTTTTGTTGTTTTAGTTGAGAAATCTGCATTATTTAATATTGTAGGCGACTCTAATTCACTTCTTGTAATTCTTGTAACAGATTTTATTTCTGCACCATAGTTTTCAATTAGATTAGCATACTCTTCTTTTATTTTTTTTAATTCCTCTCCTTTGATTTTGATTTTGTCGGCATGTTTTTCGAATATGTCATATAATTTTTCTATGAGGTTTATATGTCTAGTTATTAACTTTGACAATTGTATATTGTACATATCTTTGTCACAGAATAGAATATCTTTATAACGACTAATGACTTCAACCATATTTGTTGGAAGACGATCTATTTTTTGGGGATAGTTTTCGACAATAAAAATATTTTTATCATTTCTTGGAGATACAAAAAGAACCTCTCTAATTGGTGTATTACTAAGTAGGCTTCCATCCCAACCATATACATTGTCTTCTACCTTAACCCAAGGAAATCCATAAATTGGATAACCCGAACAGGCTAGGATATGTTTTGCCTTAATTTCTGTTAGAGTATTATCAAAAACAAGAGGTTTTCCAGTCATAACATTTACAGCAGTTATAATAAGTCGGTAGACATTTGGTTTTTCTTCTTGTCTGGCAGCAAGATTTAATTTTTTATAATCGATATACTTTTCAAGTGTTTTTTCGAGTGGCGAGTGATCATATATATAAGTCCAATTTTTGGGATCAAAATAACTACCCTCATCCATTTTTCTTATTAGACTAGAACTATTTCCCAACTCCCACCTGGGAACAAACATTTTTGGAACCCCAAAAATTGCAGCGTTTACAGAAGCTGACGATATTTTTTTGACCAAATATTCTTTATTATAGGAGTCCCACTCATACATCCATAAATCCGGAATAATCTGCATATTACTTTCACTTACCTCAAGCCAAAAATCCTCTAGATCTTTTTCTGGTTGATCGCTTTTACTACCTGCAATAATGGCAGCATTTACAGCACCTATAGAAGTTCCAGCAACTATGTCTATATTTATTTTTTGTTTTACTAGTGCCTTAAACACACCGCAGGCAAAAGATCCAAAAGAACCACCTCCTTGCATAATAAGAACATTTTCTAAATCTCTTGTTCTTTTATGTCTTGGTGGACTTTCTTCTTTTATTTCATAACTCATATCTATAATATCTTTTTCAAAGACTAAAAATTTTCTCATTTGTATTGTTAATTATATTGTTTTTACTATCGACTCTCCTCTAGAAATGTTTGGGAACGAAATTTCTGTCAAATTTGTTGCACACCCCACAGAAAGAGATATAAAAATGGTATTAATTCATTGATTTATCAAATAACAAAGTCCTTATCTAACAAATCTCTTTAATAATATACTTGATACAACAACAAAAGAGGCAATTGGTAGAATGGTTTTCATGATTCCAAAATAGCTAGACTAGCAATGGTTGATCTTGAGAATAATCAACCTTATGTTGTTACAGTAGTATTTGTTTTTGATGGTAATAATATTTTCATTCCAATAGATGATAAACCTAGAAGAGTAAATTCAAACCAATTGAAAAGAGTAAAAAATATTCAAAAAATCCTAATGTTTCTTTTCTAATAGATATATATGATGACAAAGACTGGAATCTCTTATTTGATGATCCTATTAAAATTACCCTCTTGTTATTGTAGTTATCATCTTATTTAGATAACTAGTTGAGTTATGATCCATATTTTCATTCTGCTAGAAATTAATCAAATTAATTTCTTCCTAACATTTCTATTACTTTTTGTGCCGCAACAAATGACGATGCAGGATTCTGACCTGTAATCAACTTTCCATCAGTTACAACAAAGGGTTTAAAATTTTCAGCTTTTTCAAATTTCCCACCTAATTCTTTCATACGATCTTCTAACAAAAATGGAACTACTTTCTCTAGATGTACAGCACTTTCTTCACTGTCTGTAAATCCTGTTACCTTTTTACCTTTCAATATTGAATTTCCATCTTTATCTGTAGCCTGTAATAATCCTGCTGGGGCATGACATACGGCACTAACAAATTTTCCACCAAAGTAAAAATCTTCAACTAATTTTTTTAAATTTTTATCTGTTGCTAAATCCCACATGGGTCCATGACCTCCTGGGATAAATAATGTATCATAGTCGTTAGCTGACACTTGGCTTAATACCAACGTATTTGCTAACTTTTCTTGAGCAGATTTATCTTTTTGAAAACGTCGTGTAGAGTCAGTCTGCCATTCTTTTAGATTGCTCTTTGGATCCATTGGAGGTTGTCCCCCCTTTGGAGAAGCAATTGTCACACCGTATCCATTATCTATAAACTCATAGTAGGGAGAAGCAAATTCTTCTAACCAAAATCCTGTTTTTTGTCCAGTATTTCCTAATTGATCATGAGAAGTCAAAACAAAAAGAACTTTTTTCTTCATAAAATTTTTATTCTGTTTATTATATTTAAGATTTAAAATAATACTTTGGTACTGTCAATTATTCTGTTAGCTATGACAATTAGGAAAATTATTCAAGATTTAGAACTAAACCAAGTTTTTTGGGAGATTAAGGTTAACTGTTGATGTAAAGCTTACATTCACATTCCTATGAAAAGGGCATAAAAAAGAACCATTGAATATGTAAATGATAGAACAGAAAATTTTGACTTTAATCTTTCCCATGTCTACAACTGGATTCAATTATTTGTATGTATGCACAATAGTATAAGAAGGTCTCATCTAAAATTTCGATTATTGATGTACCTTTTAGGAGGTGGTACAAGTATATCCTTAACATTGCCTATAATAATATACAAGACAAAATAAATAGATACCAACTTTAATCCATGATTACTAACTAATTAAAAATCCTCTTTTTGAGTGAAATTTAATTCATATCCCACTGACCCCATTGTGACAATAGTTCTCAAATTGGATTCATTTATAAATATTAAAGACAATTGATCTTTCTAATTAATCAAAATATCCCAGTCTAGAAACAATTAAAAACTTTTTTAGAAACAGAGAGAATATGTAATGCTTATTTCATCATTCACTTCCATGATGTCTTTTTGAGATTAATATTACTATTCTACTAATTAATTATAACCTATTTACTATCAACCGCCTCTATTATCATACCTATATTACTAACTATGTAATTTGATACATATGGCAGAGCTGTGTTGATGTCTTTAGTTGAAAAACCTTGTTGCCTAGCAATAGATCTGAAATTTGCTCTTATACCACCAATTACATATCCTATGTAAAAATCCGCATTACCCCTCACTAGTCTATCTTAGCCAATTCTTTCAAACGTGTCCTCAAGTTGATCTCTGGCAGCTTTAAATTCTGCTATTGTAGCATTAAGTGCCTCAAAAGATAATATAAGCATTTGATTATCATTGAATGTCATATTAACTAACTTCAGTGAGAGGAGTTAATATTTTTCGTTTCAAAGCCATTGAATTTTAATTCTTCATTTATCTTTTTAAATCGCACCTTCTTAGATAAGCTTTCAAAATAATTGCCTATACACAAAATACTTCTTAAAATCTTGACAAGAAAAAAAGAAAATTTGTGATATGGTTATTTGCTGCTTTTATTTTCTAGTATTGTTGTACCTGCAGTTGTCATTGACTGCCCTTGCAATTTCATTGGTTCAAACACGATCCCAAATAGTGGTTTGTCACCAAAATGATTTTGTAATTTTGACTGATCTAACATGACGTTAACAACTTCATGATTATCGACTTTTATTGTGATAGGAACTTCATTAACTGGACTATTTTTCATAGTAACTGTCACTGTTCCTTTGTATACTGGCATATTGTCTTCTTTGGTTGCCTCTTTTAATACAAAGTTTGAAATCTCATGCATATGTTTTTCTATACCATCAGGTTTCACCATATGTAATGTGGCATCGAACAAAGCTTTATTAGTTTCGCTAAATTGTGTAGTGTTTATAACGTTGGTTTTAAAATGTCCTGATATTAACCATTCTGTTTTTCCTGCTTTATCTTGAACCATTCCAATAATTTGTCCATAACCTAGTCCTTTTTCGTTCATTCCTTTATTATATCCAATAGGGTAGGCAAAGGTCATTTTATTTAGTGATGGCGCTGCGAATATTAAAATGAACGCTACTGTGACACTTGCATAGACTATCGTTGATTTATAGGTTTTATTTAGCATTAATAGCATTGTGTCTTGATTGTTTATATATATTAGTAAACCAAGTTAATATATATCATTACAACAACGTCTGTTAATTTAAGCAGCAAAAGATATAGCTAAGAACATTCTGTTTATCATATGAAATTAAATTTGAAAGAAATAAAACATCTTCTTTTATTGTAATGTACTCTATTTATCTATACTTAGTTTAAGTTTAAAAAAACTGTAAAGCATTCAGGCCATTTAAAGATCGAAAACGAAGTCATGTTGCTGTTTGGGAATGGATTCAATGAATTCAAACTATTATTCTTCTATGGTGATAGTTATTACACTTCTAACATGAACTACAAATATAAATTCTGATATTATGCATATAATAGCAGGAAAAAAGAATAGAAATATGTCTACACTTTCAAAAACTCTTACATTACGAATTCCCTCCAATATAATTTAACATGCTTTAAATGATACAAGATTAGAAATCCTTTTTTCTGAATTTTTCATGGGCATAAAAAGAAAATTATATCTGATAAAATAAATAAGGAGATTAGTTTTAGTACAATAACTGAAGGAGAACAGATTGAAATTATTGAAACATTCAAATTTAAAATATCTAATAATAACAGAACAATTGTCGAATATAATAATGAAACAAAAAGTATAGAAGAAAACAATATAATATTAGAATCTATAGTACATACACATGTAGCTAATATTTTATATTCACTTTTGATACTTGAGACGGGATATATTAATGGAGTATTAGAAAATAAGGAAAAAAATAGATAATTCAATATGAAAAAGGAAAAAGTGTAGAGATTGCAAACTTTAAGATTTTATGAGCAATAGGATAGATTCATATCTGCTTGGTGCTATTAACTAAATGGTATTACATTTCAAATAACAATATTAAATATGTTACCAAATCAATTAAAAAATATTGTATATGGGACCACCTAATCACAAATGGGTTCAGTAATGTTATTTAGCTAAATGTGTGGGATTTGAACCCTTCTATAAAGTGGGACTAGTTAATATTTTTTATTTCTTTCCTAATTTAACAGATTATCAATAATAGATCAGTTATATCAAATTCTCAAGATTAATCTGTTCTGAATTGTACCCAATCTAGTGCACCGGTTAAATAACCATCAAACAAACAATATAACTGAACTCCTCTGCATCTACTAATATCAGGAAATACTTAGGTCATTCAATCCAATGCTCCATATACAAATATTACATACTATGCAATTATTACCATTAAGTGGCTACAGCAAAACAAATCTTAATTTTAGGAGCAGGTTTTGGAGGATTGGCATCAGCCAACTTATTACGAAAGAGTCTTCAAAAGGAAGAATGTCAAATTACTGTCATTGACAAAAGCAAGTATTTTATGATGGGCCTTGTGAACTTATGGATACTAAATGGAACTAGAAGATTGGAGAATTCCCAAGTTGCTTTGAAAAAGCTAGAAGCTAAAGGAATTAAATTTTTGAACGATGAAATAATAAGGATAGATCCATCTGAAAATAGCGTTACTACTAAAACCAACGATAATAAATTACAATACGATTATTTGATAATAGCGTTAGGTGCAGAACTTGTACCAAAACGAATCAATGGATTTGAAAATAATGGAAGTTGTTTTAACATATATGATGCTCAGCAAGTCCCAAGTCTGCGAGAAAAAATACTTTCTCTAACAAGCGGTCGTATAGTAATCTGTATAGCGGATATTCCATATAAATGCCCCCCAGCACCTTATGAGGTGTCATTATTGATCAATGATATATTGATTAAAAATGAAACAAGAGATTCCATTGATTTGGATATATACGTACCAACACCAATTTCATTACCTGTAGCTGGAGCAAATATAAGTCAAGATGTTGTCAACTTGCTCAACGATAACCACATCAATTTCCATCCTCTACATAAAATAAAAAAAGTATTAGATAAAAAAACAATAGAATTTGAAAATGGCAGTAAGACAAGCTATGAAGTATTAGTACTAATTCCTCCTCATCAAGTTCCTCAAATCATCAAGAATTCTGATCTGCTAGGAGATGGCGATCAACATTGGATCAATGTTGACAAATTTACCCTTAGAACAAAATACAAAAATGTCTTTGCAATAGGCGACGTAACCGAGATTAGACTTGATAAAACCACAACCATCCCTAAAGCTGGAATATTTGCAGAGGGCGAAGCAAAGGTAGTCAGCCAGCAAATTATCAATGAAATTAAAAATAACAATAACAATAAAGCACTTACAAAGTTTGATGGAAAAGGGTTTTGCTTTATGGAAATAGGAGATAAAAAAGCTGGATACATCTATGCAGACTTCTATAATGAAAGAGGTCCTACTACGAGGCTTGATCCACCGTCAGACGAGTTCTATCAAAAGAAACTTGATTTTGAAAGAAGCAGATTAAACGAATGGTTGCTGTGATAATAATATGACTTTAGTCCTAACACCTTCTTTTTTTTTAAGTTCTACTATTTAACCAATAAATGCTTGTTTTTCAAAATTGGTAAGAGAATAAAAATTCATTTAATATATAATATTATGTAAAAAAATTCTATTTTAACATAGGTATATTGAATATGTTACCTAGAATTACTTACTTTGTAAAGATTTGCATGAGTATATAAATGTTAACATGTTAAACCTGGGGCATACAACTGTTATATAGCCAAGATATCAGATAAGGAGTAAGGTCAAGTACAGACCACAAAACCGTAGAGAATAATATAAAAGAACTGTACATTAACACGAATGTGTTATCAGTATCTTGTAGGGACGTAGGAGTAAACTGTGACCTTAAGGAATTGGAGAAACAGAAGAAGAGTTAATGAATAACTTGGTAGACCATGAATTAGATAAATACCAAAGCGATGCTAAATAGCAAGCAATATCCAAAAATAGATGTTTGTTATTGAGTATTCACATGGATAGCAATGAGCCATTTGCTTTATATCCTAGGACAATAAATCATATAGCAGTTAGTGTTTCTAATCTAGAGGAAGCAATAAAATGGTATCAGGATATACTAGGGTTTACATTAATAAAGCAACCTATAGAATTTGTAGCAGATGATTCCCTGACTGGGATGGCGGTCAAAGATTTTCATGGTCCGAAGTTAAAGAGAATGAAAATAGCTTGGTTAAGTTCCGCCAATCAGGTAGGATATGAAATTATTGAATATATTGAGCCTAAAGTCGAAAGACGGGCAGATAGTTTTGAGTACTGGAAATAAGGAATTACCCATATTTCTGTTACTGATCCAGATATTGAAGGACTGTGTAAAAGAATCTCTGAGAGTGGAGGAAAGCAACGAAGTAAGATTTGGGAGATAGTTCCGGACAAGCATTATAAAGTAGCCTTTTGTGAAGATCCATTCGGCAATATCATTGAAATCTATGACCATAGTAACGAGCAGTTAATACTCTCTCTTTAAGTATCCTACGACCATTTCTTTTTAATCCAATATGGTCTTGGTATTCTAATAGATTGCAAAGGGCACTTTTCATTTACAATCATTCCTCAGAGAATTTCGGACTTCATAGAATTTTATTATTCAGGATCAGAATTTTTATATCAATTCTGTTTCTGAAAAATTGCCTCTCCTTTAGGGACAATAATTACAACACTAGGAGTAATTGTAGGAAGTATTGTGCGGTCAGTAAATGGTTCCTTACCCAGAAAAAATCGGAAAAAGATGAGAAAAAATATGATATATATCAATTTTTAATAAAACTAATTTTTACTAGAATTATTCATTATGAAAATTAAAATAAATAGAAAAAATGAAAAGGGACCAAAATTTGTGTCAAATTTGTTTCACATCCCACTGGCCCCATTATATAAGCGGATTCATATACTCAAATTGGATATTAGATGTTGAAATAATAAGAGGAAGAAAATAGATAAATGCCATTTCTAGATGATCGAATAATTTAATTTCAAATAAACGGGTCCATTCATCTGAGAAGAAAATTGACTAATTATCATCTCTTTTTTTGGTTAAAATTAAATATTTTAATTTGTCATAATAATTAAAAACTAATATTATTTTTCATTATGTGTCCTAGTCTTGGATAGCCATTTAACTCTGCATGTGTTGCCAATTCTCCAAAAGCTCATCCAGTTCCCTTTTATAATGGTTCGATATCCTGGTTAGATAGTGACTTTGTCTTTCTCTTCTCTTTAATCAATTTATTATACAGCACGTTTAAAAAAAGATTAATACATTCATCAATTATATTTTAATAGATTCTACTTTCGAATCTTAAATTAATTTTATATGTATTATCTTTTCATGTTAAATCACTTTATTATTACCTTCATTACGTTGCTCTTAACAATTTTTTTTATAACCGCTCTAGTGGTAGAATCAGTTATAGCAGCACCAAATACAATTGATATTCGAAGTAAAGAGAAAAAATCTACCGCCAATGATGATGATTTGATTGTAATCTCAAATATTAATTTACAAAATATAGAAAAAACAGGATTTCTTAGAGTAGTTGGTTTTATAAATGCGCAAGAATTTTCCAAGGATATTCCTTTATCAAATATAAGCGAATCAACAATGAAATTAACGGTTAAATTTATAGCGGATAGAGAGAATGAGATAGTTAACGCTAACTCACCAGATGAATTTTTTATTTGTGTATATCATGTTAAAAATCAACACGATCCAATACATCATTTTGATTGCAATGAAGGCGATATAACGTCTACTACTGGACCTACCAAGGCGAATCTCTTCAAGCCGTTATCGCAAGTATATCAAAAGAGTATAGACTACTATAATTTGTATGGAAAAACCCAGATAACTTCGTTTTCTTTATTACGTAATGATACTATTAGTTCCAATGACAGTATTAATCCTAATCCGGATATCAATCCAACTAATCAAGAGAAAGTAAAGGTGAAGGTAATTGTACCATTAGAAGATAGAAAAGACACGAAAAAAATCAAGGTGATGGCAATGCTAAAGGGCCAGATCCAATCAGAAGTGGTAGATGTTCAAAAGGAATTCGATAAAATTGGTGGTTATACAATAGAAAGAATATTTGCTTTTGACAGAGACACAGATATAGGGAAAATACAACCTGGAGATAGATTTCATGCATGTGTATCAGGAGAAGGACTAAAACCGCCAGAAGGGACAGAATGTGAAAAGAGAATAATAAAAGGTCTGGATAAAGTCAATTCATTGGCGGCTAGATAAAATCTGGATAAAGTCAATTCATTGGCGGCTAGATAAAATCAAAGTTTTATTTGTTTTTTTGTATTTTAATAAAAGTTATAAAAAAATATTATAAAATGTGTTTCATAAAAACAAGATTTTTTATAGATCATCAATATTTATAATCAAAAACTTTATGCATAATTTAATTTAATGAAGTATATGTGAATGTAAATAACCCGTCTAAATTATGTTACCCAAATTTATCAAAAATAGAATATACTCATAATGATTAATCAGTAGGTGCTATTGTAAATCCTTCCTGCTAGTAGAGATTATCCAGTAAATCTTTTACCCTTTCTTAAAACTTCTCTTCTTTTAATGCCATATTTAGACGTACTCTTCTTGGTACCTTATCCCTGAATCCTCACTTTTGAAGTAATGTATTGATGAAAATATGATGGTATTATACTCCTCTTTCTCCTATTATGACATCTTTAACCTGCTTTGTAATCCAATGTCCTGCTTGCTGATAAGAGATCCTTTTTTATCCTGTATGCTATATCATGTGATACATCTCTGCCCTCTTCTCTTTATCCTTCTTTAACCAATCTGATATTCATGTCCTGCTTCTGTGAATATTTCTTGCTACCTGTGCAGGAGTCTATTTTCCATCTAATAAATTTAAAACAACTAATATTCTTTCTCTTACATACATATCATGTTCTGATCAGTATAGTTTTTCAAATCTTGTTTTTGAAATTATACTGGTACTAGTAGTAATAAATAAGATATAAGATGTTAATAGTAATATGTAATACCTATTCTGAAATAAAATGTATTCCCCATATAGGAAAATAATTTCAGGATACTTATGCTAATTAGTATAGTTTATGTTTGAAACATCATCTTCTTATCTTTACTAGATCTTTTCCATATTGAATATGGTGTAGGTCCCTTCATCATGCTAGTTTTATTCATCTGTTTCATCATTTTCTGCATCTGGATTGGGTCCGTCATCATAGCTCCCGGCATAGGAGTTTGCTGTCCCCCCATCATTATTCCTGGATTTATCATACAGGGTATGATACCCATTATAATCTGATTTCATATCATCATCGGTCCCATCATCATACATGGCATTGCCATACCTGGTCTCATGTGGAGGTACTATTTCTCTTATTTCTATATCATAGATATCAAATTTGAAATCATTTGCCTTGATTATAACTATTGGAGAACCCCACGTAATTGCTTGACCATCTGTCTCCGCACCACATACTTTCATAGCATCACCCCAATTACCATTATCTATTACTTCATGTACTTTTTTATAAGGTCCCTTGCCACCATTTTCTACGTCTACCCAAGTTTCTAGTTTTACTGCGGTATCGTTTATATTGTATATTATACCTTTGAAACCTACTATTTTATCATAAATGTCTCCCACGCTTAAGCTTTGGTTATAGCGTTCCCATTCATAATCAATATGAAATTGTTCTTTTTTCATTCTTATGTTTCCATCATTAGATATATTGTGGTGGTAACTTGACCCACCACAAAAAAATTTGGGTTGACCATCAGATATTTTATATTCATTATCAAGTTGACTATGCGATATTGATCTGGTTACTATTGAAAGAGAATGCTGTTCTCCGTTAGAACGTGATGAATCAAGGAGTTTAAAAATCAAAGTCACTTCTATATTTTTCCAATCACTTGGTTTATACCAATGTCCTATCTCTTTTAATTCAGAAAAATTCCAACTTTGAATTTTATTACCTTTAGACATGTTATTTAATTCTGATGGCTTATCGGGTAGTATTCCCGCATCCATGGTATGAATGTCTATCCTTGGTCTGCCAAAATCTATTCTCCAACTTCCATCAATATTTTGCTGTGTAAAAATATTTTCTTTATCACTTTTATCTACTTGAACAAGATCATTTGGATTGTTGATATTCAATCTATATGTTTCTCCATTTGAAATAGATTGGTAAATCTTTGGTATTATTATTTTTTTTATAGGAAAGAATGGTCTGTACATGGGATCTAGTGCAGTAGAATATGATTCATTTTTATCCTTCTTTTTATCCTTCTTTTCTATTTTTTTGTTTTGTTCATCTTCATCTTCTTCATTATCCGGTTCGGCATAGATGGACAAAATGGATAGGGTATTATTAGAATGATTAAAATTAAAAATAATACCTATGATAATGATGAAAATTGCAATAAAAGATAACCAAGATATTGCAATTTCTGTATTTCCAAGTCTCAATTTTTAATCTATGAACATTTATTTTATTTATTAACTATCTAAATTTGTTAGATAATTTTCTTACTGTAATTTGTATCATATCTGCAGAAAATAAAATTTTATTTCATTTATTGCAAAAATACAAAAATGTATAAATATATTATCTAATTTTTCATTGTAACGTTATTATATAACATCTTTACTAAATCAAAGTAATATATTATATCTGTTATTTTAATGCTTAAGATGTCAATATAATTGTTTTATATTAAGGTCTGTCGCAAAGAACATTTAGATAGTCAATTTATTCTAATGTAACTAATCCTTATGTGTAATAGTTATATTCTGAAACATACTGTATAAGGATACCTTTACAATCATTTTCTTATCATGTTCTCAAATCTGATTAAAGTAGCATATTTATCAAAGATGCAGTGACAAAGTGACGGTTTTGTGGATATATTACATCTTTACTGATAATAAATCAGAACAGGAAATTGACCTTCAGATGTAGAGTATACAATATTAGAAGAATGCTGAAGTGGGTTTTATTGGCTGGTAACTATAAAGGGTTAGAACATTTCTCAGTAGAGAAACTAGATAAAGTTTTTTAATTATATTTTTTAAGATTAACAAAATGCTTTTGGAATTTATAAGGTGCGAATTTAAGCATCCTTTTATTGTTGGTATTTTATTATTTCTTATCTGTTTACAAACTTTAACTTTTCATGAAGGTTTTTCAACAAATAACAAATCTTTCATGTCTCCAGATAAAGGTAATTTTACTAAAAGTATAAAGAAAGATTTTATTAATACAAGTAATGATAATAACAGTAGTACTTCTGTTAAACAAAATCAGACTATAAATGAACAAAAAATAAAAATTGTTGCTGCAGGTGATTTTGGTTGTGGACCTGTGGCACAAAATAATATTAAACAAATTGAATTGCGAAATCCAGATATTTTCTTGGTACTGGGAGATTTATCATATGAACCAAGTTTGGATTGCTGGTACAATATGACTAGAGCATTGGATTCAAAAATTAAAGTTGCTATAGGTAATCATGAGGATGACGAAGAAAAAGCAAAAGGAGGTTCTAAAGAACTAAAAGATTCATTGTTAGAACATTATAATTTACAAAACTCATACTATTCATTCGATTATGGAAATGTACACTTTTTAGTGTTAGATACACAATTAGAATTTTCGCTTAATGTTTTTAAGCCCGAGGAAGGAGAAGACGAAGAAGATAATGAAAGTAATAAAGATACTGGAAGTAATGAGAAACCTGGCGCAAAATATCATGTTACAACACTTAAAGATCTATTAGCCAAAAATAGTATAAAGGCCGAAATACCTCCATATCATTTGTTAAATGAAGAAGTGATTGTTGAAGATATTCCATTTCATACAGAACAATATAAATTTGCTGTAAATGATCTAGAGAAGGCTAATAATGACTCCTCTATAGATTGGATTATAGTTATGTTCCACAAGCCATTATATTCTTCACTTTCAAGTCACATTCAAGAGTATATTATGAGAGATAAATATCAACCTGTATTTGACAGATATGGAGTTGATATAGTATTACAAGGTCACAATCATATATATGATAGAACTTTACCTCTTCAGTTTAATCCTAATAATATTAGTAAACCAATCGTAAATGAATCGAATAATACAAATAAATTTTCTAATCCAGAAGGATCAATTTTTTCTGTTATTGGTCTAGGAGGTAGGAGTAGTCATATAATGTTAAATCAACCCAATTATGTAGTAAGTCAGCATAATGGTTTCGGATTTCTTGATATCGAGATTAATGGAAAAGAGTTAGATGCAAAATATTATGATATAGGATACAAATGCAAAGAAGATAAATTAAAAGAAAGTGATTTAGATAAAGGAGATTTTACCATATTTGAAATGCCATCATGTAAAATGTATAAAGGTACAAACTCTTTAAAAATAATTGACCATTATACTATATCTAAGGTACAATAATTTTATCAAATAATTTTTATCATATTGTTGCTTTTTATGATTTATATAAAAGATATTGAAGAATAATGTAAACACAATATTTTAAAAATTATATTTATCTATGAATAATTTCTAGTCAATAAACTATTGAATAATAGATTTTATTTAATTATTGAATTTATGTGTCGTATAGTGTATATCATTTCTTAAAACACATAATGAAATTGAATCTAAATAATAGTAGGGCAATACTGTTATGCAAAAATTATCTTAATGTTTAGTATATTATAAAGTAATGTTTATTACCTGCTTGTAGTTTATTAAGTTCCAGTCCTTTTTTAGAATCAATATCGCAATGGAAATGACTGGCCACATATTGTATAAGGGAACACTAAATTATATTAACATTTTCAATAAACACAAAAATGATATATTATTTTCACCAAGATAAGAATTTCCTAAATATTCAGAAATTGTCAATATGAAAGATATCAAAACTAAAACTAACTCTATCATTATAAGAAACGAACAATGGGTTTTCGATTCTCTAGAATGAAATTATAATTCCAATGAAGTATATGATGCTAAATAAGATACATTTACTATTACTGGCAAATTTAAAGGTAATTCCTAACGGTAAGATATAAATTATAATAGATGATGACGAATATAATTTATACGATTTAAATCTCTGAGTACAATATGCAAAAATGTATCCTTCAATATTTCTCGTTTCTTCTTTTAGAATCATTCTAAAATGTTGTGTACTTCTTT
>DATGZA010000039.1:0-6060 GCA_035297365.1 Nitrososphaeraceae archaeon
GGCTTGTACCTGAAATAATGCGTCTAGTACATCTTCACTTTTATCAACAGTATTTGTCATACCATCGAGACTGTCTGAATGCGTTGATATTGAAGTTGCGTCCACAATGGATAATAGGCGGGAGATTTGCCGTTCAATTAAAAATGAAAAGCAGTCTTGACATGTTCGTTATTCTTCTGGGGAACTAACTTTTATCTGGTCGTTAAAATCAACATTTGCACATATATTTACAAGGTTTCTATCGAAGTTTATTCCGTTTCCACTACTATTATCGTTTTGAGTATTTGCTGCTTCTACTGTTTCATCAGCACCTCCTTCATTTGCTGTTGCTAGGGCAGTAGGGTTTTGAGGTACTTCAGTGATATCTATGCCATTTACATTGATGTTACTATTCACACACTTTAATTTTTGTACATTTACATCAGAAGTCTTTTTTGGATCTGGATATACTTTATACTGATCATTACCAAAATCAAAGTCGTAAATTTGTGCATCTGTATTTACTGATGGTCCTATCGTTAATAGTCCTGAGGCTATTAGTAGTATAGAGGGAAATACTACTTTTTCCTTGTTCATATATAGCTATATACATTAAAATATTTCTGGGATTGGAAGGAAAATTACCTGCAAATCTAGTAATTCAACATTCAGAAATAACGCTTCAAAGAAACTGTAGTAACATAATTAGTTAGAAATGATCTTCAGGTTCTATGCTATGTGGCTAGAGTATCAATTCGAAAAAAAGATTTTAGGTTTGTGACTGGGCAATTAAACCAGAGTTTGCCAAACATTTTGAGATTACGTTAATATCAGGGTCACTAGTCACCCGTAATATTCTTCTCAATGTTTCGGTTCCCTAATACTCAATTTCAATGAGATCTAGTATTGTGCATATGTCTTCAAGGCTTAATTCATCGACTGGTAATGCGTGTTCCGCATGGTCCAGTAGTTAATCGATTTGGGTTGGAGTTAGATTACTTGTAAAACATTCTTCACATCTTTGGTCTTGGTCTACCCTAATATTATGATGAATTAATTAAGATTTTTTATATTTAGTCGCTTTATTTGTTGTAGAGTTTTTATAATCTGGTATATTTTGTAAACCCACGAAACAAAAAATAATGACTATAGAATCAGAAATTGCCGTTATGGATATATTAATATGATATATGAAAAATGACGAAAGGGATCATAATTTGTACATTATTCAGGCAAACGATGGGGTGTAGACTGGATAAAATGGATACATATCCACTCACTAAACTCACAATCAAAGAACTATGCAGCTTCGAAACATGAACCCGAGACGGGAGAATATGCGTTCAAGTTCGAGGATAGAAAAGAGATCGCCTATATTCTGTGATGGTAATGACTAGGAAATGGGCAGGAGGAAGAGAATGAACTGTTCAAGTTGGTCCAGAATATGATTATTGGGATACCTACGATCAAGCCATTACATGACTAGGTCGATGAGACTTATGTATACGAGGAATATGATGAAAACTTAAACCTCAAAATAAAATAATTAGTACGGAGAGAAAGAAAAAACCACCTACTATTTTTCATAGTAAATAGTTTGACTAGCTACTGATATGTCTGTTGCACTACTCTTTTTCCCTTCTCTCCAACACCACTGATTGGGAGAGTATATTCCTATAGGTTGCAATGAATACGTCAAATTGGCATTAGAAATTCTGTGATGTTACTGCAAATTAAATACGCTATAAAGAATATTCAGTGGTTGTAATATTAAACCACTTTCGGATATTTAAATGCTTTTTTTCTTTTATAAAATCATATAATCTATTAGAATGACTAATATCCTTCATTCCTTAAAAATTAATACAATAGCACACATAAGAACATATTGTTATGAATGCAAAGCAGCAAAACAAAAATACCGCAATCGTAACTGGAAGCACAAGAGGTATCGGTAAAGAAACTGCATCACTCTTATTAAAAAAAGGCGTAAATGTAACAGTATCTTCAAGAAATCAAGATAGCGTACAAAACGTCATAAAAGAATTTCAACTGAGATTCCCTTCCCAAAAAGAAAATATTTTAGGTTTAAGATGTGATGTTACCAAACATTCTGATGTAAAATTTCTTGTTGATGCAACGGTGAAAAAATTTGGAGGAATTAATATTCTTGTTAATAATGCTGGCACCGTATTTTTTAAAAGTATAATAGATACAACTGAGGAAGATTGGAATAAAACTATTGATACTAATTTAAAAGGCGCCTTTCTATTCATCAAGGAAGTACTTCCATTTATGTTTGAAAACAATTCTGGTACTATTATCAATGTTAGCTCGGGTGCTGGAAAGTATGGTTTTCAAAACTTTTCTGCGTATTGCGCAAGCAAGTTCGGTATGATAGGTTTGACCGAAAGTGTGGCTAAAGAAGTTATTGGTGACAATGTAAAAATCATGGCCATATGTCCTGGTGGGGTAGATACAAAGATGATGGAAGATATTATAAAAAATGGATTTACTAAACCTATTTTCAATTTGATGAAACCTGAGAAAGTTGCAAAAAAGATTTGCAATATGATATTTAATGAGCCAAGTTATAAGAATGGACAATCAATAGAGTTTTACAATATATGATTATTTTTTTTGTAATTTTTCCCTGCAATGGAGAGATTTGTGGATACAAGAAGATCTAGTATGATGGTATCTAGAAATAATTCATATTAAGGTCAGTTTCAGAGTTCCGAATTGATCTTGTAAAAGTAGAATTAGGTCACTTACGTTCAGATGAACATGTAGCCGAGCTACAGGGGTAAATGCCTGCAACTTTGCTAAAATAAGGTTCCAATCCATTGATGACAAGACAGTCTAGAAACCAAGCATTCTAATAAGTAAGACGAATAACATTATTTATGAAGAATGAATTTGTAGTGTCAAAAATTGAGGCTTCTCAGGATGAAAAAGGCCCTTTTGTTTTTATTGTATTTAGCGATACTAAAACTGCTAGAAGAGGGAAGCAACAGCAATCGCCTTTCGGTGATTTAGGCATGACTTTTACGTCTCCAGAAGATTTAAATAAAAACCTATCTAGGATGTTTGGAAGTAGCATGGCTTTTGGTGATGCGCCTACATTCAAATTAAGTATACGAGAATATGAAGAGTCTGGCTTAAGAGTAGGAGACAAAGTTACGATAGAGATTAAAAAGTCAGAAAATAGTGGAATTTAATATAATTATGCATTACAATTATTTAATGTACAAGAAATATAATTTTATTGTACAATGAAGGGTAATTAGAAAGAAATATGTTAAAGAATGTATTTTATCGATATTAATTGGCTTAATTGTATTAAATTTCCTATTGTCGATATGTGTAATTTCAGTAATTTTTAGGTAATAAAACCAAATTAGAAATAAATCTTTTTTACTCTCCATATTATTATTCATCACGGAGATATTATAATTAAAATATGAATATAGCTGAACAAAAAGAATTCATCTCATTATAATAAACTGCGTGTAGGAGTACCCTAGAAGATGTGTGCTAAATAATATGATGGATTCTGTAAATAAAAGACAACAACAGTACAAAAATCATGTTTTATTAACATTAATAAGACAAATCAAGTAATATGCGCTCTTTAGTACGGTAAAAATGTCAGCGAATCTCTCTCTATATGTTCTATCTTTCTGATCAATAGATTATGGAGTAGTTAACTCTGCAGAATCTTTATAAATTATGAACTAAAAATTGAGAAAATTCTATGTTATTTTTCACCATGAAACATTTCTGATTCTATAAATTACAACATGGTTGCTAACTACGCAATAGATCTAAGGATAATGTATATTGAATATTAGTTTTCATTTTATTTAAATCGTTTAAAATTTAAATTAAACGACATAATTAAAATATTGCGGAATTGATTTTTTAAATTTTTATTCATTATTAGAACAAAATAAAATAAATTGTGAGAATTAGAGTATTCTATAAATGATTTATTAAATATTTAATAGATGCGTATTGCCATATTTTGTTCGTGATCTTTACTAGTGAGAATATGTGTTAGCCTTTTTGTTATTGCTCACTGTTTTATGGTTTTCAAAATTATAACGAATTAAAAAAAGACGGATAATAATTAGTTTAAGCATAATATGGTTGCTTAATATTTATATCGCAGAGCTTGCTTTTGGATAGAATCACAACCTTTTTATTTTTAAATTTCTATAAAATAATATGAATAATAGATATAATATTAGACATTATACTGTTAGCATAATTCTGGAGGCATTTTTGCTTGTATTTATCTTATCGTCATATCAACAACAATCTTTTTCGCAAAACGAGACTTCGATTACTACTCCTCCAATTTCAATCAAAACTGAAAATAATGCTGTAGCAATTTTAGTAAAATGGGATTCTAATTTGTCTCCTGGAACCGAAATTCCTTTTATGATTGACTTTAAACATCCATTTAATGATATGAATCTTCAACATGTAAATTATAATTTACAGTTGTTAGACGATAACGGGACTTCTGTATTTTCTAAGGAAAATATTCATATACATATGGGAAGCGATGTTCAAAATATTATGATTGAAAATCATGGAAAATATACTCTGGTTATTACTGTCCTAGGAACTGGAATTAATCCACCTTTTGACACTACAAGAAGCGGGGTAGCAAAGATATCTTTTCAAATGTGAAACGTATAGGATAATCTTTTAATTAACTAAATAGTAATTTGGTTCCTTGGTGAAATCGAATTATATTTTTGATCTCGGTATTGTTGAGGGAAGTAATATGTTAATCAAACTGCCTACATATGGTGTGCACATTTAGAATTATTCCTGCTGCGTGAATATTAATCATCAAAAGAAAGTTTTGTTCATGAAATATAGATTCGCTTCTTTACATAAGGATTTTCCATAGCAGTATGTTGTTTTTCAATCGCTATATAATTAAATGCCGCCAGTCATGTGGGTTGTCCAGTAGATGTTAGTAGTTGGATACACATTATCAAAGCTATTGAGGTAATGTTATTGATTTCTAGGCTTTACAAATAGGTCATTTTGGCCTTGTGATGGGTGAAACAGATTTTGCTAGAGTTGCAATCCCTATGATTAAGCTCTGCTACAGTTTCATATGAATTTGATTAATAATACTAATTTAAAGACGGGCGATATCTATTTGTGAATTATAAATAGCACTAAAATTGGATTCAAAACTGCAGATCGTTTAACATTTCTGGAATTTACTATATAACTAAAATATTGATATACTATGATTCGGGGATTTGAAAATTTTAAGGATAATGTGATCATAATTACGATAATAATGTATATTTCCATAGTGGTTAGGTGCTGGTCAGAAATTTCAATGTAATTCTGGTTGACTACAAATTAGCATACAACAATATTATAATTTTTGATTCTTTATCTTAATCCTTGTGCACTCTCTTAAACCATTTTTTATGATTTCAAGAAATATGATGAAAATGATAACGGTCAATATTTTTTTATCTTAATGAAATGAATGTAGAGAAAATAACTATTTACATTGTACGCCTACTTTATATTAGTTTACTATTACCAATCCAACTAGTCATGTTAAGAATTTCCCCCGACAGGATATTATTAATTTTTCTTACTATTTCTATGATTACTGTTTACCCTGCACAGATGTATACAGGATTTGCTATGAAATTACTTTCTGGTCCATTTCTAGAATCTTCTAATGGACAATTGGATAATGCGAATACAATAGAAGATAACAATCACGGAAATGATAAAGAATCTAAAGTTGAAAATGGCGAGTCATCAACAGAGCAAGATGTAACAACAGAGAAAGAGGAAGTTGTAGAACCTACAGAGCAAGAGGTAACAACAGAGAAAGAGGAAGTTGTAGAACCTACAGAGCAAGAGATTACAGCAGAGAAAGAGGAAGTTGTAGAACCTACAGAGCAAGAGATTACAGCAGAGGAAGAGGTAACAACAGAGCAAGAGGTAACAGAGCCAACAGCAGAGGTAACAGAGCCAACAGCAGAGGTAACAGAGCCAACAGCAGAGGTAACAGAGCCAACAGCA
>DATGZA010000040.1:0-11522 GCA_035297365.1 Nitrososphaeraceae archaeon
GGAAAGAACCCGTATGTAGCAGAGATGTACAAGCTAGCATTGGAAGGAAAACTGTACAGCAGATCTATTCCATAGAAAATCAAGACTTCAATCCACTCTTTTTTTATTTTTTTGTATTTGTTGTTAGTGTTAAAGTTATTAGTTAACTCATGATGTTTTATTTTTAGTTTTCAAAATAGATCGAGGAATTGAACATTATTATTAACCAAATATAACATCTTTAAGAATGTCTTCCACAGAATCATTAAGAAAAGATCATTATTTAATTGAGAAGATGCTAAAATCATTAAATACAACAATAGAATTATTACAAGAAGGCAAAAAAATTCCGAATGAGATATTATATCAAACAATTGACTTCCTAAAAAATTTTACAAACATATGTCATCATGGAAAAGAAGAGGAAACATTATTCCCCTCGCTTGAAAAAAACGGAATGGCTAGAGAAAGTGGTCCAATAGCTCGAATGTTATTTGAACATGAATTGACTATCAAACTAGCGCAAAAAATAGAATCATCAATGATAGAATACATACAGAAGGACGACCCAAATAAATTGATGGAAAATATCCAAAATTATATAAACCATGTTTCTAGTCATTTGATGAAGGAAAATCTAAGACTATTCGTTATGGCAGATACTCTATTATCTGCACAATCTCACAATATAAATAATGCATTAGAAAAAATTGAAAATGACAAATTGGAAAAAATTGGAAAGCAGAGAAAATACTACGAAGGGTTGGCAAATAATATGGAATCTAAACTTAAAAATCTTTAATATTATTTTCTGGTGATTTCAATTAATTATATTATCTATCGAGATAGTTGAAATATAAACATCATCAAGAATAACATCTTTTCAATAGGATTTTATAATGACATCACAAATTATGATAATATAAAAAATAGGAAAATAAATAAAAAAGATCCAGTAAATGAGATTAAACAAGAAGATATTACTCTATTCTTGAATACAATACAGCAATCAAAAGAATACACTAAGGTCAGAGATCTTCAAAAAATCTTGAAAGGTAATTTAAACTCCATAAAGGTAAATACAATTTTCAAGTATCTTGTCAGATCAAAGATAATAGAAGTTGATCTTGATGGAAATATAATATGGATAAAAAAAACTGAAAACAATCAAACAAGATTTTGGGAAAGGGCATCAATAAGTAAAGATTTTAAAAAATTACTTTTAGATAAAAATGAAATTCCAAGAAATGAATTTGATTCATAGATACAAATTGAAACAATTAATATACTGGTATTCGTTAAAGCACATAAAATTTAAAAATAAATACCTAGAATCATTCAATAAACGTATTAACATCACCAAAAATTAACATATATCAAAAATTAACAGAATATTTTTTATGTATATTTTACTATAAAAATACATGATTCCCACGTTCAATTTTTCTATCAAAATTGAATAAAAATAATTTAATAGATTTTACAATCTTTTATTCTCCCAATATTTTGATTAATACTCTTTTTGGTCTCTGTCCATCAAACTCGCCATAGAAAATTTGTTCCCAAGGACCAAAATCTAGTTTTCCACTTGTAATTGCTACAACTACTTCACGTCCCATTACCTGGCGTTTTAAATGTGCGTCAGCATTATCTTCTCCTGTATCATTATGCTTATATTGTTCAATTGGATTATGAGGTGCTAATTTTTCTAACCATTTTTCAAAATCATAATGAAGTCCACTTTCATTATCGTTAATGAAAACGCTAGCAGAAATATGCATTGCATTTACAAGACACAATCCTTCCTTGACTTGACTTTCTTCAACAGCTTTTCTTACTTGCGATGTAATGTTTATCAATTCCATTCTTTTTGATGTGTTCAAAGTCAAATATCTTGTAATTGATTTCATTGCCAATTAGAGGCTCGATTAACAGTTATAATTGTACTTTGTTTCTAATTGTATTCAAATAATTAAAATTTAGATATGAAGCTATTTGATTAGAATAAAATCTCCACTACTTTCTTCCTTGAAGAGAATCCTGATAATATTTTTATTTTATTGGTAGAGATCTTGAAGTGTTCTGATAATGACTTTATTAATTCTCTATTTGCCTTTCCTAATTCTGGTTTAGATTTTAATGAAATTTTGATCTCATTATTTTCTACATGAAAAAAATCTGAAGAGTTAAAACTAACTGTAACAAGATATTTCATTTTATATACAGATGATAAATTATTGTTATATTTATCGATTAAATTCATGATAGTAATGCTTAGGAGATACTAGTATATCTTGAAATTTTATATAGGTAATTAATTTCAAGGTTTATCAAGATCATGCTTAACAAATTTATATATACCTTCTATCAAGATATCAATCCAAGAAATTGGACATCGATTTATCAAAATACATCGGCAGGATACTTGACTTTGATGTTCCTTTTTTATCATGGTATAGGAATAATTGGCTTATTAATAGGAACATCTATTATAGATAATATCTTTGATTATGAAGAATCATCTATCCCTCATTCATTGATTCCGGTTATTATGGCAGGTCCGATTGAGGAGTCACTTTTTTTTGGAATTCCATTTTATTTATTTGGTAATAATCTAGTGACTTTGGCAGGAGGAATAATCTGGGCTATGTTACATATTATTAATACATATCCCACAGACATAAATCAATTAGCATATGCCAACTGGTTATTTGTAATACCATCATTATTCTATAGCCTAAGAACATGGATAAGTAGAAAGGGATGGTTTGCAATAACGGCTCATTCAATATGGAATGTATTATTTTTTAGTTTAAGTTGTTATTCTGAAGATTCCATTTGCTCATTTTATATGAATAAACAAGATATAACAACAATTTTACTGGCTGGAATATTGCTAACAACTACATACCTGTTGATGAAATGGAGACAAAATAGAAAATTGTTAAAGGAAACCTAATAATTTAAAAAGAGAAAATGAGTTCAAAGAAAATATGTATAATGACTAGCCATAAGAAGAATATTTTCTTCTTAACTTTTCTTTCATTTTAGAGGAGATCGTTTCTGATATTTTATCATGAGTATTATCGAATTGAAGTTTTTTTTCTGTAAAAACGAATGGGCCGCATAAGTAGTTTTTCCCCCTGATAGGTTTAACCGGTTCCAATGATGACAACAAAGAATGAAGACGTATATTGATGTCATTGTTTTTTACAGAATTATTATTTTGTTCTTCTGATAGATTTTTAAGAAAATTCATAATTGTACTTGTCTCAAGACTTCTATATCCAAAATGAGATCTATTACTTATCTTCTTTTCAAGCTTTGAAGGATCGTTATCAACCTTTGCGCCCATAATCATAGGGTTTGGTTTGTACAGCGAGTCTATTTTTAATTGCCACACTTCATTGGAATTTGAGATTAGAGCATCAAAGAAAGAATTACGAATAGGTGATGTTGAGATAATAAAATTCCAGTTTTTAGGATTAATTGTATACTGATTAAAAAGATATATGGCTAGATCTCTTTCTTGTAAAATTTCCATGGAACGATTGAAAAAAAAGGATATATAAACTGATATTATATCTCCAGAATAAAAATAAAGAAGGTTCTAAAATATAATAATTTCCTAGACTTCTACATAAATTGTATCATTTTCTATACTTGTAGGATATGAACCAACCGATTTCAGGTTCTGTGGAAACCAGATAAGATTGCCGTTAGTCACGTCCCATTTTGAACCATGCCAGGGACATCTTAATTCTTTACCTTCTAATTCACCTTCATGTAGTTCTGCGCCCGCGTGAGTACAGATATTACCAATTGCATAGTAAGCCCCCCCAACGTTAGCTACAAGAATCTCTTTACCTCCTGCAGTTATATGGGTCATCTTTCCTTCTGGAAGATCAGATTTTTTTCCTACCATGAATTTTACCATAAATCAACTATTAACTTTATCTTTATATTATTTATGCATTAAACAATACAAATTATAGTATGAAAATTTATTAAGATAGGATAGGCATCTACAAAGATTCTATTCAATTTAATTATTAATTATCGTCTAACTTTTAGATAAATAATGAGTTATTTTATATTATTATATCCAATAGTACCGATATGTGCTAGATAATCTTATTTAGCATTGATGTTTTGTAGATGAAAAAGAAAATATCTATTTTGTTTGGAGTAATGATCCATTAATAAAACGAAAAATAGTATATTCAGACAAGTAACATCAAAATATTAAAAATAAATTTGATATATATTTAGTATCTATTTTATACAAAAAAATTATATATACATTAAATCATCCATCGGAGAAATCGCTATCACGTCTATTTTAGCATAAGGATATGTATTAGTTTTTTGATTTCATCCAATAATTCAGAAAGTCCATACCAATTAACTATACTTATCGAGATTGATCTAGTTCAATACCTAAATCTATTTGATCTAGTTCAATACCTAAATCTATTACCTGACTATTACCCCTGCTTTCACTTTTTGTTTCTCTTTTCCATCACCTTTACACTCATACAATGTTGTTTCAAATCCTATCTCCTTAATTGAGGAAATTACAGTATCACCAAGTTCAAGTTTAAAAATACCAGCAAGTTCAAGTTTAAAAATACTTGAATCTTTAATCTTACTGTTATTTTCCCACATTTAGATCCTCCGCTCTCAGTTATTTCAAAGTGTAAAACATACTTTAGTTATTACCATTTAAAAATTAAGAGCTGTTTTATTTCAAACTTGTTATAATTAAAATACTTTGTGCAATGCAGAACAATGTAAAAAATAAATCTCCAAGATGACAAAGTTGAAATAGAGAAAATAAATAAAAGACAATTAAATGAATGAAGCATATGTTCTATTAAATGTGGATTATAAAAAACAAAAAAATCTCATTGAAGAAGTAAAAAAAATTCCTACCGTCAAAACAGTAAAAACAACATATGGAATTTATGATGTTTTAATAATTTTAGAATCGTCTGATATGCAAGAGCTGAAAAATTCAATAGATGTGCATCTTCACGGTATTGATGGAATTAGTAATCTTACAACGTTAATCTCGGTGTCATAGTAACATGACTCAAGAATATGAAATAGTAGTGGTTGGAGCAGGACCTGCTGGCTTGTCTGCAGGTATTTTTGTTGCTAGACAAAGAACATCTTGTTTGATAATATCAAAAGATCTTGGAGGTCAACTTAATTTGATCCCAAAACTTGAAAACTATCCTGGCACAATCATGTCAAGCGGACCATTGCTTGCAAGAACTCTTGAAAATCAATTTCTAACTTTTGGCGGTGAAATAACATATGACACCGTAGAGAGAATTGATGAATTTGAAGATGGTTTAAAAATTAAAACAATACGTTCAGAATATGTAGCAAAAACAGTAGTACTAGCACCAGGAAAGGTCCCAAATAATTTAGGTTTAGACAACGAAAATAAGTTTGCAAATAAAGGAGTACATTATTGTACGAAATGTGATGGACCATTTTATCAAGAAGAGTTGCTGCAGCAGTTGGAGTAGGTGGTTATCTACTGGAATCAGGTATATTACTTTCAAGAATGGCATCTAAAGTTTATTTGATTTACAGAGGAGGAAAACTAGGAGGAGATAAAGATATGATAGCATCTATTGAAAAAAAAGAAAATGTTGAATTGGTTCCCAATACATCTATTAAATCAATCTCTGGAAATAATACCATTCAGCAGATAACTCTTCTGGATAACATGGGAGCTGAAAAAACCATCAATATAGATGGATTATTTATTGAAATGGGTTCAAAAATAAATTTGGATTTTGTGAAACATTTGGTCAAGATTAACACAAAAGGAGAGATAGAGATAATGGACGGAGGAAAAACTGTACATCCAGCGATATTTGCTGCTGGAGATGCGACGAATATACCATATAAACAGATTGTAGCTGCGTGCGGAGATGGAGCTGCAGCTGGTTTATCTGCATTTAACTACATAGAAAAATTGAAAGGAAGACCAGGGATCCGTTCTGATTGGAAAAAAACGATTGGAGATACCATCTTTCACTACTAAATCCAAGTGAAGATGCATCAAAAACATAGAATAATATATTAATCAATTAATTTATTATTTTCAATTTTTAATTTTGTTAACATATATAGACATAAACTCAGACTTTTACTCTTATTCAACAGTGAGAGTACTACTATTAACTTAAATCAAATATTTTTAGACACTTAATTTTAGATGCATAGATATTGAATATAAAAAAAATAGAATAATTAATTAAAATAAAGTAGATATTTAAACATTAAAATTATAGAGTCGAGTTTCGCTCTTTTAACTTCCTCTTACAGCTTGCTATACACCTGTCCTTTATCTCGATAACTTGGTCCACATCTAATCGATACCCCGCTTTTCCAAGATTTTATAATTAAAGCCAGTGTTATCCTCAATTAAGGAACATATTGATAAGGATAAAACGTTAACATATAATCCAAAAAAATAGGAATATCAACAGGAACTTGAAAACCCTAAAAAAATAAAGATAAAGCATCAGATTCCTTGCGCAAAAAGAATGATTAATTATTACCCAACCATAACCCTGCCCATCATCCATGGATGTATTGAACAATGATAACCGAATGTCCCTGTAGAATCAAACTGATTATCCCATGTCATTCCAGGAGAAATCGGGCCTGAGTGAAATAGTGGTTCACCAGTTCCTCCAGCAGTTACCGTGTGTGGTATAGAATCCTCATTTGTCCATGAAACTATGCTTCCTGGCATAACATTAACTGCACGTGGCAAAAATGGCTCGAGATTGCCTTCATCAGCTGCACCCTGCGTAATTGTTACTGATTCTTGTTGCTGAGCGAGCGCAACTGTTGTTGGATTCGATAAAATCCCAGTGAATAGCATGCTTGTCATTATTATACTCAAAGTCAAAATCTTTTTTATGTACATATAATCTTCTTTTCTTGCTTGATCAATGTATAAAAATTTTAGCTGGGTTTGCCTTAGTAATCATGATATAGAAAATATTTAGGTCTATGAATCACAGTAATTAATTATCTTGACTATATATAGATAATAAGAACAAGAAATGGTTTCCCAAAAATAAAAAAATATACAGAATACAATCAGTGCTATTAACATATATTTGCTATTAGTACTAAAGAAATCAGATTAATCCATTTAAATGAAGAGACTCATTAATGGTTAAGACATAGTGAGAGACATCGTAACCTAGATTGATTTGACGGCATAATTGTCACTTTGTTAGAGTTGTAGTAGAAAAATAAAGAAATTATTATTACTATTATCAAAAGTAGCAACAATAAATAAAATGATACAAAAAGTTAATTTTGAGTTGAGAGGTAAAATCACAATAATATTAAGTACCCAAAGTTGAAAAATGGAAACAAGAACTGTAGAATATTAATTAACAACAATATAGAGAAACATACTGAAAACAAGATGTGAAATACTTGTAGTTTTCCGGTATTTGCTATTCTGAATATATTGACAATTTTTTGGTGCCGAAAATTTACGGAGATAGAACATCCACAAACTGTTATGTTTAAAACTCCACAATACCTTCCTTAAGCAATATATCCTCGTCGTCTGTGTTGGATGTGACTGATCGATAAATAAAAAAAATGTATATTGGATCCGTTTAATTTTTTCATGATAAGTCAGGACTGGATTAATATGATTAAGAATTTAGATATCCTTGATAAATATAGCATTGAGGATTGAGTTTGGTCGAAACACGCAATAAGCAACTAGAAGAAGTAAAAGAACTGTTTTTAAATCTAGAATTATAAAATTGTTTTTAGACGTGCATTTCTATATATATACTACTACTTGACAAATGATTAGTTTTCTTGTTATTGATAGATAAACGGAATTTAATGAATTCATGACAAAGTATTCAAGTTGTATGGAAATCTGCTGATAACTAGAACAATAAATTTTAATGAGTAGCAATATCTAAGTAACTGTTGTAAGGGGTACAAAAAATATGAAAAATTTTATAAACAAATACTTTATTTAGATTGTAATTATATATTTTATAATGACAGATAAAAAAGTCGTTTTACCTTTCGAAATAGAAAAATCTGAAAAGACAGATGAAAATAAAATTAAGGCAGGTTTAAAAAAGATAGAAATTTTTGCTAGTCCAGAACAAGTTGATGAAATAATCTCAGGAATAGAGAGTTTAAAGTTAGAGGCCACATTATATGACTCGCGGGGTTATGGACAGTCCAAGCAAAAAATAAGGTCAGGAAAAGCAGGAGGACAAACTGCTACTATATCCTCAAATCGTAAGACTATAGTAACTATAGCACAGTCAGATATTCTAGAGGAGTTAGTACAAAAACTTAAACATATAAATGACAAGAGTGAAAAAAAGATTGGTGTAATCTCCATCCAACCAGTTGATACTTTACTTCACCTATAATAAAACATATTACATATCTTTTAATCAATTATCTTTTTTTGCTAACATTTTTTTGCTCCTTTTGGTAAACCAATAGTGTACATTAAAAGTTTGATATCAAATTGTGAGCAAGAGATCATTTTTTCTTATGTTATTATTGTTTATTTTGTTAGGATATGTATCTCATGTTCTTATCATGGTAAATTTGGAACCGTTTTGGTTTATGTTCTATTTTAGCAGTCCTTTGGTTGTTTCGTAATGATAGATTATAGTGTAACCAGTATTGTTGGTATTAGTCGATTTGGTTTAAGGTCTCGACGTATTTTTTTCGGTAAATGCACCGGATCTAATTTTCATTTCTTCTTTTATTGTAGCTGGTAAAAATTCTGCAATAAAAAGATAATCAAAGGTTTTTCCTTGAATAATTTCAATGATTATTTGCCCTGAGACTGACTTCAACGGATACGCCGGCTTCATCTTGAACTACCAACTAAACATTATTATGTAATCTTATGTATGTAACCCATCTCTTGTATGAATTGTTCAAAATAGACTGCTCATCCTCTGAAGTTCAGACTTCATGATTTCCTATCCAGTATGTAAAGAGTTGATCTAGTGAATTATACCCTCTTAATTGCTCGAGTAACCAAATATTAGAGACCATTTGGTGTACGAACTTGAATAAGATCTTTTATTACGTATAGAGCATTGGGTCAACATAACGTTTCTCTGGATGACCTTCGCAAGCAACAGGATTGGAACTATGGGTTAACTGTTCCTCGTAAACCTTGTTCTACACTATTTTCCTGGGACCATCTTACTGGTTTACATCTCTTTTGTTTTTGCTTTACTAATGATATTTTTATTATCCGTCTTGGTTGCTTGATCGTCTCAACTGTTGTTGTTATTATACTTTGAATTATTTATTACGTTGTAATTAGTTGTAGATACGATCCTTCATTATTAGTAGAAAGAATATGTAGAAACAGAAAGAGAGACAATAGTATATGATTCAACAATAATCTAATTTTTTTAATATTTTATTAGAATATTTCAAATACAAGAAACTTGATTTATTGATTATTATGACTAAATTTGGTCTTTATACGAAATCACCTAAAATCCCATTTGAAACACACTTATATGGATTGGATGAACCGATTAAAAAACAATTAATTGATCTGAGAGAATTCGTAAAAGATCTGGGGAGGAATGTTATTGAAGAAATTCGACCTCACAGAATAGCATATTCTAAGACAATAACATTTCGTGTATTTTTAGACATAAAACCAACTAAAGAAGAATTGATAGTTTCGATAAGAATTGATAGAAAAAACCCCTATATTATATATAAGGTAAATCATAGCTTGGATTTGACAGATATTAAAAAAGAGATAGAAAGTGCGTATAATAATATATCATGATATCTTTAAATTCAGAAATTATTTAACCGTCTATCTTAAAACCTTGAAATTCACCGCTATAAGTTTCATAGTTTATATCAATTTTATCGACTCTACCATTCTTAGGTCCCATATGACACCATTCTATCACTTTTTCAACATTTGACGGTAATCCTTCCAAAATACATTCGACATCTCCATTTTTAAGATTTCGAACCCAACCACTAACCGTATTTTTTATAGATATTTCTTGAGTATATTTTCGAAAATAGACTCCTTGAACTTTACCAGAGATTATTAGATGAGCTCTTATATTACTCAAGTAATTATTATTAACCGTCACATTCTCATCCTTAGAAAGCGTATCTTGTGGATTATTATTACTCAATATAATCATACGAGAAACGAGATTATCAAATATAAATTATGAGAAAGATTATAAAAGAAATTCTCCTTCCTAGTTAAAGATCTTTAATGATGTACCATTTCCAAGTTTGAAGTTGCTTTCACTAGTTTTCGTAACTATGGCTAAAATGGTATAGAGAATACTAAGAAAACCGAACATTGTAAAAAGAGACATAATTTCCAACTTTATGATTATTAAGATTTGAAAATCATGATTAAGCAAAAAAATAATAGGTATCGCATAGTCTATCAACAAGGTGAAAATTCATAGGAGAGACATGAAAAAAGTTAAATTGCATTGTTCTGGTTTCATTAGACTCTTAATTTAAGATAAATTACATCTTCTTTCAATTTTATAATAAAATAATGCTCTATTCTGCAACTCGTTTATACAATCTTTTTTATACATCTAATTAGCAACTATGTGACAATTTTACTTCTAAACCAGTTATACAATGATACTTAGCATCGTATCTTTTACAATGTTCTCAAATATAATAGCTGAAAAATATTCTCCAAACATATAATTTTAGTAAAAGTAATAAAATAATATTGTTAACTTCAATATTGATTATAGCTAAAAATAAAATTGAGATCTTTAAGCAGAATAAGAAAATAGTTTTTATCGATTATTTCATAAAAAAAATAAAATAGTTATGATTGCCTATTCTAACGATAATAGGGAACAGTTACTTTTTGATTAGGTGTTGTTTCACGTTGTTTCTTTATTTTCTTAACTGCATTCTCATAATCTTTCATAGAAACGAAAGCTTCAGATGCATGTTTAGCTGCTTCGTCAGGAGAAGAATATTTTTGCAGATAATTCTGCAGAACGAAGGAAACCGCAACGTTAACTAATGAACTGACTTCAGCTCCAGTAAAACCTTCTGTAAGTTCTGTTATTTTTTCTAGATCGACGTCATTTGAATTAGGTTTATTATTAGAATTCATTTTTAAAATCATATATCTTGTTTTCTTGTCTGGGAGTGGCACATAGACTATCTTGTCAAATCTACCTGGTCTTAGTAATGCAGGGTCAATCATATCAGCGCGGTTTGTGGCAGCAAGAACCACTACACCAGAAAGAGCTTGAATACCATCCATTTCTGTTAGTAATTGGGAAACAACCCGTTCTGCTACCATACTATCATTTTCAATCCCTCTGATAGGAGCTATAGAATCTATTTCATCAAAAAATATAACACATGGTGAGGCCTGTCGTGCGCGTCTAAAGATTTCACGAATGCCTTTTTCAGATTCACCGACCCATTTTGATAGCAGTTCAGGTCCTTTAACA
>DATGZA010000041.1:0-1555 GCA_035297365.1 Nitrososphaeraceae archaeon
AACAAATAATAATATCTTTTACTGATATAATATTGTATTATATTAGCTACAAAAATTTTTCTTATAATCTCTTTTTCTGAAATGAGAAAAAATTTAATAGATTTGAAGATAATCCAATTCTATAATTATTAATATTTTCAAATATTCCAGTACTATAATAACATAGAAGCATTTTTTTCAGTGAAATACTAAATAAAGACTGATGATTATTGCAAGGAGAATTCCAAAAATCCTATTATTCCTCTTTGACTACTCATTTTTTAAGATGAAGGTAATAAATATGATAATTTTTGCTTTGTTGCGTAACTCATCTAGATAATCAAATCTATCCTACTGAGATTGATAATTATGTAATAGTTAGACTCTGAAACAAGTTATATAACGATGCTTTCAGTATCATTTCTTTTATCATGTTCTCAAATCTTATAGCAGTAACATATTCTCTACCAAACATTCTCTTAATACAAGAAAAGACAGTTTCTACAATCCACCTCTGACCATAGCTGACGCTATCCTTCCATTGTTGTAGATCGGTTTTCTGTAATTGTACGTTCTTGTTTCTCAAATAATGGTTTGTCTTTCTATACTTGGCATTCTTTCTTACCTTAATTGCTGGTTGGATTCCTTTAAATGATAGAAATTGAAAATTCTTGTTATTGTCATAGGCACCATCCATGATAGCAGAGTATCTATTTCCTTGTTCTGTTTTATTCTAATATCATCGACTAATTTAGATAGTACTTTTCCATCATGTACTTGTTCACTAGTAACATCTAATGATAAAATTCTTTTCTTCTTGATATCAACTGCTATGTGTATTTTGAGATAACCTCTTTTTACTTTCCATTTATGTCTGATCCATTCCCCCCTCTGTTTGTAACTTTAACACCGGTAGAGTCAATTGCAATTACAAAATTATCATCATGTTGTAAACTAGATTTGTCCTCATCATCGTTTATTTTGATATCCAATCTATTTATTCTTCTGCAAATTCTACTATAATCTGGAATAGATGGTAGTGTGTTTGAAGCATGCCCTCTCACTACTCCTTCTGTCTGTCTATATGGTAAATGGAAATATGCTCTCATGTACCCAAGTAGTTTGATAAATGAATCTGTGGATATACGAATTTTCTACCTTCTTTTCCTTGATTCATCTTCTCTAGTTCAGAATTCCAGTTGTCCATAACATCAAAATCAAGTAATACCTCACCACGTTTAACAAGTGATTCATTGTACTTCTTCCAGTTCACATGTATTATGACTAGAATAGGTTAGCTAAATATGTTAGTAATAGCGAGTTACGCAACAAGGCAATTATTTAAATAAATACTTTTAAATAGTCGTAAGATTGTTTTGCTACCCCAATAGGGTTATCTTGATATGGATACAGTTCTATGGTAACAAATCCTTTATAACCAATATTTTTTATTGTATCAAAAACTTGTTCAAAATCTATAGAACCCATTCCTGGTAGGAGATGATTATGAATTCTATTATTAGCTATATCCGCTAGATGAAAATGCTCTATATAATCAATTAATTTTAATATAGTC
>DATGZA010000042.1:0-3503 GCA_035297365.1 Nitrososphaeraceae archaeon
ATCAGAAGTTATAGAGGATGTTCAAGCTGAACTTGATAAAAGCAAAGATAGTACAATAAAAAGAATATTTACTTTTGACAGAGATACTGACATAGGCAAAATACAAATAGGAGATAGATACCATGCCTGTGTTTCAAGTGATGATTTACGCCCACCAGAAGGAACAGAATGTGAGAAGAGAGTAGTACACCAATTTGATAAAGTAAATTCCCTGGCAGCACGCTAGATAAATAATAAAATTACATATTTGATAAGGATTCGATAATAGATTTTGAATTATTGTATGTAATTATTGGATTTCATAGTTGCGCAACAAAACAAGTTGAAGGGAAATATCATGGATCAAGTGATCTATAACAGAGAAATTCAAAAAACGGAAATAAAATTCTTCATCTCATCACTAGTATTATTTGATATTATATTATTCCTTTTTTATACAACAAAATTATTACTACTACCGCTGCGGGGATAGCAAATATTATTACATATGTGAGCTGAACAAGAAATATAGTAGATATCAGACCAGTGCTATATTCTCCAACTGGTGAAGTGATCCCCCCATGCTGCATTTTAGCATCGTCAGATGCTAAGGACGATGATGGTGTATCAGGATTTTGATATACTATAGTATCAAATATTGTATGAGAGGGATTATTTCCAACATTCTCTATTCGAATTGTTACTGGACCTGGCTCAGAAAATGTATATTGAAGGGTAGCAGCACCCACTTGAGATATTCCAGAGGTTCGTTCTAAAGTTTTGTTATTTTGAATAATCACAAAGTCAAAAGGCAGTAAATGAGATTTTCTATTTGATGGCATTTCAAAAAAATCAATTAAAAAAGTTGAAGGATCATGAGTTTTTAAAACTCTAGGACTCCATCCCATGTCTATGTCATATTTCTCATCATTAGTCAGTGTATGAACTGGAAACCTTGATAGTTTATTTCCCATACCATCAACTGGATAGTCTGGTATATTTTTCAACATACCATCGTGTTTAAATGGCTGCTCACTAACTTGCACTAATCCGGTCATCCATGGATGAATAGTACAAAAATAGGTAAATAATCCTCTTTTGTTAGTAAAATTGTATGACCAAGATTCACCACGGCCAAAAAGTCCGCTATCAAATATACCATTTGCTTTTCCTAATTCATTACTCAAAAGACTCATAATACCTGAACCTACTCCGCTAGTGACGGTATGGGATTCAACATCATTGTTTGTCCATTTGACTATGTCTCCAGAACTAATCTCAAGTTTTGGAGGGATATACCACTTTCTCTCTTCTAGATTGGTTATGTCTACTGAAGGATTTGCAGATCCTTTTGGAATAGCTACCTCGTATACTTTGCTAATGTTTATTTTCTCATTTTCCTGTGCATATATAGTAGTTATAACATCATAGGTGAAATACAAGTCATAAAAAAGAAAAATTGATGAGATCAGTAACAGGGGTGTAAAAACAAAATAGTAGCATATAGAATAGCGATTATTACAATAAAGCAATATATTGTTTTTTTATACTTTTATACTAAAAAGTTTTTGGGAAATAAAATTAAACACTTTAAATTTATTTATTGAATTTATTTTTAAAAAACAAACAAATCTATCGTTAACGGATTTATTATTATATCTTGTACATGCAGATATATTCCGACTACCGTATGTTTTATAATTGTGAAATTCTAGTAAGGAAATAGAGTCTCATATTCAGATAAAATCTTTTATTTCTAAAATGTGCGGGTATGTGATGAAAGATAGCTTTTACTCTTCATAGAATACGATAATTGGTAAATTTGATTAGAAAATATAGGCTAATTGGTATAGGTTAACGGGTTGTGCTAGCAATAGCGGGCTACACTTCAAGACATGAACTATATAAATAAGATAGTTTTAAAATAAAGAGAAGGTGTAAAGATAATTCTCAACAGAAAACTTTCAGAATTAACTTTAGAAGAATTATTTTCCCAAACATTATTCGAAACACCATGCATTTTTGTAGATAAAAGCAGAGATATTTGGGTTGCTATAGAAATATGCGCTCAATATTTAGAATCAGCTGTAGATGCAATTATTGTTAAAAGTGAAAATAATCCTATCGGGATGATTGGAGGACGTGAGATATTATCTCATTTGAGAAAAAATACCATACCTGATTCTTATTTTCGAACTAAGATAGGTGATATTTTTTTTAACCAGTTTCCTCAGGTCGATGGAAAGATCCAACTTGGTGATTTAATGGACAAATGGAAAAGTACAGCAAGAGCATTTTCTGTTATTGCTAACAAGAATGGAGATTATTTTTCAATCTCTGCAAGGAAAATGCTTGAAATTGGTAAGCGATATAAATCAGGCATTTCTGTTTCATCCATACCAAAAAAGAAAGTAGTTACTTTTAAGGGAGACGAATCTTTAGGCGATATTCTCGACATAATGTTAACAAATCACATTAGAAGAGTCTTGTTCGAAAACTCTAACCAATTTATTAGTGATCGAATAATTCTAGGTGAAATTTCTATGATATTGAAATATCAAGACTTAGATAACCTTCTAGATATTCCTATTAATAAATTTAAATTCGAGTACACAAAAGAAATTACTACTGACCTAACTCTAAGCCAAATCTGTTTAATAATGGATAAAATGGATCATCCTTGTATATTGTATCAAGATTCAATAGTTACTCCTTGGGATATATGTCTCATCTTGCTTTCTGAGAATTTGACAGAATCTAGTGGCAGAACATATTTACAAAAAAGGTTATGTCCACATTGTGGAAAGGAAATAGAATAAGAATTTATCCAAGCAATTTGTCTCCCATTTTTATAAATTTCTTCTATTTGTTATATCCTTGTTCACAAAGTCATAATTATAGAAATTCAAAATAAACTCAAATTCGTTGACTATCCTCAGAGTTAGTATATTATCAATTAAGTGATAACAAATTTTTAACTTTTATACACAATTTATAATAAATAAATTCAATTATGAAAAAATTGAATGGATTTACCATCCTGCTATATCCTTTTTACCTATAACTTTGGTTGGTTTTATTTTCAAAAGCAGTTCTCCTTCTGTACTATTTCTCTTGCCATAAACCTCCGCTTTATCATTGCCCATATATCTTGCGGCTATTATTTTAGCCCATTTGAAAATTTCTGTTGGTGTATCGCTAATTATTTCTGCATTACCATCAATAGTAACAAATGAGAAAGGAGGAGTTTGGTCATCTACACATACACGAACTCGGTTATCGCGTTGAATATTCCTTGCTTTTACTGATTTGTCACCTGTATTAAAAATGATATTACCCTCTTCATCTAAGGTATACCATATGGGAACTATATGTGTAGTTCCATTCTTGTTGATTGTTCCTAATTTTCCTGTAAAAGTTCCTTGCAGAAGAAATCGTCTGATTTCATCTTTAGTCATTTCTTGCATTAGTGTTATTAGCTGACTAAAATTTATAAATCATATCAAAATATATTTTTGCTGAAA
>DATGZA010000043.1:0-3351 GCA_035297365.1 Nitrososphaeraceae archaeon
ATGATGTGGAAAGACCCAGATTCAAAAGACATGAGCAATTCATTAAATACTATAATAACAAAAGAGTACATATGTCATTGAACTACATGACACCAGTACAAGTGCATAATAGGAGTGTAACACATGTGGTGGGATAATACATTATATTTTTTGTTATTATAGGAATACTTGGATTGTCTTTAATCAATTTAATTTTTGTAAATGACTCTTTTGGGTTAATCATTCAAGATGATAAGAATGCTATAATTTTAGAATCTACAAATGACACATTTACAGAATCAGCACCAAGAATTCCTCCTTCTGCTTTATATGAAAAAGATACTTCTATTATTTCAAGTACCGAAACATTACAGGAAGGTCAAGCTCTTCAAAGAAACGAATCATTTATTGAAAATGTCATAGAGTCAAAATCTGGAGAAATTAAAAATTTTTCTGCTACTATTGCTACTATCATTGACAATTCAACTTTATCTCAGTTTTATCATATGCGAAATAACTATTTGTCACAATGGGAGACACTGCCTTTTCAGTCTAATTTTGCTACCTTCGTTAACAAGGATTCAAACAAAAAAGGATATGGACTATTTACTGAAAGAAATTCTAATATTTTTAACCCAGATGAACGAATATCTCTATATCTAGAACCAATAGGATTTAAACATAAATCGATAACAGACTCAAAAGGAAGCAAATTATACTTGACAAATATTACAATAATAATAACGATGCAGGATGATAATGGAAATGAAGTACCATCTATAGAAGATATAAAAAACTATAACTTTAAATCTCACAACAAAATAACTGAGTTGTTTTTAAATATAGATTTGGATTTGATCTCACCCCTTCGATCTGGAAATTATAATATAACTTACGGTATTATTGATGAAATATCAAAGCAAGATTTTGATCTTCAAAAAAACATTACTATTTCGTAGAATATTGGGTTAAAGTAATTATATATCTAAATATAGTAGGGATTTGAAAGTTGTTTGTTTTAATTATTGCATTGTATTTTTTTCTCTGTTAATCAATTACCTTCGTCAACCAATCAATATTAACTTTCTCGATTTTACTTGGAGGTACTAAAAATAGCTCTGATTCTGTTGTATTTGGAATTAGTAGAATCATTCTTATAAGCAGTTGAGTCTGATTAGTGTCTAATATGAAATCAGTTATATTTTCTTCTTATGCATATGCGTGCAATTCAGACAGGATCATGATAGGTAGCATCAATGCTTTTGTTGCCATCAAATGACTAGATTTATCAAATTTCAAGGTAGCCAACATCACACATCATTCACATTAATTCCATTGTTATTAAGAAGATCTGTTAACTTAATTAACTAATATTTATATTTATATAATAATATATTTTATTAAGGATGGAAACGAAATGTATTTATGAAATTAATTCGATAGCATATGATCGAGATCAGTACAATACTAGATTATATACTCAAAATTATATTCAATCGCTTTTTCCTATTGAAAAAATTATCTAGAAATAGATTAAAAATAGATTAAGTTTCAAGTTAAATACCTGCAGGAAGTGAATAAATTCGATCATGGATAAGGAATCATATAAAGAAACAGTTCTTATAATGCAAGGAGGAGGATCACTAGGTTCTTATGAATGTGGTGTGTACAAAGTTTTAGAAAAACATAATATAAAATTTGACATAATAGCTGGTACGTCTATTGGTGCTATCAATGCCTCAATTATAGCCGGAACAAAGACTCGTACTCCAGCACTTGCATTAGAAGATTTTTGGTATTCATTAGCAGAAAACTCGACATCATCATTTTTTTCAGATGAACTGCGATCTTATTATTCATCCATGTATGCAGCAATTTTTGGCAATCCTAACGTCTTCATCCCAATATGGCTCAAACCCTTTTCGTACTATTCTTATATAAATTCAAATTATGTTTATGATCTCACTCCATTAAAAAACAAAATCACTGAATACATAGATTTTGAGAAGATTACAACAGATTCTAGTCCACGACTGATCCTAACAGCCACAGATATCCAAAAAGGTGAATTAATAAAATTTGATAGCAAAAAAGATAGAATTGATCTGAATACTATCCTTGGATGTGCTGGTTTTCCTTTCTACGGGATTAAATGGACAAGAAAAGATGACAAATACCTTTGGGACGGCGCACTTGAAAGTAATACACCATTAAAAGCAATATTGGATTCTTCGCCCAAATTCAATAAACTCGTATACATGATTAATCTATTTCCTCGGGTTCAGTCTGAGCTACCAAAAAACCTGTTAGAAGTATGGCATAGAGCACGAGATATTATATATAGTGATAAAACACAGTCAAACATTGATCTTTATAATTCTATTTCAGAATATATTTTTCTCTTAAAGGAAATGAATGAGATAATATCTAATAATGAATGCTGTCTGGACTTTGACGCAAAATTCAAATTTAAAAAAATACAAAAATTGTACAATAAACTAGTAGTTGATAGCGGTGCTATATTAGAAAAAATAATTCGAATAGAACGAACAGAAAGAATTCACTTCCTTTTCGAAGATGTAGATTTTTCTTTAAAGACGATAAAAAAACTAGTAAAACAGGGGGAACAAGATGCAGAATTAGAAATACGGAAACAAAAATGTGAAAATCCACTCGTGCTAACCATGTAATGGAACTCAATTATTCAGATAAATAAAATATAACAATTATAATGAATTATTTTATCTTCATCTATAAATAAAATTTGTATGGAGTTTATGTTAGTATGATTATAGATTTATACACAACTATCAAGCCTACACCTACCATCAACTTCTATTTGTCCAGATAATTTTATAGTATATATTTCGTCCACCAATGAATTATAAATTGCCTGTCCAACTACTCTAAATCCTCGTTCCATTATTGTAGTCCTAATAGATAAATACCATTTCTTTCCGTAGACATTAACACCTAGAACAAATAGACATAACAAATGAAATATCATATCCAAGAAGATTTTTAATGTAATCAAATAAGTACATGCCTAATCACTAAAAAACACATATCCAAGGTTTACGTGAATACTTATTTTATACAAAAAATGAGTTACATATCTATATTCACATCTTGGACATTCTTTTTCCATGTTACCTAGCATGCAAAAATATAACTTACTTTTCTGACTATCTGTAATCAACGTTAACGGATTGATCTCATGTATAAATTACCTGTAAAGTAATGTAATAATCATTATTATGAATTTTCTATTTCAAATGTTAAAGTATTACCTAAAAGAAAAAATTAGTTTGTAAAAATTTTGTACTTGTATACTTCATTTGTATCTATACTCAAGAAAACTTCTCTGCCGTT
>DATGZA010000044.1:0-4491 GCA_035297365.1 Nitrososphaeraceae archaeon
CTCGACATCAGGATTTATTGGCTGACGCGATCTCACTAGATGTTATCGTGTTCGATTAAAAATATCTCTTTATCTTATCTTCTTGGTAAGAATCCAATTAAATATACGATGAGTCAAAAAAAATTATTTTCTTTCTATATAGCATATAAATTGGACAATCCATAGATATTTTCTTCATCTCTATGGAACTAGATTAAATATATTAAATGATATGTGGTGGTTCTTAGGAAGAAAACATATACCATAATATAAAGATGAAATTTGTTTCTAAAAACGTAAAAATATTATGAAAAATCTTATGATTTTGTTATTTGCATTTTTCTCTTATCAACAATCATTTTTGCTACTCCTAGTCCAACTAGTAATCCACCCAGTAACAAGGTAGAGCCAACTGTTCTAGCAGACTCTTCATTAGCTGTAACTATATTCATAGATATGACGATTACCATTCCCAATATGATAAGGAATCCATTGACAAGCAACAGGATAGAGATCGCTTTTGAGGGCTCTTTTCTGCCCAATACAAATCCGATTATAGAAAGAATTACCGCGCCTCCACCAAATATTGCTCCGCGAACTGCCTCATTCATAGGCAAAAATCCTGTTCCTGGAGATCCGTCTAATTGTGGTTGTTTCCAAGAAGCCACAAGCGTATCTACGCCATATATTATAAGTAAAGCGAGTGAAATAGATAATAATATGACCGCTATCTTAACCATAATTTTTCTATATCAAGATATTTAATAAACCTATCAATAAATCCTCTTATGGATATTAAGCAAATGCTCTATGATACTCTGGATCAAATCGGCAAAGAGAAAATTCATATCGAGTTAAACAAAGATCACTCCGTTTCAAAAAAAATCATCTTAAACATAATGCAAAGTGTATTATTCAGATTCAAAGATTCCGAAGTAAAAAACCTTGATTACCCTAAGTATAATGATAAAAAGGATGAGGTCAAGAAAAAGAAAGAAGTTGAAATAATTGATTTATGCGAAGCATTGCTTCATTTTCTACTCACAGCATCAGGATATCCATCACAGAGAAAAATCACATTTAACAATCAAGAGATAGATATAGTCATTCCAGATCTACGAACACTGAAAAGCAAACCAAAGAATTCTGTAATAATAAAATTTTACAAGGGTCGTTCTCCTTTAGAGGATCTGAAAAATATTGAGATGATAGAACCACATACTGATAGCATATGGGTCGTTTCCACCTTGCCAATCCAATCTAAATACAGAAATTATGTTTTATATAGAAACAGTGATTCAGAAAAAAACAATATTCTTTATCCTGTAAACGATAACTTCGAAAAAGATCGTATTATTAATGCATTTCAAAACGTTGATCCAACTAAAGACAAAGACGATACTTTTCCATTAAGATTAGATACAAAAGATTTTAGTAACATTCTGATTGATATTTATATCTTCTTAAAAGAGACAAATAATAAAAGTTTTAAATTTATACATATTTAGGATATATTCGATCTTCTAAAAAAATCATAGATCGACTAAAATTAATTCAGATTTTTGATTAATTATATATACAATTACTTTGTTTTGACAGAAAGTCATATAGAACATCCATTTTGTGGATTTATTTTTGTAAACATTTCACGCCATAGTATGGGTTTTAATACTTAAGCAAGAACGGATACAAAACAACTATTTTAGTTTGGAACCTTTAACGTAATAATATAAATTTGGTGGGTTAAAAATTCTGAATTAATTTTAAGGATCTTCATATTTTCATTAGAGTTTTATGAAATATTTTGATGATAATAACTATTATTATTACTATTATCTCGTAAAAAGAGAAGAATAGATATACTAATGAATAATATTTACACGATCCTCTTAGGTAATATTGGCTCTCATTCTTTCAAAATATATTGTAATAATAGTTCATCTGAATTATAAAAAGGAATATAATAAATGTTAATTTTCTGTCATTTGAATGAAAAAAGTTGTTGTTGCCGGAGCTGGATATGGAGGGTTATTTTCAGCCGCCAATTTGTTGGCTAATGGAAATGAAAAGAAATTTGATATCACGGTCTTTGATAAAAACCCTTACCATCAATTACTACAACAAATACATCTTGTATCTGCGGGCGTTAAAAAACCGGAGGCAATATCTTTTTCTATTAACGAATTATTGAAGAACGAAATATCATTTATCAATGAATGTGTATTCAGTGTAGATCTTGATAATAAAGTAATTACAACCCTGAGTGACAATCTAAAAAATTCAAGTAAGCATGAATACAAATTTGATTATATCATAATTGCTCTGGGATCGTCAAATGCATATTTTAATATCAAAGGTGCGCAGGAAAATGCTTTTTCATTTAGGTCACTTGATGATGCTATAAATTTGCATAAAAAGTTAGAGGAGATCCCATCGCAATCAAATATTGTTATCTGTGGGGGAGGCGCAACTGGAATCAGTCTAGCAGGTGCTCTGACCGACGAATATATATCTTCATTCAAGGTCACAGTAATTGAAGCACAAGAAGATATCCTTCCAGGATGGGATCTCAAACTTATTTCTGAAATTAAAAATTTCTTAAGAACAAGAGGAATTAGAATGGTAACTAACAATCCAATAAAAGAAGTGGGGCCATCTTTTGTTATCCTAAAAGATGATACAAAAGTCGATTCTGCAGTATCTGTTTGGACTGCTGGAATAAAAGGACGAGATATAAAGATAATGCCTGAAATAAGAAAGACACGATCTAATAGAATTATAGTAAACAAATATTCACAAATTGAAGGATATGACTATGCGTTTGCAGTGGGCGATATTTCCGCTTTTCCTCTCAATGATGTTCTTTTCTCTCCCCAACTTGCACAATTTGCTGTAAGACAAGCGAGAAATGTAGCTAAAAATATTATTAGAATTGAAAGTGGAGATAAACCAATGGTAGAATTTGAATATCAGCAACACGGTAGCATTCTATCTTTGGGAACAAAATGTATGGGAATAATGAATGGTGTAATCATTAAAGGAACCTTATGCGAATATGTGGAAGATTTTTTAATAGATAATTATATTACAGCAATAAGAAATAAGGGAAAAGGGCTTTCTGGTTTAGCATATGAACAGGATGCAATATCTCAGATATCTACCTCACTGAATTTCATGATAAGTACAGCAGCAAGAATATTCTCTTCACACAATAAATAGGGATGTATCATAAAAAATCTAGACAAGTTCATGGACAGATATAGAATTTAATTTTATTAGGCCAATATTACCGTTGTTTAATCCTACTTTTACTCTTAATAATCACCAATTCTGTAATCTGTTATGGAGATTTTATTTTATCACAATATATTCAAATCTAATTCCAATTTCTTGTATTCTTTGTCAAATCCGTAATTGTCGCCATATTTCTTGTATATTTAAAATGTGAATTGTATTTTTGTGGTAGTAATAGTGTTGTCAGTAATAGTGGGAATGTTTATTGTTACCTCTGCAGGTCATTTCTTTATTTTCTTGTGAAGATAAAGAATTAACTGCGTAGAACACAAAAGAATATTTAGATTCAAGAAATATAGGCATATTTAAAAAAATACTTTATCCATATTTGTATTTTTTAAGAATTTGGCTATTTTATCGTTATTAGGACTTTTTACGTAAGGAATAACTGCCAGAATTGGATATCCGGTCAGTTCGTTGACAGTTTCGGGTAATACTGCGTTGATCATTGTAAATTTTCTTTCTTTAGGATTAAATATATTATTAATTATTATACCTATAACATTTAACTTATAGTGTCTACACAAAAATGCGGTCATTACTATGTGATTTATAGTTCCAATTTTATTAGACATTATCAAAATAACGGGAATATTTAGCATCTTAACAACATCTGCAATATACAGACTCTTTGTCAAAGGAACCATTAACCCACCCATTCCCTCGACTATAATGAATTCATTTTTTTTTTGAAGTGCATGAAATATCTCTAGAATTTTTTTTAGATCTATTTGCTTGAAATTTTTCTGAATTTTTGATACTAAATATGGAGCACTAGGGATGTTATAAAAAAATGGATTTATGATATTATTATGTTCTTGGCTATTAGTAGCTTCTTTCAATATTTTTGTGTCCCTAGATGGAAATTCCTTTGAATATTGCATGGAGTCAGCAGCAAATGGTTTCATCACTCCGACTCTAATTCCATTTTTGATTAATAAATTTCCCAATCCTGCAGCGATTGTGGTTTTTCCTATTTCTGTATCGGTTCCTATTATAAATACACCTTTATCTCTCATATAAAATGTTTAAATCGCTAATTAATAACAATTTACAAATTAATTTTTAAAAAAGTTCCTTTGTGAATTATATTTATTAAAAATGTATAATAATTATCTTGAAATTTTCTTTATATGCCTTTTCATCAATTGTAATTCGTCTTAGGTCAATACTCCACCATCCTTAATTTTGATAATCTATCTAATTCATCCAATATAG
>DATGZA010000045.1:0-3267 GCA_035297365.1 Nitrososphaeraceae archaeon
TACAAACAACATCATCTTCTGACATTCCGTTAGGTATTGAAATTTTCAGTACAAGAAAATCCTCATATGGAAACACTATACTGAAAGCGCCTCATTCCTTTTTGCAAACATAACAAGCTTTAGCCATTATTAAAAATAAATCATGCTGATAATTAACAATATTAACACAACTGAAATACTTAATTATAAATTTTTAATTGCTTTAATAGTCGAATAATATTATATTCGGCCTATTTTACCTTATTCTTATGACCAAAAATTCCACTTCTTACAACATCAGACATGAAAATACAGGTACTGAAAACTCTGTTAGACATATTGATACTATAAAAGAGATGGAAGCACTAAAATTGGAATATCAAATACGTTGTAGTCATTATGAGCTTGAATTAATCGGTGATGAGAAAAAAATAACTTGTATTATTTGTGGAAAAAATTGGTTATTTTTGGAAGAAAGGGGTTTCATGAAAATCAAGTCTGTGTATACAGCAGAAAAAAATGAGTCTTATACCAGTTAGCAAAAGTTCAATGACGCAATTACAGGGATTATGGCTTCAATAACGGTAATAATGGTAAGTATAGTTATGCTAATTGGTATGCATTAATACAACAGCAAAAATTGATTAAAATGGATCATCTAAAACGTGTCCTTCGTTATTAATGTTATCTTTCACATATTTTTTAATTTGTTCTATGGAACATATATTAAAGAATCTGTTAGTCCACTTATTGTTCACAGCATCAGGAGCATTGTATTCTATGCACAACGCTTTTCTAGATCTACAAAATGCTTTCCATAAATTAACTATATAACGATCGTCATCATCATTTTTTAACATTAATCGATCATATTAATTTAATAACTAAATATGAATAAAGATATCGGTTTATATATAAATTTTCATCTTATTACCAATCTATCATTTATATATGACTGCTAATAGTATCATAGAGTATTAGTGGATTCATTATTGATTACTTGTACATTTACAAATGATCGGATTATTAATATTTGTAAAATTTCAAATAGTTTTATTGATCGAATTATTACGCAAATCAGTAGGATATTTGGAATTGAGGATAATGAATGATTGAACCATTAGAACGTTCTGTATTTTTTTATATGCATAGACAATTTGTTCTATTGAACGAAAATTTGTCAGTTGCATCAGCAGTTAAACTAATGCAACAAAAAAAAGTGGAAACTATTATTGTAACTCGCAATGAATTTCCGAATGAATTTCCTGTAGGAATAGTAACTGATAGCGATATTTTAGAAAAAGTCGTAATCAAAGGAGATGATTCAGATTTAGTATTACTCAGGTCTATAATGACATCTCCAATAATAACTTTAGCAAGCAATTCTACTGTTAAAGAAGCTATAGAATCTATGCGGATTCATAGAATTAAGAGGATTCCTATAACAGATTCGTCTGATAAAACTGGCAAAAAAATAATAGGAATGATACTACAAAAGACTCTTGCAGATTCTATTAGAAATTCAGTGATAGAAAAAACTTTTAGAAGTTATAGAGTGACAATTAGGGAACATTATAAGCCTATCTTTGGAAATGTTGGTTTCATAATGCAATTTGCTGGAATATTAATGATTGTTCCTTCTCTATTGGCAACGTTTATGAATGAATTACACTCTGCAACAGGGATTTACCTTACTGTAGTAACAACATTTTTTGTAGGTTTTGTGTTAAATATATTTGGAGAAAAAAGTCCTTTAAATTTAAAGCAGGCATCCATTGTAGTTGTCTTAAGTTTTGTGTTATTAAGCTTGTTTGGAAGCCTGCCATATATTTATGTAAATCCTTTTTGGAATAATATTGATTATGTATCACTTTTTGTTAATTCATTCTTGGAGAGTACATCAGGATTTACTACTACAGGTATTTCTACTATAGTTCATCCAGAGGATTTGCCAGCAAGTTTTGTATTTTATCGTTCATATACTCTATGGGTTGGTGGATTAAGTTTTATTTATCTTGTAATGGCATTATATTATCCGGAAACAAAATTGGCCGCAATGAAAAATATGATTGGAGGCGGTATACTTAAATTTAGACAATTATTATCGACAATTACAATAATCTTCGTAGTTTACGCAGCAATTTTCAGTATATTATTGTATACTTTTGGAACTGAAGATATAATTGATTCTGTGTCTGTAGTATTTGCTACTCTGACAAGCGGAGGATTTGTACCCATTTCAACCTTCTTGGATTCAGAGAACACTTTACAATTAACAATAATAATGATTGGAATGATTATATCTGCTTTACCTTTTGCATTTCATTACGGTATTTTTAGTAGAGAATTTAAAACAAAAAAACTTTGGAATGAGATCATAATCTATTGTATTTTTATGTCTATATTTATAGTAATATTAATAATTATTGAATCAAGTGTATCTGATGTAGGATGGTTATCTTTTGTATTTCATGCGATCAGTGCTTCTACTACTACTGGCTTTCAATTTTTAAATCTCGTTGAACTATCTGATGGTGGAAAAATATTACTCATTATTTTGATGCTCGTTGGAGGAACTGCATTTTCTACTGCAGGTGGTATTAAGATTTCAAGATTTCTATATATTTTTAAAAAATTGGGCCAAAAAACAAATTTACTGTCGTACTCAGATACAGATAGGGAAAATATTTCAGCGTCTATTTCATCAACTCCCCCACAATTCAGAAAAGGTATTGAAAAATATAATATTAATAAATCAGCTCAATCTTCAAGACAGAAGTTATCATTATTATCAGATAAAGCCTTTAAAGAAGCCTTGATGGTTATATCTTTATTTATAATATTTTCAATTGGAAGTGGAATATCTTTAACTTTTCTAACAAATAATAGTTTTATTCATCATTTGGTTTAGATAAAGAATACACACCCACTAGTATATATACTAAGTAATTGATATACTGAAAAACGCTTTAAATTCTAAAATTAAGTCCATATACACCTTTTTAAGTCAAAATACCGTGTATATATGGCGCAAATCACGCAATTAATCATCAGAAATAGTAATTATAAAACCGTACTTTAATTCTTCCATACTTATAGTCTTTATACTTAGTTCGACTTGAGTCAATATTCTTAATTATTAGCACAATTTATTTTTAATAATGGCTAAAGCTTGTTATGTTTGCAAAAAGGAATGAGGCGCTTTCAGTATAGTGTTTCCATATGAGGATTTTCTTGTACTGAAAATTTCAATACCTAACGGAATGTCAGAAGATGATGTTGTTTGTA
>DATGZA010000046.1:0-3974 GCA_035297365.1 Nitrososphaeraceae archaeon
ATTTATAAAATAAAAAGTGGTAGCTATTAACAGAAAAAACGAAAAAAGTATTATAAAGCTAGTTTTTATTATTTTTTCCTTTTTCATTCATAAATATAATAACAGTATAGATTTGAAAAAGGTTTTCATGTAATAAATATAAAATATTGATAAGCCTCTTTCATATCTACCAAAGATGTCAAGAACATTGCCTCTGTTATTGTAAGTTGGCACATATTTTGCATCTATATCAAATGATTTCTATAATAATTTTAAGGAAAACTCGTACTATTCTTGTAATAAAAACTTGCAGAAAATAAGAAAAAACATTATATTTATTATCTTCAATTTCTACATATTTATCAATAGGATGTTTTTGTAGAGGTTTCCATTTGTTACCATCTTTAAAATCATATTCTAATACTTCTATGTGAGAATCATGTATGCTAAAAGTTACGTTTGAATTTTTGCAAATTAGCATTAAATCTTCTGACAAAGCGATATTGCTGGTATAGATATAACAAAAATATGATTGCAAATGTTGTTGCAGAAAAATTTAGGAAGATATTTGTTATGTGTTATCTTCTTTGCATAACAAGTATCAGTTATTGTTGCTGTTTCTGTTCGTATCATGTTCATACTTTTGCTGTAGGTAACACCAATATTTGACCGACCATGTTAGGCAGATGTACGTGACAGACGTAATTTATGATTCCCGGATTGTTTGCTACGAATGATACAGTATTGATTTGTCCTCTCATAAGTTGGAAGTTTCCTACTCCGTCGACCGTAATTACATGATGTGCTCCTTGTACTCCTATGAAATGAAGAGTGACTTTATCGCCTTGGTTAACCACTATTTGATTTGGAGCGAATGTAAATGATCTAAAGTCCCAAGCTCCTGCTTTATTTGGTTCTGTTATCTTGATTCCTCCACCATTTGGTATAGTCGAATTTGCAGGAGGCTGCTCTGCTGGATGTAGTGGAGTATTCTGCGGACAAGTATCACATTTTACGGCAGCATTTATGTTTGTCATTCCATCAAAATGTACTGTATTTATCCAGAATTCCTTGTTCGTTGTTTGATTTGGGTTAACTATTTTTACTGCCGCTCCAGTCATACTACTACCTGCTGATGCAGCCTTGTACTCATTTGGTGTTTCTGTTGTTGTGCTTTTTGCAGATTGGTAAACTTCTTGTGCCATTGCTTTCTGTAAGTTTTGGCTATGGTTGATGCCAATTATCATAGCCCCTACTACTGATGCAGCTATGATTATCACAGCCATTAGCTGTGCTTGTTTTGAATCTATTATTTTTTTTGGATTCATTTTCGTAGATGTAATATGTTCTAGTTTTCATATAAACAAGGAGACAAATTCCATCTCTGAATTTCACAAATGGAATTCGTCTAGCTGAGACAAAAATAGTAAAATTATTTTCAAAATCAGTTTAAGTAGTTCTCAATCTTTGTTATAATGAATATTCTTTTGAAAATGAAGAAAAAAGAACTACGCTTATTGCATATATAATGGTCAATATATTAAATACGAACTAGATAACAAGAAATCAGAGAATAATGATAGTTCAAAGCCAAAGAGCAAAGAAAGCACTCCTAGCTGCTTTGGCTGATGAAGAAATGACTAAAATCTTGGATTCTGTTATGTATCAATCTAAATCCATTGCTGATATCACAAGGGAAAACAATATTGCACATACTACATGTTATAGAAAAACCAAATGGCTAATTAACGAAGGACTTGTTATAGTTGACAAAATTGTTATTACACCGGAAGGAAAGAAATTTAGTTTGTATCGTAGTGTTTTCAAATCTATAAACGCTAAATACGAAATCAATAATGTATTTGTAGAAGCTGAACAGAATTTTGACATTGTAAAAAAGACAATGACATGGTTTTATTCATTAGAATGATGATCATAGGAATTATAATAACACAACGACTCAGTTATTGCTGCTACTAGTAGTACTACTACCATCATTACTATTATCATTATCTATATTACTTTCAATCATCTTTTTTCCTCGTTTTTCTGCATAATAAAATCTAAACCACATTATAATAGTGAAAAAGATTGCAGAGCCAACATGAATTTGCGATCCAATATTTGGTGGCAAAGTTGAAAATATAGCAATTCTATTATTCTCTATTATTTCTCCTAAAATGTAAACTGCAATAAATATTGATATTTGAAATTGGAATGCTTTAATGCTCTTGGATCTTAGTGCAAGCCATACGAATATGATCAACGGTATGAATGACAGAATGAGTGTAATATCACTCATAGAATGCAAAAAATAAGAAGTACTGATAGTATTGTTAATTTCAAATATATTTATCAAGTGTTAAACTCCTGCTGTTGTTGTTTTTTTGCTTTAAACGTACTTATAAGATACATTACTCCAAACAAAAGCAATGCCACCATCGATAATGGTTCTAGAAATCCTTTTGCCAATAATCTAAAGCCAAGAGTTCCAACAATGTGGTAGAAAACCTGCATTAAAATAAATCCAATAAGTATTATGGTTAATTTTGTAAGATGATTATTATTATTGATACTGTTTCTTGATTTTAAAATAAAGTAAGCTGGAATTATAGCAGCAACGAGGTAAACAATAGCGTCAATAAGATTATAATATTGAGTTTCCAGCATTTTTAGACTAATTCACCACTATTTAACAACTAATACTTTATAATTATATTGAACATTAAAAGTAATTATACGAATTCCACTTTTGGGATTCACACATAAAATTCGTGTCTATACTTATTAGAGCAATAAAGCAGATCGTAGATTAATGAATAACATAGATCTTTTATGAAGTATTAGAAATAAAAAATGAATTTGAGAAGCTACGGAAGAAATACCAAAATACACCTTCCTAATACCGATCCATGTCTTGTTTATAACTTACTGTTATAGCAAGTATGTTCCAGCTGTTTACAATAATGGTACTCATTATGTAATAAATAAAAAATTAATGTTAGAAATACCCAAGAAAATTTCTGATTGTTAACAAATATTACAAATCAGCGATGAATACATAGGCTGCTCTGCAACCATAGGTTCATTATATGAGCTTAGAAATCAGAGAAATTCCTCAAATACAGTTTCTATGGATAAGGATGTGTTTTTAGATAATAAAAATATAGCTGTTGAACAAGAAGTAAAGAATATCAAACTTCAAAAATATCAAAGTCATTCAAGTTTCTCTCTCTTCTTTGGTCACATTGCTTAATGGTATGGTAAAATAGAATACTGCTCCACCTCTACCATATTTATTATTGTTCTCAGCCCATATCTTACCACCATGAGCTTCAATTATGTTTTTAGAAATATACAATCCTAATCCTATTCCTTGAAAGGATGTTGTGATAAACTTTGAAAATAACTTTGGAAATATTGCTGAATCTATTCCTTCACCTGTATCCCTTACAGTTACTAGAGCGTATCTGCCATCTTTTTTCTCGGCAGTAGCAAATATCTCCCCTTCTTTGGTAAATTTTATGGCATTACTTATAAGGTTAGAAATTACTTGACTAATTCTTTCTTTATCTGCTTTCACGATTAAAGTTTCTTTAGATGGTTCAGAAAATAACTTGACATCCGGCATACCGTCATCTTCCATCAGTCTACAGTAGTCATATACGACAGTTGATAATAGATCATTTAAATTGAAAGGTTCCTTTTCCAACTTTAGTGATTTACTTTCAATTTTAGTAACATCCAATATTTCATTTGATAATCTTTGAAGTCTAGTGGCATTTCGTTGTATCCCTTCTATGAACTCTTCTTGTTTTTCAGGATGCATTGACAACAGCTGTGAAAAATTTAGAATAGATTGAGTTGGTGTTCTTAATTCATGTGCAGCTACGTTGATAAATTCTTTTTGCATCATATCATTCTTTTGCAAATCTTCATTTGCTGATAAAAGCCTTTTATTAGATTCTTCTAGCTGTATTGTTCTATGTTTTACT
>DATGZA010000047.1:0-32812 GCA_035297365.1 Nitrososphaeraceae archaeon
ATCTATTGGAATACTTCTGCAAATGAATATTTTGAAGTTCTAACACAAAAAAACATATCTGTACTAACAAGCCATGTACTACCAGTACCAGACAATCAGCAACAAGTATGACGACTACTAATACTTAACCAACTTTTTACAGTAAAAAACTGAGTATTAAACCAAAAAAGCCTAATTCCTTTGAGTTATTGCAGGGTTCAATATTACAGGTTCAAAAACAATATGAGATATTATCTGACATTGTAATAGACATAGGAGGTAAAGTTCATGATTTACAGAGGGATAGAGATACAAGAACCGGATTGTTTGACTTACTCGTTTATTATGAAGTTCCAGAAGGTAAAAGAGACGAACTAAAAAGCAAATTTGAGTTTATCAGAAACAAACCTTCTTCATCTACTAATGCTGTTGGTACCTATACTCCAAGCGGTAGCAGTATCGTGGCCTAATTGTATACAATCAAGACAAAAAATCTTCTGTGACTTCTGTGACTTATGTTATTGCTGGGAGTAGTAATGTCTCTAGAGTAATGAATTAATTAACAAAAAAAAAGAATGGTAGATAAATTTAGTCCTATCCTATGGAATCAAAAGGTACTCTTTCTTGGTTGTTATGGTTGAAGTTGAGGCATATATTTACTAGATTCTTTTCGAAGTTTATTCTATCCAGTCCATTACCATTTTGTGTATTTGCAGTAATTGGGAAATTTCAAAGTAAGAGAAAATGAGATATTACTGCACTAGTAGGAGATTTCGTGAACTATAGATTTACTGAAAAGGAAGTATTATTTTATATCAAAACAAGGTTAGGAGGTAAAGAGACATCACCAGAAACATATTATCGTCGTAAGAAAAATATTGACTCTAGAAATTATCCAAATGAGAATTGAGAAGATATGGTGGTGGCAATCTATAAAAAATTGTTAATTTTAGTTAGTGCGTTAGTATGGAAGGAAAAAGAGCAAAATAACAAAAATAATTGCAGCAAGTGTTGACAAAATTACAAGAGTAGTTGACTTCATAATAGTATATTATACATTGTATTATTTTTGTTTTTTTATATTAAAGTTTTTGTATGATGATGACGAATAAGAATTACAGAGAGAAGAGAATAAAAGTGTCTTTATACATGAGGTGAATAGCAAGTAAATGGGAAATTTTACAGATAAAGAAAATCAGATACTAATGTCCTTAGTTTTAGAGTTGAAAAACCAGAATATAAATTCGATGTCAAATTTTAGGTGGTCCTAGAGCATTCCCAGCCAAAAAATCAACAGATACATGATTTTAGTTACATAGAGAAATGTTATTTATCGACTTTGGAACTTCCCTCTGGCTGTAGCCCTCCGATGAAAGCTCCAATATCTGAGAATTTTATTCTCTAGTCTAGTCGCAATCTGTTCATGTCACTTCATTCTTTTCCTTCAAAAATCCAGTGCTGTGTGTTGTTGCCCGGGTTGCCCGACTTTTCCGGCCGGGTGACGACCTGGAAGTCCTTTGTCTTAGAGAGGTATGCGTCGAGGAACCGACCGTTGCTGGCCTGTCGAAGGGTGAACCCACCAGTGCTGAGGATATCGAAATGCCACAACTGCGTATTGTTCTCCTGTCGCGGGCGGGTGACCACGCGGAAGTCCTGACCTGGGATCTCGTGTGCATCGAGGAAGCGGCCACTGGATACCTAATGGAAGCGACACAGGTTTCCATGCTCCCGCGTCATAATCCAGAGCTGCGTATTGTTCTCCTGTCGCGGGCGGGTGACCACGCGGAAGTCGAGACTCGGGATCTCGTGTGCATCGAGGAAGCGGCCACTGGCCTGCTGTATAAAAGCTACGACTCTCTTTGAATTTGTCATGCTTGTATTATAGGAAAGAAAATATTAAAAATATCGGTTTCAATACTCACAATCGATTGCAAGTTAAGGATCTGAATACAGAATCCTTCACGTTGAATTCTAGTCTAGAATACTCCGTATGTATTTGCCTCATCTTCTTCTGCTCCCGCTTCTGGTTTTCTAATATTGTTGAGATATTCTAGTATATCGTCTTTAGTGATATGGTAAAAGGTTTTTTTATGTTCAAAGAATTTGGATAAATGTACAGGTCTTTTTATTTTGGTTTCTTTTGTTGAATCTTTTATATTCAATTCGTTCTGTTCTGCAGTTATATAATCACAGATTATTTTAACATTAATAGGATTGGTTTGAACAAGTTCATTTAATGTCTTTGAAATATAAGGTTTTAGATATATTGTAAGAGATTTTATTTTTCTTGTCAGTTTTTCTCGTTCTTCTATTTCTATGACTTTTGGGCCCATTTTTCTTGTAACTATAAGAGGGGTTTGACGTCTTAAAATAAAAACATATGCTATAAACCCGTGAATTGAGTGGAGGGGATGGGATTCGAACCCATGACCACCTGCGTGTAAGGCAGGTATCCTAACCAGTCTAGACAACCCCTCCACATTATTATAATCTTAATAGTTGAACTGTTTGATACATCGATATTAATAGTTTTTATCAGAAATTTATTGAATATATAAATTTAATAAATGATTTTATGAAATTTTGTTTTATATATTCAGTTTTTAAATCATTTAAGAGTTAAAATTGTAAATACAACTTATTTGATCATATCTGATATAACAATCAAAAAAATAAAACTAAAAAATTCTATTTTAGTTTTATTACAGCATATTAGAAAATTTTGATTCATTCTATTGTATAATATTAATTTTAAGTTGTGGAAAGTTCTTTTTATCAAACAAGATAATTTATTTTAAATTGATTTAGAAACAAAACACTAGTTATATATCTGATATTAAATTAAAAGCTGTTTTCAGAGTGATGATTAATTAAAAAGATTATTTTTTGCAAATATATAATAAAATGACAAGCTATTTTAATAAATATAGATGTATTTCATTGGCATTTTATATAAAAATAAAATATAGTATTAAGCACCAAGTTTAAATGAAATAAGATATATTCACTAAAAATTGATGAATTATCAATAAACAAATGATTGTTAAATTAAGTCTACATAATATTTCAGCGAATATTACAAATTAAATTATGATGACGCAAACAAAAAAATTTGAATGAGATATCAATCATGGAAAATCATAATTTTTTTCGATATACAGTTATGATATGTTTACAATCGATTTCATTATTTGACTCCAATTTCTGTTTTTCTATTAAAATTTTGCTATTTGGTAGAATAGATGTTTAATAAAACAAAATAAAACTTTTCTCTTTTTGCTTCAACAGTAATATATTATTAAAATTGTGATATGAATATTATATCTAAATAACATTCAAGCTTATTATAAAAGTCTTAAATTTATTGAATAGCAAATATTGTAACAAAGTATTAAATTGGATATTTTGTTCTATCACTCAATTTTGAAATAAAAGATTTCTAAATTTATTATAATATTCCATATGTTAGAGCTATTCTTGAGTATTTATAATACAATATTTTTAAATTGGGAAACGGAATCCACAGAATATAATAATGACTGCAAAAGAATCATACGAAAAAATCTTTGAATTAATGAAAAGTCATCACGATTGGTTTAATAATTCTATTCCACTAATTGCTAGTGAGAATGTTCCCAGTACTGCCGTAAGAGAGGCTATAATATCCGATTTTGGAAATAGGTATGCAGAAGGATGGCCTGGAGAAAGGGTGTATGCCGGTTGTATTTTCATAGATCAAGTAGAGATTATTTGTAATGATCTAGCAAGAAAGGTGTTCAAAGCAGAATTTGCAGATTGTAGAGCTACTTCAGGGGTAGTAGCAAATCTTGCAATCTATTCTGGATTTACATATCCTGGTGATTACATGCTAGCAACGTCTATTCCTAATGGTGGACATATTTCTCATGGAAAGAAGGAACATTATGGTACTGCAGGTCATGTATGTGGATTAAATATCGAATATTTTCCATTTTCAAGAGATGAAATGACGATTGATATAGATGCTACAAAAAAGAAGATTTTGGATATGGATAAAGATGGTAAGTCTCCAAAAATGGTAATGTTTGGTGGCAGTTTATTTCTTTTTCCTCATCCAGTAAAGGAATTATCTGAATTTATGCACGAGCGTAAGATGTATGTAAATTATGATGGAGCTCATGTCGCTGGACTTATAGCAGGTGGCCAGTTCCAAGATCCATTAAGAGAAGGCGTTGATTCTATGACAATGAGTTCGCACAAAACTTTATGGGGACCACAGGGGGGAATAATAGTATCACTAGAAAAACATTCTGAGATCATTAAAAAATCGATATTTCCAGGAAATACTAGCAGTCATCATTTGCATCATGTTGCAGGTAAGGCGATAGCATTAGCAGAAGTTATGGAATTTGGTGAAGACTATGCTAAACAAGTCATAAAAAATGCTAAAAAATTGGCTGAAACTCTTGTTGAATGTGGATTTACTGTTTTGGGTGAAAAAAAAGGATATACACAATCACATCAAATTGCAGTTGATGTTTCAAAATATGGAGATGGAGGAACAATTGAAAAAGAACTTGAAAAATCGAATATCATTTTGAATAGACAATTACTTCCTGGAGATATTAAAGCAGGCAGACATTATATGCATCCAAGCGGCGTTAGAATTGGAGCTAATGAGGTCACAAGATTAGGAATGAAGGAAAGTGAAATGATAGAAATTGCTACTTTTATAAAAAGAGTAGTAATCGATAAAGAAGATGCTATTAGCGTAAAGAAGGATGTTACTGAATTCAAGAAACAATATCAACAATTGCATTATGTTTTTGATGGACAGCTAGATGCATATAAATATATTAGTTTAGTAAAACAAAACCAAAAAGATTAAAAAATTATTTCTTTTTTATTCTATATGAAAATAATAAACTTTCATAAATTAATTATAAAATGAAAAAATTTCGTGTATTCTGTAAACGATTATTGTATATTTTTAAATTTATACAATTAAGTATTTCCTTAATATTTAAAAGTTATTATTTATCCATTACAGAGGTAGCTTATTTTGAGTACAGTATTTCCATTAAAATACTAGATTACTCAATAAAGTCAAAAAGTGAAGATTGTGAATTTTTGACTATTTCTTTTTCTTTGAAAACATAGCCTAGCTCGATGACAAGTGATTCTATTCTGCTTGAAAGATAATCACTCATTTTAAACCTTTTATTTATATCCAATGCGATATGAACATATTTTTCAACAGAATTTCTTGTTACAGTTTGTATTAGATTGTTTCCACATCCTAGACATTTACCCATTAAAGGAATTCTTCTATACTTTTCTCCGCACCTAGTACATCTAAATGATTGTGATGAATATGAACGCATATTCCCCATAATATCTGGTATTATATGAGTAGTTAAAACCATGGATGCAACTTCGTCTGGATCTACAGCATTGATTATCTTGGCAGTAGAAATTTGCATTTCCAATTTTTCGTTCATTGTAGTTAATGTAGAATATGCACTATGCTGTATCTCAGTGGTCAATGTATTAGTATAGTGAGTAAATGAATAATTATAGAATTGTAATTCGGAATCAATTCTGTTTTTAATAATTTCTATTTCATTGACTAGACTTTCTGCCTTACTATGTTTAAATGATTTTTCGTATAATTGCAGTGGATAATTTGATACAATATCAATATTTAGTGCTTGTCTTTGTACTTCATGGGGTAAAACTATTGGTTGAATTAATAACGGAGCATCCATTAATCCCCCTATCTTATCCGGAAGGAATTCTTTTGAGAAGTTCAAACATACATCCATTAATAACATGATAGAATCAGCATCTCCATCACAATCTCTGCGTTTTGCAGAATGCCATATAGGTGATGCTAAACATACTTGCGAATTTGTGTATCCTATAATTCTACCAATAATCCCTACAGAAGTATGAGGTGCCAAGCCCACTATGATATGTCCTATCAAATCATCTACAGAGGATGCATTATAAAATGGAGAGAGTCCGTATAGTTTTACAAGCTCGTTATCTATATATTTAGATACATCAAGTAAATGTTTTGCAGTATCTAATGGTATAACAACATCTTGACTAAATATTTCAATCAACTGATCTTCAGAATTTAGATCTTTGCCAAGATGATCTATTTCATATCCTAATTCTTTTAACTTTTCTGGATTACTCATTATACACTTAGGAATAATATGAGTTAATGGTTCGTTGGTTGCATCATAACGTATTGTGCCATCTTTGAAAGCATAAAGATTGAATGTTTGTCTTAAGATCCCTTTTTCAATTGGCTCAGCAGATCTATTTTTACCCATTAAAAGTTTTACTCCTTTCAATGGTTCTTTAGCTTGAATTTGCAATTTTGTTTGTGCTTCTTCTAAAATTTTTCTAAGAGGGTATTTCATTGGGGAATATGTTTTCCCTTCTTTCTTACATTTACTGCATTTATTGTTGGAATATTTATGGTCTTTGGAAGTTAAATGAGATATAGGTTCTCTACAGATTTTACAAAGAGTTTTTATTATAGTATCAGAAAAACATATTCTGCATCTAGCACCAAGTGACGGTCTTTTACATTTATCACAATAACGATTTGCAATTTCTGTATAGAGAATTTCTTCTTTTGATGCTTTAATAAGATCTCTAGTAGCTCCTCCTTTATTTCCAACTGGAAATAAAACATGAACTGGAGGTTTCATTTTCCTCTCTGCTGCTTTTTCTGGACGTCCTACTCGTACGGCAATGGATGAAGCAAATTTTTGTTTAACAGTTATCCCAGATATTTCAAATACATAATCATGTGTTGATATTTTAGTTGGTAATTGTTGTACATCTATATTGTTTTTATCTTGGTAAAGTAGTTTATACAGAGAATTTACTTGATTTATATCATTCAGAACAATCAATTGTCCATCATTTTTCAATGAATGAACTACCCCTAAACGTTCAAGTATATCCTTTAATTTGTGTTGATAATCAAGTTCAAGTGATTCAAAGTGTTGAATTGCTTGGCCGATATCAGCAGTGTTGAATAGTTTAACAAGTTCTTTTTGTAAGAGTAAAAGTTCATCTATTGATATTGACTCCCAATAAAATGAATATTTTGGATGCAGAGCAAGTTTCAAGGATTTACTAAGTTGAAATGCTTCTTTTATTGTAGGAATTTCTTTAAAAGGATTATATGCTAGATCTATTAATCTCTGTTTGGTAGGTAACTTATTATTAACAAAATTATCTTCATTTTCAAAGATTTTATTCAAATGGGATTTTAATTCTAACGTCCATAATTCCTCTACATAAGAGGCTGGAAGTAATTTTGCATTATTTTCTAAAAAGTCACCATAACTAATTAGAATATCGCCTAAATACAAAATTTTTTCTACTCTTTTTTGGAGTTCTAATGCTTGTTCTATTGTAGAAACATATGTAACAGTTCCATCATCTAGTTTAACCAATGGAGGCTCTAATGAATCTACGAGAGCTATTGTAGATGCCTTTCCAGGTGTATCAATTTTAATCTGAGTTCCAACAACTACTGCATAATTTAATAAAACTGGAATAACAGGATGAATTCCGATGGTTGAAAAACCAGTATTATAACAACGACCATATCTTAATCTGAAGCCACCGATCTTCTTTGACATTGACAACACAGGTCTTCCGGTTATTACTTCAGACATTCTGTGGTGGACTGTATCATCTTCAGTAACACCTTCTTTTTGTATAGCTCCTTTTAGATCTTTTAGCCAATCCCATCCCTCCAATCCTAAACTATCTATTAATTTTAATAATTTTCTACTTCTTCCTATCAGACCATCATTCATTACTCTGAGCGCTCCTCCTCGTACTCGATCTGTGTTTATTCTTTTCATACTTCTATGTCCAATTATTTCTACTGGATCGGTATCTACACCATCTAATTCAACTGGTAAATTGGCTATACATTTAATGACGTCTTCATCTAATGTTTTAAATTGAAAATTCCCAACTTCACGTTCATATATACGTAATTCTTCCACAAATCTTCCTGTTTCATCATCAAATGAATTTGCTTGATATTTTTCTAGACCTACTACTTTTCTAACATGATCGGCAATTAGCATTGTCAATGCTGCTTCTGTACCACCTGCTGATCTAATAGGTCCTGCAAATGATACAGAAAGATATTGACTACCATCAGCATTCGTTTTAATTTGAACATCGGAAATTCCTTGTATTGGTGCAACTGTCACTGCTTCAGTAACAATTGCAAGACTTACACGTACAGCATTATCCAATCTGGTTCTGAGATCATCAGTACCATATTCTCCTAGCGCAATTTGTTCTGAAATCTTTAAAGCAGCTTTTTCCTTTGTTGTTTGTGATAATAAGATACGTAATCGTTCCGTGATATCAATGTCATGCATCTTTGCAACCCTATCTGCTAAATCATAAACTATTTGTGATTCTATAGTTGTTGTTACATCTATTCCTTGATTACGAGCCTGACCTGCTATATTATAAATATTATAGACTGATTCTAGAATAGATGTATGATATCTTTCATAAAATAATGGTCTTTTTAACTTTTTTAATTCATGGATGGAGTTCTCATCTAAAAATGAAAAGGTATTATTCATTTCGTGATTGCTTGAATAATTTTGAATAGTTTTTTCTCCCAGTTATCGTCATCTTCAATCATTGTTCCAACTACGATAATATCAGCACCAGCATCTGCGATCTTTTTTGCAATTTCTGGACTGCGGATACCACCTCCTACTATTAGGATTCCTTCATAGTATTTTTTAACTGCTGATACCATTTCAGGAGAAACATTCTGATTTGCACCTGAACCTGCTTCAAGATATAGAAATCTCATACCAAGATATTGAGCGGCTAGTGAATACATGACAGCTAGATTTAATTTATTAAATGGGATACCTTTAGCCTGCCCGATGAACCATGCAGTAGTTCCTTCTCCGATGATTAAATAACCTGTTGGCAAAGCTTCCAATCCAGATTTTTTCACTCCAATTGCACCTAATGCCTGTGCTCCAGTTATAAAATAGGGGTTTTCTGAATTTAAAAGTGACATGAATAATATTGCATCAGCATATGGTGATATTCCTGTGATGTTACCAGGAAATAATATCACAGGGATTTTAATTGACGATTTTAATTTTGATATCACTTCAGATAACTCAATTTGATCACTAACTGATGAACCGCCAACTAAAATGGCTGAAGCGCCTAATTGTTCAGCTTTTTTGGCTACAGTTAGCGAATCAAGTGTATTTTCTGAATCGATCAAAGGAAAACAAAGAGTTCCCTTTTTTTTCCTTTCACTTAAAATATATTTTTCAATTTTATTCAAGATTATAATGGGATCGTATAAAGATATTTGCTGACGTAAAATATGTTTTCGGTTTTGAAATTAGTAGAATTTGATTAATAGTATTGACTTGAGTAATTCAAATCATTAAATGCAAAAGAATTCATAAAATTGATATTTTTAATAGGAAAATTATTATGATAACTAGTTTTTATTTACTATACAGATATGTATAGTACTAATGATGATAATAGAAACAAAAATTCTTATCTTTTTGATAAAATTATTGAGAAATCCTTATTTACAAATAGACAAATTTCAATAATTTATAATAAATCAACTGGCGGTAAAATCCATGAAAGAATCAGTTCAGGAGCATATTACCGACAAATCAAACAGTGTAGAGTTAAAATTGAATCTTTGTTATACAGTATGTTGCTATTAAGATCGTTAAATATTATCGATAATAAAACAATGAATGTTATTGAATCTATAGTTATCCAACTAAATTCACTGTCGGAAAATACCGAGAATCACATCACATCCAATAATATACAAAGTGATGTGATTGATGTGATTGACAAAATAATTAAAAAGTCAATATCAATATGACAGTTATGGTAGATGTATCACATACCAAGTCTACGTTTTATATTAATCACGTTAGCATTATATAATAGCGTGATATATGTGACATAAATTGGAATTTGATCTCTTAATATTAGTGATTGGAATATTTTTCGTTGTTGGTTTCGTTATTTCTCTTTTAGCTAGAACACAGAAAAGAGAATATAGCATTGAGAAAGAAAAGAGAAACGAATTCAATCATTACGATATTTTGGAGGCATTAGAAACACGTAAGCAGAATCAAATAGACTATCTTAATAATAAACTTGTGGATGTTTATACAAAACTTGATAATATAGAATCACAATTATTATTATTGTCACAATCTATTCTAAAAAATCAGTTTATTTCTGATAAGATAGAAGATGTAAAAAAACAAGATGTGATATATCACAATAAATCACATAATCAAGATAGTCCAAAAAAATTATTTGATATTGCTGAAAATCAGAATTCCACAATTCAGTATATTTTAAAACTTTTGCACAATGAACCAAAGACATCTAATGAGATAAAGAATGCAATTGGTAGAACCCGAGAGCACACATCAAGACTAATGAAAAAATTGTATGAAATGAATCTTGTTGAAAGGGATGTTAAGAACAGACCATTTAGATATAGACTTACGGAAGGAGGAAATAAATATCTTCATGAAGAGTATCACAATGATGCTAAAAATAATGAATCCGAGTCTGTGGTAAGAACTAATTAAATTTTTCATATAACATCCTGAAGTTAATCTACTACGTCAATAAACAATATGTTAGCTGATTGAGTAGTCATAGCCAAACTAGTAGCTATAAACAATATTATAGTCTTAGTAGAAGTTCTGTACTTGACTATGCGATAGGTTAGTATTACTTTTGATGATTATGTACATGAACCACTTTTTATGAAACTGCTTAGCAACAAGAGAAAAAAACGGTTTTATCATCATTATTACATGAATTTTGTTGTTTATATCAGATTTTTTTGTTTATATCGGTAAATCAGGTTCTATTAGTAATTTTTAACAAGATATCCCTCCTATTAATCCATCAGTCAAAAGTCATGCTAAAAGCAGTTCTGACCTCACATTTTATTTCAAAATGTGATATGTGTGTGAGGATGTAATCGTGAATAGCTGTATTTATGCTATTTGTATTAAAAACCATTAATTGAATAAATGAATACAAAAGACAACATTAATCTATCAACTATTTCTTTTAATAAGATTGATTCAATGGTTACGTAAAATTTATTATTTTATCTTGAAAACAAATTTGAGAATAACATACATTCAATGTTTTTATCTAAAAAATAGAGTAACTAGGCCATAATATTTCTAAATCTGCTGGTAACAATGGTAAGGTGATAGAGGGGTAGAGCTTTTGGTATATATACGGTTCTTAATTGGTGTTTCATGGAAAATACCATTGAAAATGAGTAGATATAAACAAAACCTATTGTATGTGGCATAACAACAAAATAACACTATAACGATAATGAAACCCTTTTTTCTGTTGTTGGATAAAGTGAAATGTTATTATTAAAGAATGTTGTTACAATGCACTTCTAAAATAGTACTAAGGTCAGTATTGTTCTATGACATTGTAGTATATTTAGCTGTAAAGAAAGAAATTAACAATCCTCTTATTATAGCATAACAACCTCTTAACTGATTATGACCTTTACACAAATTAGTTAACAAGAGTTTGATATATTATTTTATGAAGAAAAACACGTTCAAATTTACTTTTGTTAATAATGTGTTAATTATTAAAAAATAAAAATACCGTCTACTTCATTCTCCAGTGGAAATAAAGGGGTTGAAAATAGACCATTAACTAAATTAACATAAATTCAACTTTCCAGTGGAAATAAAGGGGTTGAAAAATACATTTTCTCAATCTAATAATGAATATCTGTGATCTCTGTTAATAAAAAGTTTAATACGGGACTTTTGATGTCTCCCCCTATATTTCTATTCCACGATATAATAGAAAATAAGATTAATAAAACTATATTTGTTTAATAAATTTGTTAATATTATTAGATTTAGCGGTTTAAATTTATTTGTTAATAACAAGTTATCAGCAATATTCAATATGTTAAAATAATTTGGAAAAGAAAAACAGGGGTGTGCGTTATATTTTAAATGGTGAGAAAATATATTGAGTGACGATTTACTTAATAATATCTTTGATGATGCAGTAAAAGGTAAATCATTAATTAAAAATCGTAAAATTTTGACAATAGATTATGTACCTGAAAAACTTCAATTTCGTGATGAAGAAACGATGACTATTGCACAAACATTGTCAGTAGCTCTAAAAGGTTCTAGACCATCAAATCTATTGTTATTTGGAAAACCGGGTACGGGAAAGACTGCTGTTATAAAAAATGTTATTAAAAAATTCACGGAAAAATCTTCCTCACTCGGAATTGAAGTAATAGTGCCATTTGTTAATGCGAAACTAGCGAATACTGCATACAAGGTATTATATGAAATTGCTGAAGAGATGTGTATTAACAAGATCGAAAAAAGAAACCAAGTTTATTTTACTGGTTTGTCTTTAGGTGAAGCAACCAATAGAATTCTTGATTTCATCCAAAAAAGAAAATTACATGTCATTTTTGTTATTGATGAAATTGATTCACTAGTTGATAAAAATGGAGATGATATTCTTTATAATTTTACCAGGGCAAATGAACAGTTTCAAGATTCTGGATTTATTACATTAATCGGAATTTCAAACAGTCTTACATTCAAAGATAAATTAGATCCTCGTGTCCGTAGCAGTTTAAGTGAAGAAGAAATTGTATTCAATCCATATAAAATTATTCAGCTGCAAAAAATATTATCAGAGAGAGTAAAGTTAGCATTTTCTGATGATGTTGTCACAGACGGAGCTATAAATCTATGCGCAGCTATTGCAGGAAAAGATAATGGTGATGCTAGAAAAGCGATAGATTTACTTAGGGTAGCAGCAGAAATAGCAGAACGAGAAAAAGATTCTAAAATTGATGAAAAATATATTCGATTGGCTCAACATAAAATAGAGAAAGATACAAATTTCGAAGTGATAAAAAACTCAACTACTCATACAAAAATAGTACTACTGGCAATTACTAAATCCAAAAATGGAAATACTGGTGAGGTTTATGAGATATATTCGAACTATTGTAAAACAATTGATAACGAACCTCTCAGTCAACGTAGAATAACTCAAATTATAAGTGAACTTGATCAATTAGGGTTAATCAATACTAATATAGTAAATCAAGGTAGATATGGTCGTTCACAGAAAATAAAAATTTCTATTTCTACAGATACACTAAAAGAAGCCCTAAAAGAAGATCCATTATTTCTTACATTGATGCATATTCTTGATTAAAATTGATCTGAAAAGGACGAAGAGTAGCAAGATTAACTAAAATTGCGATCGCAGATGTAGGTATTATTCCCATAGTTTGTTGAAAAGGAGTTTGACCCTGCCATGTACCAGAATTAATAATTAATGTACCATGATAATTTTGTACATCCATGACATGAACATGTCCTGAATGGAATACATCAGGTATCTCATTTATTACCATCATATCTTCTAATTCAGGAGAAATTGGTGTTCTTTGTCCATAAATTGGAGATAAATGTCTTGCCTTTAATAATATTTTCATTGCCTCAGCAGGATTTGCATAGCTTAAACCAGGTATTGTAGCGATGATATCATCTAATCCCTGTCCATGATACATTAAAATTTTAACTCCCTCAAGTTCAATAAAACTAGGATTTCCCAGCATCGTAAAATTTTCAAATGAATACAATTTTGGACAATCTTTTTTAGGAACTGCAGGTTGTGGTAACGCTCTTCGTCCAAGATCATGGTTTCCAGGGATAATAAAAACTTGAATTCTCTTAGGAATTTGTTCTAATAATTTTGTTAATTGACTCATTTGTCTAAATGTATTATTATACTTTAATTCTTTGTCTTGATTAGGAAATATTCCTACACCATCTATTAAATCACCACCAATACATAAAAAATTTATTTTAGATACTATTTCATCATCAGACGAATTCAGCCAATTTAAAAATCGTAAAAAATCTGTTTCTTTGAAATACTTACTTCCAACATGAAGATCTGAAATTAAAACCGCATATGATTCTCTTTTTCCTTTATTTGGGATGTGATCTGGGATATCTGGAGAAACAACATTTTTTATAATATGATTATTTCCCTTGTTTTCAATTTCTATCATTACCATTTGATCAAGGGTCAATTTAGAAACAAGTTTTATTGTCTCATCAGTTACTGCTAATGTATTAATAATTCCAGTTTGATCGTCTATTGTTAATTCTGTGCTATTTCTTTTTGATCTCTTTGACATTACCAAACCTGCAATAACTGAAGAATATCCACCCAAAGAGGCATTATTATTTTCTATCTTTTTATCATTATATTCTATGTTTAAATTATTATTTTGTTTTTTTTGATTATTACTTTTTTTTACAAATGCTATCTTATTAATGCGTTTACTATCTGGCCTGGTTGATAAGATTTTTAACGATTTCGTAAAACGACTTTTAAAAAGTGAAGTGTAACCGTTTATTCCTTCACCTGAGTTAATATAGTCAGTAGAATCAAAAATTATTTTATAGGAATCCTTTAAATCAATATTCTCAGTTGATGAATTTGTAGATTGATATACTGATGAGCTAGAAACCACATGGTGGGTATGAAATTTTTCTATAATCTCTTGATCATTTTTAACAAAATTATTCTGATCAACAGTAATACAACAAATTTTGATATCATCTGTACCAATAATAGTATCACTACCATTTTTTTTCTTGTATTTTACTACCTGTTGAATAACATTCATTTTATTTGAATCAATATCTTTTAAAAGCGTAAATGCATCAGGATGTATTTGGTATCCATTAGCAGTAATAAAAGATAATACATTAGAAATTTCTTTTTGTAATGACAATTGTAAGACTTAGGATGTACCAAAGTTATTTAATTATATTTCTATTTTTTTAACAAAAAGGTATTATTACCATAAAAATTTCTTCATAAATAGACATTGAAACAACGCCTATTGTATCTCGTGATTGGAATGATAGTTTTTCTCATTTCATATACTTCTGGTGCCTACTCACATATTGGTTCACAACAATCTAAAATATTAAAAGAACAATTTGAATCAAAAATACAAGGCATTGATGAATTTGGAATATTTTTCAACAATGTAGTTATAGCCTTGGGCATGTTTATTCCTGGACTTGGAATAGGGCTTGGAATATTCTCTGGTTTTGGTACTGGACTGGTTTTTAGTGCACTAGCAGAGAGTAATATAGCATTACAAAATATTTCGCCTCTTTCGATACTTCTTACACCATTTGGTATCTTGGAAATATTTTCATATGGATTGGCTATATCTAGAAGCGGAATGATAATTCACGATTACTTTATAAAAAAAATTTCATGGAAAAAATTTCTTAAGCCAACTATAATAGAGATTATAATCGTTGTATCTCTTTTAATAATAGGTGCTTTTATAGAATGGAATATGATCAAACAATTTACAGAAACTCCAATTTAGATATGATCCATTTATTGTCGAAAGAGGTAAATAAATTATTAAAAATATCATATTATTTTATAGAATATGTAAGATCTCAGATATATTTAGAATTTATTTCAAAAATTATAGATAAACAATTTAAAATTATACAACTACTCTTTTTTTATTACTATAATTAGTAAATCAAATAACCAGTCAAAAATATCTTATAAAATAGCTATTTTCAATCTTACACATTTTTATTAATTGATTTATAAGTTCAAAAAGATAATGATAAAACTAATATTGCAAGGAATAAAAATTCACTATAAACCTAAATTTAAAGAGAATCCAATTATTATTGCAGCACTTCCAGATATGGGTAATGTAGCTGGATTATGTCAAAAATTATTATTGAATAAAATAGAGACAAAGCTTTTTGCAGAAATATTTGCATTTTGGCCTCCTTATGTTACCTATAACAAAGGAATTATTAACTATTCTCAGTCCAGCTATAAGTTTTATGCAAGTATAAAATATAATGTTATCATATTTACAGGTGATTTTAATCCTTCTGATCCACGAAGATTATATGAATTATGTTATGAAGTTTTGAAAATTGCTCAGGAATTTCATGTAAAAACGTTATATTCTTTGGGTGCATCATTAAAACCAATAAATACAATTGAGAAACTTGTGTATGCTGCTGTCAATAAAATAGATCTTGTTAAATTCTTGCAAAATCTAAACATACAAATATTACCAGACGATGGACAAATAACAGGTTTTAATGGTTTAATTTTAGGAATATCTAAAGAATACAACTTGGATGCAATTTGCATCCTAGGAGAAATAGATAATCCAGATGTAATTCAACCAAAAACCGCCCAAGAAATCCTGAAAGTATTATTAGAAATATTAAACCTTTCTTTTATTGATCTTTCGGAGTTAGATGAAGAAGAAAAAAGGAAAAAGTTTATGGAACAGCAAATGAATTATTTCAATAGTGCAATTCAAAAAAGTGATCTTCCTGGAATATCATAAGCATATGTCTAACAAATAGATATTTAAAATTCGGACCATTAATTATTCGCTTATCTGAGCTTATTTTCATATCTTGTTATGCTTCAAAATATTCAAATATGTCTGTCTTTTATTCTGATCGATTACCATAACTGAAAGATCACTAAATTGCTTATTTTCCAAATCAGAAATTTTTCCTCTGAAAATACTCTCCTTATCACAATCAGTCAAATATTCAAAAACCCAAACATCTATTTCTGAAGTATCGATTCCTTTTTCCTTCAAAAAGAAAGCAATATCCGATTCCATAAAATTTTTTAATGGATCTTTTGGCCAAGGTCTAGGTACTAAAATAACACTCTTTTTATCCAATATTGCTTTTACCATTTCAATTTTTTTTTGTTCTATATCAGAAGTTACATGAAAACTCACGATGTACGATTTATCCAATGGTATTCTTGATTTTGAAGATGCAATTTGAATGGAGCTTATACCAGGAATAATTTCAACGTTTTTGTCCCCAAAAATCTCTAATAAACGATCTACTACCTCTGATTCAGAAAAATTTACATCTCCTGTAAACGGAACCAAACAAAATTCTCCATCTTTCATATTTTCATATACATACTGGTATGTTGATTCTTGATTTTTCATAGTTATCTCATAAATAATCTGTTTTTCTTGATCAATAAGTTTTTCAATAGTTTTTAATGTATATTTATAACCTATAATATAGTTAGATAATTCAATTTTCTCTTTTGCCACTTCAGTAATATATTTTTGATTACCAGGACCTACTCCAATCACAAATAATTTTTTAGGCATAGAAGATTAATTAAATGATAAAAATCCCTAATAATATCATATTGTAGATAATAAATAAATAATCATATTTTTGTAAAAAGTATTTAGTGCTCAAAACAAAAATTGTTAGAATTTACATGAAAAAAATAATATGACTAAATAATACAATTATTTTGACATTCTTGTCATTATATGCATTTCTTGACGATTTGTAATGAGCGAACTAAAGCTCGAATTTGTGGGTAAACAAGTTAAGGATATGTATGGAACACTTATGGGAACAGTTATTGGAATAATTACCGATACTGACGGTTCTATAGAATCTGTTAGTGTAGATTGTGGTGATTCTGGTTTAAAACAATTAGCTTATGAACAATTACTAGTTCAAGGAGACTATGTCATATTCATTCCAAGATGGAGATTAGATGCACAAAAATTATTTAGGCAAAAGAATCTTACACTAAAGAGGATTAAAGCACTTCAAAAATTAGTTGAAGAAGATGATGCAATGAAAGAAGATGTTGAAATAGTTTATGCAAGATATGAAAAAAAATTACAAGATTTAGAAGATAAAGAAAAATCAATTAATGACAAATTAATAGAAAGACTTGATGAACTAAATAAATCAACGAAAAGTATTAAATCAATTCTATTTGACGCCAAATTGCAATACCGAAGTAATGAAATTAGTGAAGAAACCTATCTTCAGGTTACACGATATACAAAAGAATTAATGGATCATATTAATTTGGAAAAAGAGGAAATTAATAGTATAAAAATTCGACTTGAAGAACAAAATTTAGAAAACACATTACCACTACCTCATTCTATACCACAACAACATGAAACAGAAGAACAAAAAGAAAAGTTAATAGAAAATACTTCCTATACTAGTACAAATTTGATCACCAATTCTGCTGACACTACAACAACGACAACAACGACAACAACTATTGATACCACTGGTACAGTTTCTACTACTTCTAATATTCCTACAACAGACCCAAGTACAGATACAAAAGAACCTGAACAATTTAAACAAGTTTCAACTAATACTCAACCAGAATCATATACAAAACAAAACAAAGAAAGATACTATTCTACAACCAATGACACTGATAATGAAACCAACTGGCTAGATCAAGTAATTAATAGTTAGAAAAAAATAAAAAAATAAATTTCTTTTTATAATTACTCTTTTTATAACCAATAGCTTTTATTAGAAATCTAATTAGATAGATCAATGATGTTTCATAGTATATCAAAATTTTGCTACCTTAAAATATAACATACAAAGTCACTAGTAATTATTATCCAGACGAATTAGATAAATAGAAATTTAGTAGAATGATATATCTTAATTATTGTTAATTCGATGTTTTATAAAAAATAATAAAAAAAGAGTAATTCTTCTGTCTTTTTTTATTGCAACTTCTTAGAATTTTACTGGAGTCTGTAATAGTTCTCCAATTTCATTATGCATCTTGAGGAAATTTAGTCCTTTTTCTGTTGTCTTGTATGTTTGAGATCCATCAAGATATTCCAAGAGGTTGTTTTCAATCAAAACAGAAAGATACTCCCTTAATTGTGCATAACTTAGAAAAGCTTTGTACATAATTTTTGTCTTGGTTGCTCCTCCATTAGCTGCCTCTAGTATCATTGCTACTATTTCTGTTCTACTTCTGTATTTCACGATCATCATACACAATAATTATTTATTTTAATATATTGCCAGAATGTAGTATAACATTATTCTATTTCAAGAATGAATTGATAATAAAAGACAAATATTTTGTTTATAATATAAATTTGATGTATTAGTTACACAACCTCTGTATTTTAAGTATATAAAAAAAACGGGTTAAAATCATTAAAGTAACTAGTCTTGCAATTGATAATAATTAATTAACCAGATATAATTTTAATACATATATAAATGTCCGGAAAACATTCTATGGAAAAATCTTCTGATACATTCTATATAAATACCAATTTAAAAATTACATTAAAAAATGGAAAATTTCAAGAAAAAAGAAACAAATCATTAGAAGATATAGAAAAATTTTGGGGAGAAGAAGCTAAAAAGTTACTATGGTTTAAGTATTGGGATAAGATACTTAGATGGAATCCTCCATTTGCAAAATGGTTTGATGGCGGATCGTTGAATGCTTCCGTCAATTGTTTAGATAAACATGTAGAATCTGATAATAAAAATAAAGTTGCATTAATTTGGGAAGGAGAAAACGGGGAAAGTAAAATACTAACATATTATCAATTATATTGTTATGTTAACCAGTTCTCAAATGCATTAAAGAGTCTGAATGTTACAAAGGGAGATCGCGTAACTATTTATCTTCCAATGATTCCAGAAATTCTAATAGCCATCTTAGCATGTTCAAGAATTGGTGCTATACATAATGTGGTTTTTTCTGGTTTTAGTGAGCAAGCCTTAGCTGACAGAATTAATGATGCAGAATCAAAAATAATTATTACTGCAGATGGTGGATTTAGAAGAGGAAAGCTACTAGAATTAAAAAATATAGTTGATCAAACGATTCCTAATACTCCATCTGTAAAAAATGTAGTTGTATTTAAAAGAGCTTCGAATACTGTCAATATGACAGACAAAGATGTATGGTGGCATGATATTATTAAAAATCAATCATCTTATTGTCAGCCAGAACAAGTAGAAAGTACACATCCCCTCTTTATTCTTTACACCTCTGGAACTACTGCAAAACCTAAAGGGGTTGTACATGGAACTGCTGGGTACTTGACACATACTTATTCAACAGCAAAATGGGTCTTCAACTTTAATAAACAAGACATCTTCTTCTGTACAGCTGATATCGGATGGATTACCGGACATAGTTACATAGTTTACGCTCCTTTAATGCATGGGGTGACAGAATTAATTTATGAAGGAACACCTGACTATCCTCATTCCGACAGGTACTGGGCACTTGTGGAGAAGTATGGTGTAACTATTTTGTATACAACACCGACAGCTCTTAGAACGTACATGCGATATGGAAATGACATTCCTAACTCATTTAATTTGTCCTCCTTAAGATTACTAGGAACAGTAGGCGAACCAATAAATCCACAAGTGTGGATGTGGTATTTCACGAACATTGGAAAAGAAAGATGTCCTATTGTTGATACCTGGTGGCAAACAGAAACTGGGGGAATAATGATTAGTCATTGTACCGAAATAGAAACCATGCCCATGAAGCCAGGTTCTGCTATGTTTCCCATCCCTGGAATCGATATAGATGTTGTGGATGAAGAAAATAATCATTTGTCAGAAAATCAAAAAGGATATCTTGTAGTTAAAAAACCCTGGCCTGGAATGTTTATGACGTTGTGGAAAGATGATGATAAATATAAAAAGAATTATTGGAAAAAATTTCAAAAAAATCTTTACTATTTTACAGGAGATTATGCAATAATCGATAATGAATCCTATTTTTGGCTTTTAGGAAGGACAGATGATGTAATAAAAGTATCTGGTCATAGATTGAGTACCATTGAACTAGAAAGTACTTTTATATCTCATAAATCTGTAAGTGAAGCTGCTGTAACAAGTAAATCTGATAATACAAAAGGACAATCCATAGTAGCATTTGTAGTTCTAAAAACAGGTTTTGTTGGATCAAAGGAACTACATCAAGAATTAGAAAAACATCTAAGGAAAAGTATTGGACCAATTGCTACTCCTGAACAAATATACTTTGTGAATAAGCTTCCAAAAACAAGAAGTGGAAAGATTATGAGAAGGTTACTAAAATCCATAGTAAGTGATTTGAAAATAAGTGATACAACAACACTAGAAGATGGAACATCTATTGAAGAAATACAAAAGATGCATAATGAATTAAATAAAATTGTTCGATAGTTTATTAAATTGACGTTAGTTTAAAAATATACAGTTAAAAAAAAATAAAACTGCTAATGTGATAGATATAAAGACAGAAAGAAAAATTCAAATCAAAGAGATTTTTTATATGATTTATTGGTTCGAAAGGCAGCTGTATTAATACCGGCTGCTGTTGTATCTTTTTTTATTGGAATAATTGGAATTATTTTCATACCAGATGAAATTAGAGATAAATCAGTAGATTTTGACAAGGGAACAATCAAAATAGATAATTCAATAATAAATGTGGAAATAGCTGAATCTGATGCTGAAAGACAAAGATGGTTAATGTTTAGAGAAGATAAATTTCCATCTAATGCTGGAATAATTCTTGTATATCCACTATTAGACTTACATTCATTATGGTTGTTGAATATACAATATAATTTAGATATTATGTGGTTTGATGACCAGGGAAATCTTGTATATATGATAAAAGATGCAAAACCTTGTCCAAATATTCTAGATCCTCAAAAATGTACTTTTAAAACCACTATTCCATCTAAATATATATTCGTATCATCATCAGGATTTATCAATAAAAATAATATTACAAATACATCCAAAATGACTACAATTTCTATTTGAATCCTACATCTCAATTTTTTTGGTTATCAAATGGTTATGGAGATTAATCTCTCTTCTAATGACAAAAGTTGATATTATATCGCTGTTATACGTACAACATAGGGTTTAAATAGTTTCAGCAAGAACCGAACAGCAGTGAATTAAATGCCAGTAGCAATACTTCCAGATATTAGTGAACAACATTGTATTGGATGTGCACTTTGTGTAGAAATTTGTACTGCTCTTGGTCCAGATGTTCTTAGAGTAAAACCAGTAGAAGGCTGGAAGAGAGGTAAAGCCTTTGTATTTTATCCAGAAAGATGCATCTCTGATGGTGCATGTATAGGCGTTTGTCCAACAAAGGCAATATTCTGGATGAGACCAATGGATTACACACCAGGACAACCAATTCCATTAAAGAAGCACGGATTATTCAAAACAGGTTGGGAAGAAGGTTAAAAATCACCACTAATTTTATTTTATTTTTTTGTAGTTATTTCTAAAAATTATCAAGTTAATTTTCAGTTAAGAATTGGTTTAATTTATTATACTCAAATTATATTTCTTAATAGTTGGATAATTTGGTTGATTCATTTTCAGAAGATGAAAAAAGAGTTCTTTTATCACATTTTTCCAATATAGACAAAACTATTTTTGTGATAACAACACCCAGACAAGTAGACCGTGGCGCATTAATGTCCAGATATTCAAGATCTGATAAAACAATGCGTAGAATCTTTCTAGATGAATTTGTAAAAAATCCATATCGTGGAGAAGAGTTTTACAAGAAAGTGCTATTAGAATATGGTGATGACTCTGTTGCAGAATTAGGAGAAATGCAATTAGCTATTGAATCAATATCTAATATAGCCGCTAAAAATATCGAAGATCATAGAATAGGGTTGTCATATCTAGAAAAATCATCACGTTATGTTTCTTTTAACAAGAAAATTAATGGCAAGTATAAGTATCTAAGAGAAAACAAAATCATGGATTCTTCTTATGCTGATATGTATATTGAAGCTTGTGATTTTGCATTTGACACATATTCAGAAAATATTGAACCAATGCAAAAATTTTTATCAGAAATTGAACCGATAGAAAATTTTCATTTCTTTGATTCATATTCTAATCATGAAACATTTTTCAATAATTTGAAGGATCCTGAGGATATTAAATCTGCACAACGTATATACAATAGTACAATAAAAGCCAAATCACTAGATATTTTACGTGGAATTTTACCTGCTTCTACATTAACCAATCTGGGAATCACTGGAAACGGAAGAGCATTTGAATATTTACTTACAAAAATGTATTCTTCATCTTTACATGAAATGAATAATTTGGCCGATCAACTTTACGAAGAACTTGATTTAACAATATCATCATTTATCCATAGAGTAAAAAGCAATCACGGGATATCAATGCAAAATTATCTTAAAGAAACAAAGAATATGATTATTGAACTAGCATTTACACATCTGTCTAAGATTATTCCAGATAATAATCCTGATTATATTACTCTATTATATTATGAAAATAATTTCGATGCAGAAATTAAAGTAGCATCTGCCATTTTATATCAACAAGCTTTAGGTCATTCTCTAGCAACAATTATCAATTATGTAAAGTCATTACCTAAAGAAGAAAGACACAAAATAATTAATACCTATACAAGTCTACGAACAAATAGAAGACAACGTCCAGGTAGAGCCTTCGAAATGATAGAGTATACATTTGAAATGTTTACTAATTTTGGCATGTTTCGTGATCTTCACAGACATCGAATACTAACCCTAGAAAGACAATTGCTCTCAACCAGACACGGATATGATATTCCTAATGAAATTATTGAATTGGGGATAACCAAAAATTTCAAGGATTCTATGTATAAATGTGACGAAGTCTTCAAAATCATTGCTAAAGATAATCCAGAAGAAGCACAATATGTTGTAAATTTTGCCTATAAATATCCATATTTTATCAAACTAAATCTAAGGGAAGCAACACATATGATTGAATTAAGGACACTACCACAAGGACATCCTGATTATCGTTACATTTGTCAGGAAATGTACAAGAAAATAAGAAATGTACATCCACTATTGTGCCAAGGAATAAAATTTGTCGATCTCAATACTTACAAATTAGAAAGATTGTCTAGCGAAAAAAAAATAGAAAAGAAAAAAAGGGATATAAACTAAAGATAAATTGTAAATTCTTTTACCATTTTTATTTTTATATTATTGATACAAAAAATGTATATGTCTTAAAAAAATGGTTAATACTCAAACAAACCATTTTTCTAAAGATTGAGTACGTCTTTCTCGAATTTTTTTTAATCTATCTAAAGCCATCTCAACTCTTTCTTTTGAAAAATCCATTTTTTCACACAAAAAACTCGTAATTTGATTAGAATCAGGCTCCTTAAATTCTATGTTTTCAATTGATATGTCGTCAGGATGGAGAAAAATTTCTCTTATTTCTTGATAAGGAACATTTTCCAAACTTTCTTTTATCTTGTTAATTTTTTCCAATCTGCCATTTTCCTTAATTAATTTTAATGCAGTTTTTGGACCAATACCTGGAAAACCACCAGGATTAAAATCCGTACCTATTAAAATTCCTACATCCACCAATTGTTCTAATGTCAATTTCGTTGATTCCAAAATTAATGATTGATAAATAATCTCTGGTTCTATACTTACATATTTATTTTTATTGGGAATCTTTCTTCTACCACTTATTGTTAAATTACGGATCAATTTTTTAGCACCAAAAAGCAAGGAATCATAGTCTTGACTTCCACAAGCGAAAACAACCCCATTTCTTGTTAAATATGATGCTGCTGCCTCTCCTTCTGATGTTGCTTGAAGAATAGGAATTCCTAAAAGTTCTAAAATTTTTTTCGATTGTTCTATTATTTTACCAGTTAAAATTACTGTACCCTGACTATATTTCCGTGCGTCTTCCAGTCTGCCTTCGGCTAATGCCACTTGATATTTTTCAACCGCTTCTTGTTTCAATTTCTTTCGCTTTTCAATTTCTTTAGATTTTAGCTGATGAGGTTTACCATCAAATATGTATATCAATTTTATATTTTCTGATAAAAAATTGATATTTCTATAGAATAATCCACTTAGATGACTTGTTATATCTCCATTATTGTTCGTAAGAGATTCACCCGTTAGACCACGAATGGTGGCAAGAAATTGATATATTGTATTGTATGCATCAACAGCTATTATTTTATCTGACAGGTCAGAAAGTTTTATCGGAGAAGAAGTTATGATAGGTTTAAGATCTATTCCCATTGTTCATTCAATAATAATATTTCATCTCTTTTATTTTTTAATTTGATGATGATAGATATTAGCTATTGAAAGTAATGTAGTATAAATACTCTTTTTTAAAATAATTGGAATGAAACTCATTTCAACAATAGAAATAAACTTTCCTGTTGTTATAACTAATGGCATAAAAATAGAAGAATTACATCAATTAAGAAAAGACTAAAAAAACGAAATACATGTTCGAATTATTTACCTGAAGAAAATAGAGATAAAATCGAATTAAAAGTTTTTTAAAAAATTTAGGATTATATTCAGGATTATCTTGGCTCTCCGCGTTTTTTAAATATCTATCAATTATTTACAATCATCACATTCAAATAAAGAAATTCAAGAAATGATAAATAGTGAGACAGAAAAAGGAGATTGGAATATAAAGAATTTTTGAAACTTTTGTAAAAGACGTTTATATCTAACGAGGGATCCCTTCTTCTTCATAAGAATTAAAAGCTTTATTTTATGAAATAGCTTTGATGGAAATAATTACATTATTTTCGTAAGGTTAGTGATTATTTAATTACATCTAGATAGATTATAAAATAATATTGTAGATTACTACTCTAACTATCGTTTTTTCCTTTATTGTTCAGAAACTAATAGAAATGTCTCTTTATCACTCACATCTACTATTCCCAGTTGTCTATAATTTTTGATTAATGACGAAAAATAAATCCTTGTTAAAAAGTTTAAAAAAATTTTAGTTCTATGATTATTATTCATAAAATTTATCAATATATAAAAATAATGTTTTTATTTAGGAAACTTAACCTTTTCAAAATATTAAATTAATTGTAAATCTTTTAACAAAACGATTGTATTGTTCATATCTCAAACATGCCAAATAAATTCATGTTCCTTTTTCTCTTCCTCATTAGCAAATTTTTTATTACAATAGGTACATTTATGGAAAGATATCAATTTGATATGATACAAATGTTTATCGTCTCTAAAATTTTGTTGATACAATTTTTCCTTATAATTTTCAATCAATTCTCTTAGTGTATAATCCCAACCATGTCTTAGATCCTCAATATCATCAGATTCCGCAACTGGATATATGTACTTCTCATTAGGATTGGTTGATGTAATAAATTCTTGTTTGTCGGAATTGATATCTCCATCTAGTAACAATCGAAGAGCATATTCATTCCCATCATCATTAGTCCATAACTGAATTTTTTGATGAATAATATTATCCGTATTTGCAAGTTTTTCAATATCATAATCTTCAATCTTACCAGTCTCCATCATTTCATCTTTCTCATCATTATCATCTTTAATTGACAAGTACATTTTAACAATACTATCAAGATTTTAAATATTTCATATTCACAAAATCATTTTAAAATAATTTTTAATGAAAATTACCTCCAAATTTCAAGTCGTATATAGATAGGACTACATAGAGGTCTTGTTCATTATTTATATACTATTATTACTCATGAAATAAATATTTGGAGAATCTGACGTTCTACTCTTTTTATAAATGTCATAAAAGTTTCTACCAATATTTGTAAATATTTATGTTCTAAATCCAATTATAAAAAAATATTTATAATAAATAATACTATTCTAATTACTTTTTAGTAGAATTCAATTTGGAAGATACCTTGCTGCAACATAAATTGGTACATATATAGAGAGTTTATCTTTTTCTGGATCATAAATTACATATGTAGAACTCATATCTACATTATCAAAAGCTAGATTGATCATGGTATTATTCACTCTTACATTACTAGCATTCATAATCGGAAAGTCAAATCTAGTTTTGTTTTTACCTTCGATATTAATTTGTTTAGGATCTGTTACTACTTTGATATTAGTAGCAAAGATGTCGAATCCTAATAAGTTATATTTCATAATAGGTATAATATATTCTAACGGTTCTTTTTTGTCTAAAATAAACGTTTTAATAGTTTCATTGGGAAACACCTGGTTAGAATCAATTTCTATATTATACTCTAATGATTTTGTTAAATTAAATACATTTTTTTTGAAAGTATTGAATAAGTCTCTAAAAGTATTTAATGGATTATTATCATTACTATTTGCTAGACTATATACAAAAAATGGAACAATTGCAGTCATTATTAATAATAACATTATCAATAAATAAATTACAATAATAGATTTATTAGACATATTTAATGGTAAATAATTTTTTAATATAATACCTTATTTAAATTAGAAAACCAAATCAAGTTCAAATAAATATTTATCAATATATTTCATTCACAGATATTATAACTCATGTGTCAAAAATGGTTCTACTTTCTAATAATTTCAAATTTTATATAAATCAATTATTACTAGCCTTGATCCAATTTTAATTTTGATTTGTATTTCTTATTTCTTGGTCTTGTTCTCAATCTATAACCACAACATGGACACCAGAAACCTTCCCATTTGATAAAGAGCTGACATACTTGACAACGTTTTTGTCCTGCTAGATAACGACCAATATTACCAGGTTTTAATGCCTTATGACGTAAGCATATTCCTTTACATACCATTAGTACTCACTTTCCTTATCGTTATAAAAAGAACCAATTTTACTTGGATCAAAGAAAAATGTTTAGAAAAAATTGTATAAATTTTGATTAGATAAAATATGATTCAATCTCTCCTAATCTATCTAAGGATCCCTCACATTCACGAAGATCTGAAAATTCTGTCGAAGTTCTCACCTTTTGCAAAAACAAAATAACCTCTTCGTTGTTTACTCCATGTTTGATGTCATATTTTATTTTCCTTTGTACTTTATTTATTCCACCATAACGTTTATGAATTCTTCGTTCAAACCTACTGGCATCAGGTGAAAGACCTTTAACATGTTTTATTATCGTTTTTTCCATGTTTTTTACATGCCATTCTCTCATAGGAAAAATATTTTGAGTCAAAAAAATCAATATATTATACAAAACAGTGGAATATAATGCAACCTATTAATCAAACCTTATTTTTATACTCTAGTCTATAACTATTTACATATCTTGACTATCAAAATAGAATTTATAGGATAATATGACTAAGATCCTATTTTACTACCATCCCACATAGAAAAATACGATGGAGTAATTTCAAAAACTATTGAATGCCCTTTCCTTGGACTATCAATCAACATTTTAGCTATTTGATCTTATAATTATCTAGATGTTTTATAGCATTTTTCTCACACTTAGAAACTACAAAATTCACATTCTCATGTATCTTGATTTTTGTTTTTCCTCACACTTACTCCTATATATAACGCATTACTTTCAACTACACAAAAATATATTTTATTATTTTAAACTATTTTTCCTAGGATATTTGAAGTTTTAACATAGAATTTTAGTTGAGATGAATGAAAGTAATACCAAACAGGATAAATATTTGGTTCATTCTTTTTATCTAACAATATAATTAAAAGCTCAATATTTACAGTAAAAGAAGTTCACAAAGTTTACAAAATCAAAAGTATAAAATTCCTTCGTAGCATTCTAAGCTCTATTTATTATTCTCCAAATCCTGTTATAATCTGGAATTGATGGCAATGTGTTAGAAGCATATTCTCATACTACACCTTCTGTCTGTTTATCTGTATTGTAAATGAAAATATGCTCTCACGTACCCCAATAACTTAAATAAACGAATCAATACACAAACTTGCTTCCCTTTTTTTATTCATTTTTTCTAATTTAATATCAGGTAATAGCTCGCCTCTTTTTACTTAAGATTGATTGAAATTCTCTAGTTCATATAATGGTATTAGAATAGGTAAGTACAATTTTATCACAAATCCAATACAAAAAAGTAATAGATTAAAAATAATCTTCTTTTAGTATTAATTATATCTTATATATCCACTCTGTTAATTTGAAATGTTTTAACAAATGAGACGATATCAGGGTTTAAAAAATGTATTGTACATGGGTTTAGTTAGTTTCTTTACAGATATTTCTACTGAAATGGTTACCTCCGTTTTACCTTTGTATATTATTAAAGATTTAGATTTATCAAGAACCATTTTAGGCGCTATCGAAGGATCTGGAGAATTTGTAAATTATATATTTAGAATACCTTCGGGATATATTTCTGACAAAATTGGAAAAAGAAAAATTCTCATTATAATTGGCTATGGAATATCAGCTATCAGTAAACCCTTTTTTATATTTGTTACCTCTTTTCTAGATACTATTATCGTCAGAATTTCTGATAGAATAGGAAAAGGTATTAGAACCGCACCCCGCGATGCATTAATTGCTGATTCTATAGATCAATCCATCTCCGGAAAAGCATTTGGTATCCATAGAACATTAGATCAAATAGGTGCTATAATAGGTCCGTTGTTTGCATTTTTAATATTAGAATTGTTTCAAAATATTCAGTACATCTTTTTACTTTCAATAATACCTGGAATAATATCACTTTTTATATTGATATATTTTGTAAAAGATAAACTTTATACAAATAGTAAAAAAGGACTTACTAATGTTACCTTTTTTTCAAATTTACAAATTTTATTCATAGAAAATAAAACATTTGTTTATATAATTGTAATATTGGGAATTTTTAGTCTAGGCGCATTCAACTATTCCTTTGTACTTTTAAAATCCTCTGATTTAGGAGTTGAACAGAGTTTCATACCTATCATATACATAATAATTAATGTCACCCATACTATAATTGGTATTCCTTCCGGAATATTATCAGATCAGATAGGAAAAGAAAGAGTATTAATAATTGGATTTCTGTTGTTTATAATTTCTACAATTTTTATGTATTTTTCAGATAAAAATAATATCATTTACATCATTTCAATTCCTTTAATATATGGTCTATATGTTGGTATATCTGAGACTATTCAGAGAGCGTTAATTTCTAAATATGTGTCACAACAAAATAGAGGAACTGCATTTGGATTCTATGGTCTGATAGTAGGGGTGTGTCTCTTAATAGGAAATATCACTTTTGGTTTCTTGTGGGATAATTATGATATTAACATAGCATTGCTTTATAGTATAAGTCTGTCAACTTTAGCAATTATTTTTATGTTGGGTTTTATAAAAATTAAGAAATATTAACTTAAATTATTTTTCTATTGACATATTAATGATAATAAATCATATAACATGAGTTGGATGTAAAGTAAAATCTAAATGTGATAACAGAAATAACTTTATTTTTAGCTACAGATTTTCTAATGATTTTGACAATACTATCTTATAAAAAGAGTAGAAACTTTGAAAAAATATTAATATTATTTGAAGAAAGTTACAATCATCGTTCAAACATTAATGTTAGATAGATGCTAAAGTAAGAAGTAAAGGAGAATTTTTAACAGTATAAATAATTATTTCATAGCTCCTGAATAAATACAAGAATTTGCAAAATCTAGTGACAAATTTGATTTTCTCAGTTTAAAAGAATTTTATTCTCTATATTTGTATATTTACATTCGCAAAGACAGCATCTTTAAAATTGACTCATAGAAGTTGATTTTTATTTACAAAATTTATAGGTTATATAGAGTAATTTAAGAATTGTACCTATTATCAAGATATTTCATAATTTTAAAAAATAACAATATCTTAAAAATATAGATTAACTATATATATTTAGAGTTGAATAAAAAAATAACAATAAACTTTCTTATTAAAAACTCTGTATCTATAATAATAGTAGTTGTAATTTTCATTATATCAATTGTTGGTACTTGCGGTGTTTTATTGATAAATGGTCAAGCACCTTCCTCATCAAATATTGATATTTCCCAATGTGATAAAGTGATAAATGCCACTTCCTCAACAGGGATGATACATGGAAGTATAACTAATGATTGTATAAACGGAGGAAAAAGTAATGATATTTTGTACGGCGGATTGGGTTATGATATTTTAAATGGAAACGAAGGTGATGATGAACTAATAGGTGATTCTGGGAACGATAAATTGTATGGTGGACTAGGAGATGATGATTTAGTTGGCAATTTAGGAGACGATCTACTTGACGGTGGAGATGGAAATGATGTACTTAAAGGAAATAAAGGTAATGATAAATTGATAGGAGGAAATGGTGATGATACGTTGATAGGTAATTCGGGTGCTGATTTTTACATATGTGGATCAGGAAATGATATCATAGTACAGTTTAACAATTTGAACGGAGATAGAAAAACTGCAGATTGTGAAACAGTAACAAGATAAAAATGAAATAATGAATATTATTTTAGTTTCTATTATTATTACTATTATTGTTGTTGTTATTGGTCTACCCTAAAATAATATTTTTTTCAGATTTTAATTAATAAATTTTCAAAAATATTTTATTTAAATATAACAACTATTATTATCTTCTAAACATCTTATTAATTTAAAAATCTCTTTTCATTCATTTGCCATAATCTAAATTCTGATTAAGAAATTCATCTAACGCAATCAAAAATAGATCTCATTAATTAACTTTTTAATTTGAAGGTTATTTTTATTTTTAGATTATTATTGACAATATGAAAATTGTATAAACTTATGATAGTAAGAGGGATTCAAATTTCATTCCATGATTGATTATAACAAAAAGAAGATCAATCACGAGTTAAAAACCGTGCTGGAACGATTTCATTCTCATGAAGTTGAGGTCCTATGTTGAATTGTAAAAAGACTTGATTTAATTCTTTTATTAATATTATCAAGTTTTATTTTCAAATAGTCAACCGTAAAATAGATCAAAAATATTATTTCCTGGATTTTATTTAGTCTTGCATCATTTCTTGTGTCATTTATTTTATTTATTATTTATAATTTTATGTTCTTCTTTCTTTAATTATTTTTATTCTTCAATTCTATATGATAATCTATATTATTTTAAGGTTATTTTTCATTTTAAATTATTACCTATGTGCCTATTTGTTCTGTATATGTTAATAAAGTAAATCCAAATGTGGCTCCACCAATTTTTTTATCGTTATTCATACCCCATATCTTACCACCATGAGCCTCAACGATATTTTTTGAAATATACAATCCTAAACCTGTACCTTTATCTGATTTCGTTGCAAATTTTTGAAATAATCTTGATAAGATCTCTGGATCTATTCCCCTACCATCGTCCTCTATACTTATTTTTACTACCTTATCATCTGATTTTATTATTTTAATCATTATTTGTCCATTTTCTGTAAATTTGTAGGCATTAGATAACAAATTAAGTAGCACTTGTTGTATCCTATTTTTATCTGCATAAACGAACATTTTGTCACTTTCGTTATTTATAATTTTATCTGTATACATTTCATTATTGTATACTATTTTGAAACTATTATTTTTTGTATTTTGAGATCGATTTATAAAATCTTTTATTGTGTCATAAACTAATTGAGTGATATCAAATTTTTCTTTGACTAGTTTTAGAGTATTACTCTCTATTCTTGAAACATCCAAAATATCCTCTGTTAATCTGTAAAGTCTTTCTGAATTTCTTTCTAAAGGTTCTAGATATTTTTGAAAATTTTCTGGAAATCTTTTTACCATTTCTATATAACCAATTATAGATTGAGTTGGTGTTCTTAATTCATGTGCAGCTACGTTGATAAATTCTTTTTGCATCATATCATTCTTTTGCAAATCTTCATTTGCTGATAAAAGCCTTTTATTAGATTCTTCTAGCTGTATTGTTCTATGTTTTACT